>NZ_JAULSJ010000033.1:0-47101 GCF_030518295.1 Chryseobacterium urinae | reverse complement strand
ATTGTGGAGAACATTATTCAACAGGAAATTACAGCTTTATTTCTGGAACCACCCCGTCAAAAATTTCTTCGAAATTTTCGCCACCCCTCCAAAGGAGTGGAATTTTTTAAATCCCAAATAAAAAACTGGAAAACATCCGCTCAGCGCAATCATCAATCATTAATCATCAATCAATCACCCTTATTAACACAGATCAATGTACAGGATTTTTGCTTAAGATACCTTTGCTTCATAATACAACCATATTATGGCAACTAAAAAAATAGAAAAGATAGTATCTCCGAAACCTGCGCATTTTGTGGGCGACGGTTTTAGGGTTCATAATTTTATTCCGGGCGTTCAGGGAATGAATATGAAAAGGATGGATCCGTTCATTATGCTCGATTACAATTCAAAATTTCACTTTAACGGAACAGATCAGCCTCGCGGAGTGGGCGTTCATCCGCACCGAGGTTTTGAGACTGTAACCATAGCGTATAAAGGAAAAGTGCAGCACCATGACAGCGCAGGAGGTGGCGGGATTATCGGTGAGGGCGATGTACAGTGGATGACTGCCGCAAAAGGTGTTCTTCACAAAGAATATCATGAAAAAGAATGGGCAAAAGATGGCGGAATTTTCCAGATGGTACAGCTTTGGGTAAACCTTCCGTCGGTTTATAAAATGAGCTGTCCGAAATATCAGGCAATTAAAAATTCGGATATGACAAAAGTGGATCTTGGAGAAAACGGACATATTGAAGTGATTGCCGGAGAATATCAAAATCAGAAAGGTCCCGCTTTTACCTTCAGTCCGGTTCACATGATGAATGCAAAACTGAAAAATGGTGGAAAAGCAGCATTCAGCTTTCCTGAAAATTTCAATACTGCTGCATTGGTGATAGAAGGAAGTATTGTCATTAATAATGAAGAAAAAACACCACTCAATCATCTCGTTTTGTTTCAAAATGAAGGAGAGGATTTCACTATAGAAGCAAAAGAAGACTCAATCGTTTTAATCATCAGCGGAATGCCTTTAAATGAGCCTATCTTTCCTCACGGACCTTTTGTAATGAATTCCAGAGAAGAAATTATGCAGGCTTTTGAAGATTTCAATTTAGGGAGATTCGGTTATCTTGCAGATTAATTTTAATTAAAAATCATCATCAAGCTGTTCTTTTTATTAATTTTATATATTTAGACGATGGTTCGGAAAATACCCGGATAATTTACTAATTATTTCAAGCCATTAAATAAAACATGGAAACTAATACGATTAAAGAACTGAGAAACAGAATAAACATTCCTTTACATTCAGCCCAAAAACTCCTGAAGAGAAACAATAATGATGTAGAATTAAGCATACAGGAATTTCATCGCAACAAAATTAATACGATATGCAGATTAACTGAATGTGATGATAAAACTGCAAAAAAATATTACCATATCTGTAAGCATGATGAAGAGAAAGCCATGAAAAAAATTCAGGAAAAAATCTTATATCTTACAGCAACACCAAATCAGCAAATTCATAAAATAGGATTTATATTATGGGCTGAAAACAGCAGTCTGGAAAAATATTACATCCCAACAGACAGGGGCATCTTTATTCAATCTAAAGATTTTGATTATGTAATTGACATTTTTAAAGCTGCCAATTCTGAAACGTTTGACATCACAAGTCATAACAGATATAAAAATGAAACGATGAGAAAAATTGTAAATCAGATCGCAAGATTACCTGTAGAAACAGCGGATGAAGAATTATTTTTACGAAATCTGATTAAATGGTTCAATTCCAAACTGAGATTCGCAGAAGAAATCGTAGTGTATGGGAATCTATAAACATTCAACTTGCAAAATCCTCATTTAAGAATTCAAAATTAAATTAAAAATTAATACAAATAAATCACGCACATCATGTCAAACATCGGACTTATTATAGAAGAAAAATCTGCGGACATCGGAAACTTTCTGGTCGGAAGATTATTGCCTTTCCGTGAAAAAAGAGCAGTCGGACCTTTCGTTTTTATCGATCATATGGGACCATCCGACTTAAAAGATTATCAGAATCTGGATGTTCCGCCGCATCCGCACATCGGGCTTTCAACATTAACGTATCTTCTGGAAGGATCTATTTTTCACAGAGACAGCATCGGAAGTGCTCTGGAAATAAAACCGGGAGCCGTAAACTGGATGACTGCCGGAAAAGGTGTGGTACACTCTGAAAGAACTCCGGAATACCTGCGGCATTCTGATAAAAGACTTCACGGATTCCAGATCTGGGTAGGACTTCCGAAACATCTGGAACAGTCTGAACCCACATTCCACCACATTGAAGCAGATGAAATTCCGGTTTGGGAGGAAGACGGAATTCAGTATAAATTAATTGCAGGAGAAGCTTTTGGAAAAAAATCGCCGGTTCCGGTTCACAGCAAGCTGTTTTATATTGAAATTAAAACCAAAGAGGCAAAAAAGATCAGCATTGGGAAAGATCTTTACGGAGAAGCTGCCATGTACGTTCTGGACGGAACTGTTTCTACTGACGGAAATTCTTACGGATCTAAACAACTGATGATTGCCAAAAACACCCAACTCTGCGAATTTGACATGAGCGAAAACGGAACGGTTTATCTTTTCGGTGGCGAACCATTTGAAGAAGAGCGGTTTATATTCTGGAATTTTGTAAATTCCGAAAAAGAACTGATCGATCAGGCAAAAGTGAACTGGCACGACCAGAACCACGATGCTTTTCCTTTGGTTCCTGGAGATGAAAATGAATATGTCCCGCTTCCAAAAGCTATTTTAAACAGAAAACCGTAACAATTTAAAATCATACTTGATGAAAATATTAGCATTTGCAGGAAGTACGTCTTCCACTTCCATCAACAGGGAACTTGTAAAATTCGTTCTAAAAGATTTTCAGGATGAAGAAATCAATCTGATTGATCTGAATGATTTTGATATGCCTGTTTTTTCCGTAGACCGTGAAAAGAAAGGTTTTCCGGAAGAAGCACACCATTTTCTGAAAGCGATAGAAGAATGCGACGTGATTATCTGTTCGCTTGCGGAACACAACAGATCTTACAGTGCTGCTTTTAAAAACGTTTTCGACTGGGCTTCAAGAATCAACGTGAAGGTTTTTCAGGAAAAACCGATGTTTCTGATGTCCACTTCTCCGGGAGGTTACGGCGGCGGAAATGTGATGAATACAGCAAAAATATTTTTCCCGAATTTCGGAGCGGATATCAAAGAAACTTTTTCGCTTCCTAAATTTTATGAAAATTTTGATCTGGAAAGCGGCGTTATCAACCCTGAAATGCTGAAAGAGCTGAACAGTAAAGTGGAAAATTTCAAAAATACGATCCGCAAATAATGACCAAAGGAAGATTAGAAGCCTTCAGTGATGGGGTTCTTGCGATCATCATCACGATTATGGTATTGGAACTGAAAGTTCCGGAAGGAAATGACTGGCAAAGCCTTAAACCGCTTATTCCTAAATTTCTGGCGTATATTTTCAGCTTTCTGTATGTAGGAATTTACTGGAACAATCATCATCACCTTTTTCAGACAGTGAAAAAAGTAAATGGAAAAGTTCTCTGGGCAAACCTCCATCTGCTGTTCTGGCTTTCATTAATGCCTTTTGCAACGGAATGGATCGGAGAAACACATTTTGCCAAAAATCCGGTAGCCACTTACGGATTCGGACTGGGACTTTGTGCGATTGCCTATACGATTCTGGAAAATGCCATCATAAAATCCGAAGGGGAAAGCTCTAAGCTGAAACAGGCCATTGCTTCCCGTTTTAAGGAAAACGCATCCATAGTGCTTTATGTTTCAGGAATTATTGTTTCATTTATTTATCCTTATATTGCTGTAGCACTATATTATACGGTTGCTTTGCTCTGGCTGATTCCGGACAGACGAATAGAAAAAACTTTAAACGAAAATTGATATGGAAACACACGAATATGTAAACGGAGAGATTACCGTGCTCTGGCAACCCAAAAAGTGCATCCACGCCGCCGTTTGTGTAAAAACACTTCCGAAAGTGTATAACCCGAAAGAAAGACCGTGGCTGAAACCTGAAAATGCAACCGCAGAAGAACTTAAAAACCAAATCGACCTGTGTCCTTCAGGAGCACTGAGTTATCAATTCAATACCAAAAAATAATGGCAATCACAGTAAAAGCAAGTCTGGGAACAGAAAAATACTACACCGAAGTTGTTGCGGGAGAAAACACGCTGATTACAGATGAACCCGTAGACAAAGGCGGCGGAAATAAAGGCTTCAATCCTTTTGAAATTCTTGCCACTTCCCTAGCAAGCTGCACAGCGGCAACCTTGAGAATGTACATCGACCGAAAAGAATGGAGCGTAGAAAAAATAAACGTTGAAGTGGAACTGGAAAATTTTCCTTTAACGAAAAGAGCCATTTTCAAAAGAGACATCAGCTTTGAAGGCACAAATCTTGATGATGAACAACTGAAAAGACTTCATGCCATAGCGGATGCGTGTCCGATTCATAAAATTCTTACAAACGATATAGAAATACTAACCAAATTTTCATAATATGATTGAAGTAAAACAAACCAACGATCCGAAACACGGAAATTTTGAAGCATTCATAGACGGAAACCATGCAGGATTAATGACATACACCTGGGCTGGAGAAGAAAGATTCATCATCGATCACACCGAAGTTGAAGAAGCATACAACGGAAAAGGCGTTGGGAAAGAAATGCTTCTTGCAGCAGTAGATTTTGCAAGAAAGAACGGAAAAACAATTATTCCGCTTTGTCCTTTTGCCAAGGCTACTTTCCAGAAGCATGAAGAACTTCAGGATGTTCTGGTAAATAAGACTCAGGCTTAGTTTTAGGCTAAGGTTGACGTTAAGTTTGAGCTTCTGAGTTCTCGGCCTTAACTTCAACATTACATATAAAACCTTCCGGAAATATATCCTGAAGGTTTTTTCTTTTTAGGCAGAACAGAAAAAAACTATATTTGCTAAAATTTAAATTAAAGCATGAATTCCGGAACTGTTCTTTTGCTGTTTGTTTTTGTCTATTTCATCGGACTTTTGGTTATTTCTTATTTTACAAGCCGAAATTCTGATAATCAGTCGTTTTTTATCGGGAATAAAAAAAGTAAATGGTGGCTCGTTGCTTTCGGAATGATCGGAACCAGCTTAAGCGGAGTAACATTTATTTCCGTTCCCGGAACAGTCGGAAAAATGACCGGAAGTGAATACATCTACGGCGGATTCGAATATTATATGATGGTGATCGGCTTTTTCATCGGATATTTTATTGTTGCCGCAATTCTTCTTCCGCTGTATTACAAAATGAACCTCACCTCGATTTATACGTATTTAGGCAAAAGATTCAATGTCGAAGCGCATAAGATCGGCTCTATATTTTTTATTATTTCAAGGGCAATTGGTGCAACGGCAAGGTTATATTTAGTGGTCAACGTTCTTCAGATTTTTCTTCTAGAAGGTTTGGGCGTTCCTTTCTGGGTTACCGCTTTAGTTCTCCTTTTAATGGTGCTTTTATATACGTTTGAAGGCGGTGTAAAAACAATTGTGATTACCGATACTTTGCAGACGTCATTCATGATTATCAGTCTCATTGCGTGTATCGTTTATATTTTATCGCATTTAAATTTATCATTAGGCGAAGCGTATACTATTTTAGAGCAGAAAAATTATACTCACTTCATCAATTTTGATCCGAATTCTAAAACATTTTTTCTGAAAACGATTTTAGGGGGAATTTTCATTACAATTGCAATGACAGGACTGGATCAGGAAATGATGCAGAAAAATATCTCTGTGGATAATCTTAAAAATTCAAAGAAAAATATGCTCACTTTCGCAGGAACACTGCTTTTTGTGAATCTGGCATTCCTGTTTTTAGGAGGTCTTCTTTATCTTTTTGCTTTGCAGAACGGTGCAGAATATGGAAAAATAGACGGAGAATCCGTTACCAACATCTTCGGGTTCAAAGATTCTGCGGGTAACATTAAAAATATCATGGGAGACGATCTGTTTCCCGCTTTATCGCTTCAGGGACATTTCCCGATGATTATTTCCGTTATTTTCATTATCGGATTAATTTCCGCTCTATTTCCTTCTGCGGATGGCGCTTTAACTGCTGTTACAAGTTCATATTGCGTAGATCTTTTGAATCTTAATGAAGATAAAAACAAAACGGAGAAAGAGAAAAAACAACTTCGTATGAAGGTTCATTTAACGTTTACGATCATTTTCTTTATTCTGATCATGGTCTTTAAAGCTTTGAATGACAAATCGATTGTTTACCTCATCATGGAGATTGCAGGATATACTTACGGACCGCTTTTAGGACTTTTCGCCTTCGGAATTTTCACAAAGTTTCAGATTTCAAGGAAATATTCAATTTTGGCGGTAACGATTTTAGCTCCGGTTGCAACGTATATCATCAACTATCTGGTAACAACATATACGGATTACAGAATCGGGGTAGAATTAATTGTTCTGAACGGGTTACTAACTTTCATTGGACTGTGGATCGTAAGACATAAATCTTATCTGAAGATTGTTTAGAAATAATCAATGTCTTAAACCTGTTGAAACAAATTAAAAAATAATTTTCAGACGAATACAGTTCTTTTTGTGGTTAGTAAAAAGTGCAGTATATATAATTATTAAACGCAAAGAAACCTTGTTGTTTTTTTTGAGAAGTTGAGCAAAGATATTTCCGTCAGAGACGGATGATGAAGCGTTCGCTTAATGACAGATGAAATCTGCTTCACTTTGCTTATCTTAAAATATTAACTCTGAAAATAAAGACTTTGCGTTTGAAACTTAAATTTAGAATTCTATTAAAAACTTTAAACAGACTTCTTTTTAAATAATAAAAATCCGCACTTTTCAGCGCGGATTTTTCCATTTCCGTAAGCCATTAAAAAATTGTAAATTCGCATACAAATAAATCTTATATAATGAGTAAAAGTATTGAAGAGTTAAAATCTCTTACTACACAAATCAGAAGAGACATTTTAAGAATGGTTCATGCTGTAAATTCCGGTCACCCGGGAGGAAGTTTAGGTTGTACTGAATATTTCACAGCCCTTTACGGAAAGGTAATGAACTATCATCTTCCTTTCACGATGGAAGGTAAAAATGAAGATCATTTCTATCTTTCTAACGGACATATTTCTCCGGTATTCTATTCTACTTTGGCAAGATTCGGATTTTTTCCGGTTCAGGAGCTTAGTACATTCAGAAAATTAGATTCAAGATTACAGGGTCACCCGACGACTCACGAAGGTCTTCCGGGCGTAAGAGTAGCTTCAGGTTCTTTAGGACAGGGGCTTTCTGTAGCTTTGGGTGTTGCTCAGGGTAAAAAACTGGACGGAGACAGCTCTTTGGTTTACTCTCTTCATGGCGATGGCGAATTGCAGGAAGGTCAGGTTTGGGAAGCATTTATGTATGCAGCAGCCAAAAAAGTAGACAATATTATTTCTACCATCGATTATAACGGACAACAGATCGACGGAAGTACGGATAACGTACTTTCTTTAGGAAATCTTCATGCAAAACTGGAAGCCTTCGGATGGGCAGTTCTGGAAGAGAAAAACGGTAACGACCTTGAGGCGGTAATTGCCATTCTTGAAAAAGCAAAAACAGAAACCGGAAAAGAAAAACCGGTAGCCATTATTCTTCATACAGAAATGGGTTACGGTGTAGATTATATGATGGGAACTCACGCTTGGCACGGAAAAGCTCCGAATGATGAACAACTGGAAACAGCATTCAAACAGTTATACTTAGAGGCTCCGGCTGATTATTAATTATTAGTAATGAGTAATTGGTAATAAGTAATCTTAATTAATGATTAGAAAAAAATGAAATTTACATATACAGAAAAAAAAGATACACGTTCAGGATTCGGAGCCGGATTGGCTGAACTTGCAGATAAAAATCCTAATGTTGTGGCGCTTTGTGCAGACCTTATCGGTTCTTTGAAGATGGAAAAATTCATTGAAAAGGCTCCTGAAAGATTTTTTCAGGTAGGTATTGCAGAAGCGAATATGATGGGTCTTGCAGCCGGTCTGAGCATTACAGGAAAAATTCCTTTTACGGGAACTTTCGCTAACTTTTCCACTTCAAGAGTGTACGACCAGATTCGTCAGTCTATTGCCTATTCCAATAAAAATGTAAAAATCTGTGCTTCTCACGCGGGTCTTACTTTGGGTGAAGACGGTGCAACACACCAGGTTTTGGAAGACATCGGAATGATGAAAATGCTTCCGGGAATGACGGTGATTAATCCTTGTGATTACAACCAGACAAAAGCAGCTACTTTAGCGATTGCTGATTTTGAAGGTCCTGTTTATTTAAGATTCGGAAGACCTGTAGTTCCGGTTTTCATTCCGGAAGATATGCCTTTCGAGATCGGAAAAGGGATTATGCTTCAGGAAGGAACGGATGTAACGATTGTTGCAACCGGTCATTTGGTTTGGGAATCTTTGCTTGCTGCAGATGAGCTTGAAAAAGAAGGTATTTCCTGTGAAGTGATCAATATCCACACGATTAAACCTTTGGACGAAGAAATCATCTTAAAATCTGTTGAAAAGACAGGAAAAATCGTAACGGCTGAAGAACACAACTACATCGGTGGTCTGGGAGAATCTGTTGCGGGAATGTTGGCAAGAAAAAGACCGACAAGACAGGAATTTGTAGCAGTGAACGATACTTTCGGAGAATCTGCAACGCCTGCTGAACTGATGAAGAAATATAAAATTGATTCTACTGCCGTGAAAGAAGCGGTGAAAAGAATTTTAGATAAATAATTCTTTTAAAAATAAATAAAAAAGCATCCTTTTTGGATGCTTTTTCGTTTGTTAATATCTTCGCAAGGGAGCGAAGCCTTATCGTAATCCATACATTTTAAGGCAGAAGGATTTTCATCTTCGATAAAACTGATTGAGTAAAATCTAATTTTCTTACCTTAAAAGCAGAGTCAAAATTTAAAGAACTTTACTTCTTGCAAAATTCCAAGAAAATTATTTTAGCTTTCTATCTTCTTCTTTTATCGCTAAATCATTAATGCTTGCAAATCTTTTTCTCATCAAACCATTTTCGTCAAATTCCCAGTTTTCGTTTCCGTAAGCCCGGAACCAGTTTCCTTCTTTATTCTGATATTCATACTCGAAACGTACAGCAATACGGTTATCTGTATGCGCCCAATATTCTTTTTTCAGTTTATAATTAAATTCTTTCTGCCATTTGCTGCTGAGGAATTTTACAATTTCTTCTCTGCCATTTACAAATTGATCTCTGTTTCTCCATTCACTGTCTAAAGTGTAGGCTTTGGAAACTCTTTTAGGATCCTGACTGTTCCATGCATCTTCTGCAAGCTGAATTTTTTCAAGGGCTGTCTCTAAAGTGAACGGTGGAAGTGGGTGTTTCTGTTCCATTTTTAATGTATTAGATTGTTAACTATTTTTTTTGATTTTTCTATTAATTCATTTGATCTGAAAACCTGACTTTCGACAATTGAGCTTTCAAAAAGCAAATAGACATGATCAGAAAGATCTGCATCTTCCAGTAATGATGAAAAATGATCTCTCAAATCCTGTTTATGACTTTGTATAACAGACAGTATTTTTAGGTTATCCGTCGGTATCTCAGATAAAATATTAAGAAAACTGCATCCTCTGAAATTTTCTTTCCGATTCATTTCTACTAAAAAGTCAAAAGAAGCGATCAGTTTTGATTTTACATCTTTTTCCCCCGATACAAATTTATTGAGTTCACCAAACCAATATTCATGTCTTACGTTCAGAAATTCTACACACAAATCTTCTTTCGATTTAAAATACTGATAAAAACTTGCCTTTGCCACTTTTGCTTCGGCAATAATCTGATTTATTCCCGTGGAATTATATCCTTGTTTAGCAAACAGTTCAAACGTGGTTTCTATGATTCTTTCTTTAGGTAATAACATTCTTTTGTTTTTGATAAGTCAAAGGTAATACAAAATTTTAAAAACAGACAGACTGTTCTGTCTATAATTGTGATAAAGATTTATCTATCACAAAAAAGAAGCCTTTTACATCCATAAAAAAAGCGGACAAAGCCCGCTCTCAATTTATTACATTGTTAAATTACCTAAAAAACTTCCATTTCGGAATTATCGCCAACATCCCAAAACCTGTAAAAAGGAAAAGATTGGTAACGTCGGTATATAAAAATGTGGAAAGGTAATAGTTGTGCATAAAGAAATGCAAAACCAGCAAGGCAGGAAAGGCAAAGATGCCTATTTTTCTGTAAAAAAATATCAACACAATACTTATAACCATTAAGGCATCAATCGCAAAAATAGTGTAAGCATACCAAGCCGGGATATTAAGGGTTTCGTGTTGCAAATATTCATCAAGATCGATCCCGAATCCCATAACCGTAAATAAGAGCAATGCTGCAAGAGCAAGGATTAAACCCCACCCTTTCTTCGGATCTTCGTCAAAATAGCTGTATTCTTCCATAACTACAAAAATAAAGAACTTATGAGAGATTTCATAAGTTCTTTTATATAATTCGTTTAAAATTTGATTATACAGAGATCGCGTTAATCAGTCTGTTTTTATCACTTAAGTATTCTTCCATAGAAATCATACTTTCTGTTCTCATTACATCCTGAATATCATCGATTTGATAGATGATTCTCTTTGCGTCGTCTGTATTCTTAGCTCTCACTTTGCAGAAAATGTTATATTTTCCGGAAATTACACTCGCTTCAATTACGTTTGGAATAGTAGATAGTTCTTTCAGAACTTCCTGAGTTCTGTTGGATTTGGTTAATAAGATTCCGATAAAAGCAGTGAAGTGATAGTCTAACTTTCCGTAATCTATATTAAGAGATGATCCCAAAATAATACCTGCATCCTCCATCTTTTTCACTCTTACGTGAATTGTACCCGCAGAAACATCCATCTGCTTAGCAATTTCTGTAAAAGGCATTCTTGTGTTCTCTACTAAGAAATCAAGAATTTTCTTGTCTATTTCGTCCAGTTGATAGTTCATATTAGTTAAATTACAATTTCTTTAAAAAATCTACATATTTTTTGCAAATTTATAAAAAATAAATTAACAAAAAAAATTATAACAAAGATTAACAATAATTAACACATATGACAAAAATCATTAAAATATTCTGATTATTTACTACCTGATTTTACAGAATCTGTTTTTATTTCAGTTTGCTCAGCCGTTTGTTTTTTATCTTTTTTCTTCTTTTTAAATATAGAATTAAAACTCTTAGACCAAACAATACCCGCTCCATACGCTTGGTTCGCTGTTCCGTTTGATCCTGCTCCGTTCACCATTCCGATATTGGAAGGCTTGGAATATCCTCTTAATAAAAGGCTTCCGTCGTTCTTCTTGGAAATATCATATTCTATCGTTCCTTCTCCGGAAAGATAATTAACGTCTGTATTTTCAGTTTTCGTAAGCGGAATCCCCAGTCCTGTCTTTACTTTAACTCTTGGAGAAAGTGCAAAACTAACTCCTGCATTCGCTCTGTCTCCTACATTGGAATACTGGTCTCCTTTTACGTAATTCAGGTCGATCTGGAATTCGCTGCTCATCGTATTCAATACAGATCCCAATTGTTTCAGCAATAAATTATACCCTTGATTTTGTGCTACATCTCCCACATTTACATTCACTCCTCCTGTCTCTGAAACATTAAAGGTACTCAACAATAAGACTGATCCAAACTGAAGTACTTTTTCTCCTTCCTGACTCATTTTTGCCGCCAAAGTTTCTTTAATCTGGCTGGAAACATCCAAAGCAGTTACGTTAAGATCAATTTTAGGATCAATCAGCGATTGGGTAATATTTGCCTGAAGCAGAACACTGATCGGCTGAAGACTTCCCATATTAAGATATTCTCCGGCATTGGAAACCATTCTTACATAGTTCGCTGTGATGTCTAAAGCAGGTTTCATTGCATCTCCGTCCCATCGGATGCTACTTCCCTTCTCGATCTGGAAGGTTTTATTAAGAATCGCTTTAGAAACAAAAGTTCCGTTGTCTACTTTATAGGCTCCGTTCATGGCAATATTTCCCTGTCGGCTCATCTGGAAACGAAGTTTTTCCGCTGCTCCTTTTACCATGATATTTCCTACCCCATCTCCAATAAGAACATTTACGGTGGTTCCTTTATCTACATCCAAAGCAAAATCAATATTCATATTCGCTCCGGATTTTTTCTTTTCATCCAAAGTAACCAGACCGTCTTTTCCTTCTTTTAAAAATTTCAGCATTTTGAATTCTTCAACGTTGGAGGTAGAACCCGAGTTGAAAGTAAATGTACTTCCGCTTAAAGCTTTCATATTAGGCGTGGAAATACTCAACCCAGAAACAGGTCCGTCTACATAAAGATCACCCTGTCCGTAAACTCTCCCCCAGAATAAATCCAGATCTTTCTGTGTGGTATTAAGCATTAATAAATTATCGGCTCTCATTACGAGGTTGACTCCCATCGATGAGAGGGTTTCAAACTGTATCGCTCCGGAAATATTCCCTTTAGAATTGGTTCTTCCGTCATGCACCTCAACGCTGTTCAGAATCGCCAAACCTTTGGTTAAAGGAATTACAGTATCATCAAAAGAATAATCTACACCGGTAAACAAAAGTTTTAACCCGAATCCCTTAAGCGCAATATCGCCGCTGTAATCCAGATTGCTGAATTTTCCTGAAATTTTAAGATCTCCGGTTGCTTTCCCTCTCAGATTTCCAAAAACTGAAGTCACGAACTGCTGCGCAAAAGCAACATCAAAATCACGCATTTCTGCGGTAAGATCAATAGTTGGAGAAGCTGTATTGTTGTTTACCGTTCCTGTTACATGAAGGCTGTTATTGCCTATAATTCCTGCGGAATTTACTTTGATATCTACATCGTATACATTCAGGGAATAACTGTTGGTAGCAGAAATGGTAATATCCCCCATATCATTCCCATTCATCATGATATCATCAATCGTCATATCCACCAAAGGCTGCAATGTGTTTTTATCCATTTTAATCTTCACACTTCCGTTTGCAAGACCTTTAATGTTCATAGAATTTCCTCCGGCCTGCATATCCAGCAGCTTTTCGATGGCAAAATTATCCACTTCTGCATCTACATAAAAATCCTTTGCCGACTTAAACTGGGCATCTTTAATAAACAATGCACTGTTGTCTGAAAAAATCCTGAGATTCTGAATATCAAAATCGCCTTCTTTTTTACGGTAGGTAATGGAATGGTTGAGTTCCGGACTGGTATCTATTGCCCACGTTACGTCATTAAACTTCACCTCAGTAGGCTCGAACCTGAACACAAAATCTCCTCCTGCGTTGGTAGACTGGTTAACGTTGATGGCATATTCTTTAAGATTATCATCCAGCTCATCTTCCGGACTTCCGTGCTTAAATTTCGTTGCCAGATGAAGAATGGTATTGTTCTCGTTTCTTCCACTTAAGGTAATATCTTTAAGAACATTTTTATTGTACAGAACCCTGTTGATTTTAGCATAAATCTGCTCATTGAGATTTGCCGTATTAATTCTTACCATGACGCTGTCTACCATCGCGCTGTCTCTGGTAATATTATCTCTTTCGTTGATCTGATAATCAGGATTTGCAGCAGCCAGAGCTTTATCCGCTTCTGTAATCTCCTGAGTTTTCGTCATGATATATTTCAGTGAAGCCGCATCTACATTCAGAATCAGGTTATTGGAATTTCCGTCGTACTGTCCTTCCACTTTTGCGCCCTGCGGAATTTTAAGATCCGGCAAGAAATAGCTTACCAAACCTTGCTGCACATCAAAATTCATGGCAAAAGTCTGTCCTCTGTACATTTTTCTCGGTGCAGGACCCACAAGAATTTTATTGAGTCCGTTTTCCACCATTCCGGCAAGATCTCCTAAATTATATCTTCCTGAAATTTTTCCGTTAACAGCTCCCGGGGCATCCACATCAATTACACGACCTCCGTTTTCCACAAAAGTTTTCAGCTTTGCATTCGGAATGGAATATTTCTGAGTTGCCGTTGCAAAATTAATTCCGCTGGCTTCCACATCCAGTGTTAAATCGTTGATGGACGACATTGCCATTTTACCATTTACCTTCCCGCTTACAATCTGGTTTCCGGGTTTGTTGGTAAAATAATTCATGTTCAGATAATTAACATCCGCATTCACATTCATCGAAATTCTTGAAGTGCTGAAATCAATTAATCCTTTTATGGTTGCTTTTGCCTGTTCATCATTCACGGTGATGAGTCCGTTGTATTTCTTATGATCCAATAATCCGTCGAGATACAGATTATTGATCTCCTTATTCATAATTTCGATGCTCGAAATCTGGGATTTCGTTGTCAGTTTCATTGTATTCACATCGAAACTCTGTCCGTTGATATTGAACTTCCCAGAAATTAATCCTACCGATTTGTTTTTTGTAATCACGGAAGTATTAAGATCTTTCACTTCGGCTATTCCGGCATATTTCGGCATTGAAGAGCTGTATTCCGTTAAAGAAAAATTCGTGATTTTTGCCTGCCCGATTCCCGTCATAAGATTTCCGTTGGAAACATAGACACGGTTAGGACTTACACTTGCGGTTCCGTTGTATTTTAATTTTCCGAAATCATCTGCAAAGTTTTTCATTTTTTTAGCGATAAATGAAGGCATCATCGCTTTGAGATCTTTATAGGTGAAATCAGCGGAAAGATCGTTGGTTTCAATTAAAAAATTACCTTTAAGCAATTTATTGACCTTCATTTTTTTAGTGGCAATATTCACATCAGGATTTCGAATGAGAAAATTATCCAGCTTAAAATCATTCAGCGGACCTGTCATTTTTCCTGAAACATTGAAAGGTTTAAAATTATCCCAGTTCGTTACAAAATAACTGATATCGTAACCGCTTAACTGGCTTCCCAGTTTTAGGTTCATGTCCCATTTTACTTTGTCTGCAAAATCTGCCCACGAACCGTCATCATGAAGGTTGAATTTAATATCTACCTGTAAAAGCGAGTGATCTGTGTTTAAAGTAAGGTCTTTCAGGAAAAGATATTCCGGCGTCATGGAAAGCTCGGTAGAAAAAGTATCCACAAAATGAGATTTCCCCCATCTTGTTGTGGTGAAAGACATATTATTGATTGATCCTGAAATATTTCTTCCGTTTACTTTTACATTCGGGGCAATCAGGTTAAAGTTGGTTGCGGTTAACCATTTTCCTTTTTCACCCGGAGAATTCAGATTGACGATGGAAACTTTAGAATCCAGAATCTGCAATCGGGAATCGAGCTGAAACGGAGGTTTATTGGGATCTCTTTTTTTACCGCTGTCGAATAGTTGTGTAAAACGGATAAAGTTTGAAATACTGTCGCCTTTATAGGTTATCACTTTTACATCCGCATTCTTTAAAGTAAGTGAATTGAAGCTTAAAGAATTATTTTTGGTAATATTGGAGGCTAAAGAAAGCCAGTTGGAATTGGCAATAAATTCTTTGGACTGGATAAAATCATATCCTTTATAATCTTTGATCTTTAATCCTTTGATTTTTACATTTCCGAAAAAATTCACCTCAACACTTTCGGTTGACATCTGTGCTTTAAAGTCGCGATTAACAATTTGTAACGCCTGATCTGCAGCCCATTGTTTTGTGGAAGGAAGATTAATAATTACAAAAATGGCTGCCACCAAAGCTAAACCCAGCCAAAAGAGAATCAATAGAAGTTTTGCCCACCATGAATAACTGGTAACGTCTTTTACCGCTTGTTTTCCAAATTCTTCAGCCGTCTCAATGGGATGATTAATAGCATCTGAAGCAAGTTCAGACGCTTCCTTAACTGTTTCTTTTACAACACCTTCTGCATTTTCAACAGCTTTCTGTACCTGATTACCTAAGTTACCAGCTACTGATTTTTTGTTCTCATTCTCGTTATTATTCTCTAACTTTGCCATTATTATGAGCGACTCTATAATTTTAGGTATTGAATCGTCCTGCGACGATACATCAGCAGCTATCATCAAGGGAAATTCTATTCTTTCGAATATTGCAGCGAATCAGGCGATCCATAAAGAATATGGCGGTGTGGTTCCTGAGCTGGCTTCGCGTGCGCATCAGCAAAATATTATCCCCGTTGTTGAAAAATCCTTAACAAAAGCAAATATACAACAAAATGCAATTTCTGCGATAGGATTTACACGCGGACCGGGACTTTTAGGTTCTCTTCTTGTGGGAACTTCATTTGCTAAGTCTTTGGCAATGAGTTTAGATATTCCGCTTATCGAGGTAAACCATCTCCAGGCGCACATTTTAGCCCATTTCATCGAGGATGCAAATCCTGTGCCGCCAAAGTTCCCTTTTTTGTGTCTTACGGTGAGCGGAGGACACACGATGATTGTTCTGGTGAAAGATTATTTCGACATGGAAATTATCGGGAAAACCATTGATGATGCCGCAGGAGAAGCATTTGATAAAATTGGGAAAATATTTGATCTCGATTATCCGGCAGGTCCTATTATAGACAGACTGGCTAAAGAAGGAAATCCGGATGCTTTTACCTTCAATAAACCTAAACTGGAAAATTACGATTATTCGTTCAGCGGAATTAAGACTTCGGTGCTGTATTTTATTCAGAAAGAGGTAAAAAAAGATCCCGATTTTATTAAAAATAACATGAATGATCTTTGTGCTTCGGTACAGAAAACGATTATTGAAATTCTAATGAACAAACTGGAAAAGGTAGCGAAAGATTTAAACATTAATGAAGTGGCGATTGCGGGAGGAGTTTCGGCAAATTCGGCTTTGAGAACGGCGATGCAGGACAATCATGAAAAACTGGGCTGGAATATTTACATTCCGAAATTTGAATATACAACGGATAACGCGGCGATGATTGCGATGGTTGCTCAGTTAAAATTTGAGCGTGGAGAATTTACTGATCTGAGAACTTCAGCAACGGCAAAATACGATTTATGAAAATACTGTTAGAGGAAAAAATACTTGGCAAACATTCTAAGAAGAATTCAAAATATTACTGGATCTTAGAAACGGTGACGGGTAAGAATGAAGCATCGGAGGATTTCGCCGATTATTTTCCGGCAAGTTCAGAAACGGGATATGTTCAGAATATTAAGGAAGAAATTATTGAACAGATCAATGCAGAAAATGTTTTCAGTTTTGAATATGAACCGAAAGAAGGAGATTATTTATCCATCAAAAATAATTTACGAAAAAATGAATATCTGAATTTGATTTTCTTGAACAATAAATGGATTGAGGAAATTTACACCTGTTCTTACCGAGATTGTGAAGGCGATATTTATACAACGATAAAAACAGGAGTGGCATTTTTAAGCGAAAATGAAACTTACTTTTAATAATTAGTTAGAAAAATTCAGGCAGATTCTAAATATTTAAATATGAAACTTTTTTACGGCGAAATTGAGGGAAATGCGGTAACGATTAACGATGAAGAACAACAACACATTGTAAAAGTTCTTCGGATGAAAAACGGTGAAGCCATTCATGTAACAGACGGAAAAGGAAACCTTGCTTCCGGAAAACTGATGATTGAAGGTAAAAAAGCCCATATTGAAGTGGATGAGATTAAAAATAATCTTCCTGATTTCAGTCCGAAACTTCATATTGCAATTGCTCCGACGAAAAATATTGACCGCATTGAATTCTTCGTTGAAAAAGCGGTGGAGATGGGAATTTCAGAAATTACTTTTCTTCAGACAGAAAAAACTGAACGGAAAAATATCAATCTGGATAAAATTAAAAAACAGGCAATTGCCGCATCCAAACAGAGTTTGAGATTTCATTTCCCCATAATTAATGATGTAATGAAGATTCAGGATTTTCTTAAAAATATTGATCCCGAACATACGTTTGTTGCGCATTGCCATGAGAATCTGGAGCGCGCTGAACTTAAAAACATCCCCCATTTTGAGTCGATTACTTTTTTGATAGGTCCGGAAGGAGACTTTTCTGAAAAAGAGATTTCTTTTTTAGCTGAAAATAATATCAAAGCAGTTTCTTTGGGAAATCAGAGACTGAGAACAGAAACCGCTGGAATTTTTGTTGCCGCGTGGAATTATAATCAGATGATTTAGAAACCATTATCTTCACCTTCCTGATAATGCGTCATGGTTAGCTTTTTATGCTTCCACTCATATACTTTATAGTAATAGTTTACCGGACCGACATGATAAGTCGATGTAATTGTTTTATTTTTTTTATCAACTACAGGATTAACGATCGTATCCATTGGCTTGTAATAATCGTACTTTTTAGTTTTGTTATTGTACAGCCAGAAACTTGATGAAGACCAGTAATTTCCCACCTGATTTATTACTTCCAAATCCTTAAATCCGTCAAAATTTACATCCTGACTTACATTAAAATAAGCTTCAGATTCATTTAAAACAGAAACCGTATCAAAAATAATTCTCTGATGAAGTTTCTTCTGATGAAAAATATCAATTGATTTAAAATTGATTCCATCATTAATATTCTGTCTTCCTTTTAATATATAAGAATATCCGTTTCCTGTTAAGGTTTTTGCAAAGGAAACCGTTGTGGTATCTTCAGGTTCTTTTTCAATGAGATTTTGTGAAAAAGTATCAACAGCAATTTTAGCTTGAGGTATATTATCAGTCTTTTTATTGCAGCCTATCACTATCAGAACTATGAAAAGCACCGTTAATCTCATAATTCAAGACCATTATCTTTTAAATATTTATCAAAAATCTGCTGTCCGCTTCTGATGGAGTTTACTGCCCAACGGATTTTCATCCTCAGGAGTTTTTCTTCATTCAGTTTATAATCGATATCAGATTTTAATAATTTCTGCTTCAGTTCATACATACAAATAGAAGCTGCTACGGAAACATTAAAACTTCGGGTAAAACCATACATCGGAATTGCCAGCGTTTCGTCGGCAAAATCCAGAATTTCCTGAGAAACGCCTTCCATTTCAGTTCCGAAAACCAAAGCAATGGGTTCTGTAATTTCGTATTCGGGCAGCATTTTGGCATTATTTTCCAGAGAAACTGCAACAATTTTATAGCCTCTGTCTTTTATATTCTGAAAAGATTCCATGCTTCTCGGCATTTTTTCCACTTCCACCCATGTATCTGCGCCTTTTGTAACGCGAAGATTGGGTTCAAAACTGTATTCTTCCTGCAAAGCCACCACTTTATGAAAACCGCACGCTTCCACAGAACGTACAATTGCGGCTGCATTCCTGAACTGATAGACATCTTCCACCACCGGAAGAATAAAATCTGAACTTTCCGGCGCAAAATGCTCTATCTTCTGTAATCTTTCTTCCGTTAAAAACTGCTTTAAATACTCAAAAGTTTGCTGTAAATCTTTCATTCATTTTCAAATCTTTGCAAATTAACGTAAATTTGAGGAATCCTGCGAATGGAGGATCAAAATCTAAGAAAAGTCCTGTATGAAAAGAAAAGTCCTGTTGATTTATACCGGTGGAACGATCGGAATGGAAAAAGATTATGAAAGCGGAAGTCTCCGTGCATTTGATTTCGGAAATATTTTTGAAAAAATGCCAGAAATGAAGCTGATGGAATGCGAAGTTTTTGTACATCCTTTTGAAAAACCGCTGGATTCTTCCGACATGGGACCTGAAGAATGGAAAATTATTGCTCATTATATTCAGAAAAATTATCATCAGTTCGACGGATTTTTAATTCTACACGGAACAGACACGATGTCTTACACCGCTTCTGCATTGAGTTTTATGCTGAAAGGGCTGAAAAAACCGGTTATTTTAACGGGTTCACAACTACCGATCGGGGATTTACGGACCGACGCGAAAGAAAATCTTCTCACGAGTCTGTATTATGCAAGTCTGTATGAAAATGACGAAGCGGTTATTCAGGAAGTGGCGATTTATTTTGAATATAAACTGTTGAGAGGAAACCGCACTTTGAAATATTCTGCGGAGTATTTTGATGCCTATGCAAGTCCAAACTACCCTATTCTCGGGCAATCCGGAGTACATTTAAATATTATCAAAGATAATCTTTACCGCTGTAATCCTGATACAGAATTTCATGTAGACGATTATATTTCGGAAGATGTTATTTTCTGGAGAATTTTTCCGGGGATGAACCTGAATCACTTTAAAGAAATCCCGACCATGAAGGTTCTTATTCTTCAGGTTTTTGGTTCGGGAACCATTTTCAGCAGCGAAAAAACGGTGGAAACTTTGCAGCAGATCCGAGATAACGGGACTGAAATCGTGGTGGTAAGTCAGTGTATTTCAGGCGGAATCTCATTTGGAAAGTATGAAAACAGCAATATTTTTTCAAGAATCGGAGCCATCAGCGGAACGGATATTACGGCGGAAAGTGCGATTACCAAAGCAATGCATTTAATAGACAACCCGAATTACACAGGAAACTTCGCAGAAAACTTCTCCCAAAGCCTTTGTGGAGAAATTTCCTGATAAAATTGCATTTTGAGTTTGCAGATTCCGGAAAATAGTCTATTTTTGCAATCTCAAATACAAAGAGAGGTGTCCGAGTGGTTGAAGGAGCTACCCTGGAAAGGTAGTATACGGGTAACTGTATCGAGGGTTCGAATCCCTTCCTCTCTGCAATATAAAAAGTCTTAGGTTTTACCTGAGACTTTTTTATTTTTTCAAGTTTATGGTTTTAGTATGATACTTCTTTTTAACGCGAAGAGCGCGAAGATTTTCTTTTAAAAACTTACTGGATATTTTTAAGTTCGCAAAGGCGTTCTACTCAGCAAAGAACTCAAAGGTTTTTCAATGACGACAAATTGCGGACAATCATTAAAATTTTGAACATAGATAATCTAACAAACTTTCACCGATGGAATCCGGAACAATATCATTTTCAATACCAAAACCATTACCTGATTTTATTAAAATACCATTTCGATAATCTGCATAACTTTCTAAAGCCATCGTTTTTTCTTCGCACTTAAATTTATATTTTTCAAGTGAAACGATACCACTTTTTTTAATAGTTCCTTTTTTTGTTTTCACAATTTTATCGGTTCTCACAATTTTTAACCAAGTTTCAATGTAATCTGTATGATTTCGTTTTTTATAATCCTTTACATAGTACTCGCTGTTATCCATGTCGTTTCCTACGTATTCCCATTCGGTCTGTGCATAAGAAAATAAGGGAATAAAAAGAAGAATGAAGAGTAGTTTTTTCATAGTTTAGTTTTTTTTCAAATATAGGAAAAAGAAAAAATCAAATTTTACGTGAAATCATAAAAAAATCCCAGTTTTTCAACCGGGATTTTCTGTTTGAAAAAGTACCAACTAATTTCAAACTACAATTTAGCTATATGAATGTTTTGGTGTTTTGGTTAATTGCACATCGTTAAAAACTGATGGCTCATCTGTACTTTGAATCTCGCGTCTGATTTCAGCTTAGAATAGATCATGCTTTCAAAAGCCTGTACTTCTTTTAATTTCTGATCAATATATTCTGCGATCTGAACAACGGAAAACAGAAACTCTCTGTATACCGCAATATTTACCGTTTGTCCGTGAACCGGAAGATAGGCTTTCAGAAAAGGAATTGTCGCCTGATGCTGATTGTAGTTTACACAGTATCCCGCTCCTTCACGCGAAGTGATGATCTCAAAATCATTGATAAAATCCAGCACACTTTTATCTTCCTTATTGTTATTTTTCGACAAGTATCTGTTGATTTTATCCAAAATATGCTGTGCATATTCCATCATCGTAACGGTTTTCCATTCGAACTGATGATTGATTTTTTTTGAATTTCTGGCAGGCTTTCCGTTTTCACAGGTTGTACAGAAAGAAATCCCGATTTTGTCGTAATAAGGAAAAAAGCAGTCTTTAATCTGTATGGAAGCATCTGCCTGAAGTCTGTCGTTGGCAAAGTTGTAATACAGATAAGGGCTGTACAGATCCGAAAGTGCTTTCAGATAGTCGGTTTCGCTTGTATTCTTATATTCTTCAAACCATTTTTCAAGGTTGTCGTAATAGGTATTTTCAAACTCTTTAAAACTTAGATATAATGGCAGTTCCATAGCTTCGTAATTTTGATAAGACAAAGCTATTGCTGTAATGCGACAAAACTCGACGTGTTATTTTTTAGTTTTGAAATTTTTTTGAATTGATGATTTTGGATTGATGTTATAAAGCGAATATGATCTAAAATATTTCCACTGATTCGCGCTCAGGAAAACATTGCAAATGCCAATTGCCTGAAATTTAATTGTAAAATTCATCATTCATCATTCATCATTCATCATTTATCATAATTCGTCATAATGAATTCAAAATAATGAATCATCTTCATATAATTTTCGATGCTGAGATATTCATTGGTGCTGTGAATGCTCTGTTGCTCAGAATTATTGATTTTAACAGGCATAAATCTGTAAATGTTTTTGCTTACCATCTGATATTTGTAGGCATCCGTTCCGCCCAGTGTAAGATACGGCGTTACAATAGCTGCCGGATAAAGCTGTTTTACTCCTTGTTCAATTAGCTGATACGCTTTTGTATTGCTTGATGAAACTGCAGAAGCTTCTCTGGTATTGTCAATTTCTTCCACTTCCACCTCAAAACCTTCGGTTGCTTTGGCAATATGCGCTTTTACATCTTTTACGGTATTTCCAGGAAGCAGCCTGAAATTAACCACAAATTCCACTTCAGGAGAAAGTACATTGGTTCCGTCACTTCCTTTCATCATGGTAAGTGCCGTTGTCGTACGAACTAAAGCATTGGTAGAATTATTTTTGGTAAGCTGAGAAAGAAGAAGCGGTTTCAAAAGCCATTGATTGGAGATTGCCATTCTGCTCGGGAAAGACATGGAACTTCCTATATTATCAAAAAACTGTTGGATTAAAGGGGTAATTACCGGTTTCATCTGATCGTCTTCCAGTCGCTGCATAATAACGGCAGCTTTTCCGATCGCACTTTCCATAGGCGGTGTCGACGAATGTCCGCCTAAACCTTTCACTTTTATTTTGGCAGAAAGAAAACCTTTTTCGGCACAGCCGATTACCGCTACATCCGAATCGATTCCGGAAATGCTTCCTTTTTCTAAAATTAACCCGCCTTCATCATAAACAGCATCAAACTGTATGTTTTTTTTCTTAAAATAAGAGGCAATCTGTGTTGCTCCCTTCTTCCCTCCTACTTCTTCATCGAATCCGAAAGCCAGATAGATATCGCGTTTCGGCGTATGTTTATTTTTAATTAAATTATTCATGGATTCCATCAGAGAAAAGAGCATTCCTTTCATGTCAATTGCTCCGCGTCCGTAAATTCTTCCATTGGCAACGGCTCCTGAAAACGGAGCAAAATCCCAGTCTTCAGCAACTTTTGTAATGGCTGGAAAAGGTTTATCATTGGGTCTGAAAACATTTTCTGCTGTATTTTTCACCTCCGCATCTCCGGGAGGAACCACATCAATATGGGACAGAAACATAATGGGAGCGAGACCTGGATTGCTTCCTTTCAGCCTGAAAACCAGACCATAAGTATTCACCTCAACATATTCTGTATTTTTATAAACTTCAGGATATGCTTTTTTCAGATATTCTTTAAATGTTACAAAAGGAGAATAATCGAAATCCCCTAATTCTCCGGTGGAAACGGTTGGGATCTTTAATCCGTCGGAAAAACGTTTAACAACCGAATCGTTCTTTACAAATTTCCATACTCCGGAATCTGCCTGATCTGTTTTTTTGAAAGGATAGGTGAATGTTCTGATTAAAACAAAGGCAATGAGAATGATGATAATACTCAAAAAGACTAAAAGAAACTTCTTCATGATTATTAATTTTATATAAATATAATGAAGATTTTACTTCTAAAATAGCGTTTCAGTTTAAAACTTTCAGTTTTTTCAGGTACATATCATAAAAGATTTTGCGGCGGTCTTTTTTGTAAAGCATAAAATACGTAACATTTTTATTTTTTACGATTGAGTCTCCGGTATCAATTAACGTGATGATATTCAAATCATCTAAATATATCTTTTTGTAATCTGAAGTTTTGACCAAATAAGCATGACTCATATAATCATATTTATCATACACTACAATTCCATTAAAATGCTGTTCAAAATATTTGTATTTAGAAAAATTGGGATCTAAGATTTGTTTTAAAATACCAAAACAGAAAACTGCCCCCAAAGAATCCCAGTACAATTTGAGTGAAATTTTGTTTCAGGAATTTCATAAAAACAATGCATTAATCTTCTCTGTTATTCTCCAGCTCCTCCTTTCTCTTTTTAATGAAATCTGTCGGGCGAATTCCGTTGATTTCGTAAAAAAGATCTGAAAAATTCTGTCGGGAAGCGATTCCGCATTCTTTTGCGAGGGTTTCGATGCTGTACTTTAAGTATTTTTTATCCTCAAAAAGCAGATTGGTGATGTAATTGATTCTGAGTTCGCTTAAATATTTATTGAAATTCGCTTTTTTATATTCATTAATAACCTGAGAAAGATAGTTGGAATTAGTACCCAGTTGGGCGGCTAATTTGCTAATTGTTAATCCTTTTTGTGTAAACCCCTTTTTATCTTCAAACGTTTTAAGCTTTTTCAGAAGTTCTTCTACCTTATTTTCTGTAATCGTAAGCTTTTTTTCTTCGATCTGCGGAAGAAGTTCTTTGGTTTCGGGCTTCTCTTCTTTCTGATGGTTTGCCGTGAACTTCTCTTCCACCAAAATATATTTTTTCTGAATTTCTTTGGATTTTTTATGCCTTCGCGTCAGCAGAACAACCAGACCGATTGCCCAGATAATTAATACAATGATAATAATAGTCCCGAGATAATTTATTTTCTGAAGTTTATTTTTTTCGTCCAGTAAAGTATCGGTATCGTAATCTTTATGAATTTTCGGGGAGAGATAAATAAAATCTCTAGACATAATACTGTCTGCCCGAAGCAACTGGCTTGTGTAATAGAGCTGGTTCTTCTCGTTTTTCTCTTTTTTGGAATAATCGATCAGGATTTCATAATTTTCCCTCAGTTCCGGAAGGATAAACTGATGTTTCTGAAAAATGGAATCTATCTTTTTAAAATAAATAATAGATTGTTTGGTCTTTTTAAGATCGGAATAAGTTTTCCCGATGTAGAAATAACTTACCGAAAGCCTTGCAAAATCGCGGCTTTCTCTGATCACGGGCAGAGACTGATTAAAGTCTTCTAATGCTTCCTTGAATTGATTTCTCTTGTATTCGGAAATTCCTTTCGACAAAAGGAAATAACCTTTTTCCAGAGCATATTCTGGATTATCTCCTACCTCAGAAAGTCCGGTCTGTATACCAGCATCCACTTCTTTATACTTTCCAAGATGCCTGTTGCAGATAATAAGCTGATGAAGACTGTTGAGATAGCCTTTTTTATTGTTATAAATTTCATTAGGATGAAGTTTGGTAATGGATTTCGCCTTTTCTCTGTAATAAACAAGGCATTTCGTAAAGACCTGTGAAGCATCTTCGTAATAGCCGAGATAGCTTTTTACCACTCCGATATGATACAAATTCTGATATTTCAAATATTCATTTCTGGTATTTCTTGAATATTTATAAGCCTCAAGATATTCGTTAAGAGCAAGTTGAAACTTTTTATAATGGTAATAATAAATAACGCCTTTATCAATATGGGCAACAATTTTAAGATCATCCTCATTGGTCTGGTTGGCTGCCCAGATCATGCTGTCTGCATACTTCAGTTTATTTTCATTTAAAGAAGAAAAAAATACCGCATCTTTATATCCCTGAACCAGTTTTTCGTAATTCTTTTCCTTTTTTGCCAAATTGAGATATGGCTTTATAAAAGGAAATGCCTTCATGTCATTTTCCGGAAAATCTTCATACTTCAACCTGAGTTTATAATATTCGCTGTATCCTTCCTGCGAGAAGAATAAATTAACAATTCCGATAAAAAGAATAAAAAATAGATTTTTTTTCACCCCTGTTTAATAATCCTATGTGTAAACTTCGTCAAAAGTACAGAAAATAGATCATTTTTTATCAAAGATTATTGAATTAAAATGTGGTATAGAATTATTTCTACTTTACAAATATATCAATTGAAAATCAACCAATTAAATAATAAGTACAGAAATATTCCGCTGTCTCAATTTATGAATAATGACCGCAATTGTTTTTTTATTTCACCACAAGGTTATAATTTCGAAACCGGAAATCAAAACAATAGAAAAAAATTAATTAAAGCCGTTTTATATACTATTGAATAGAAAAGAAGCCCTAAAAAAGCACATGCAGATAAATTTTGAAAGCTAATAAAAAAACATGATTCTATTCATAAATCTTACCACCTTCCTTAACAGGAGAAATTACTTTTTTGGAAGGCTGGTTTTTTTAAAATTTAATTTTTCAAAAAAAAGCTAATAACCATTTTTTGAAATACAATAACCGCGAAGAAATAAATTAGTCCTGTATCCTACAGGTAAATTGGGAAGGAGGTTCTGAAATATGAACCTTTTTATTAAAGTTTTCAGTTTTAATCGAAAAGAGACTGTTCCTTATGGGCAGCCTCTTTTCTTTTTAAAACATTAAGGATTTACAAATCACTTCCAGCCTCCGCCTAAGCTCTTGTAAATATCAACAACTGTACTCAGCTGTTTTTGTTTAGCTTCCACCAGTTCCATTTTGGCATCCAAAGCATCTCTCTGGTTCAGAAGAACTTCCAGATAATCGGCTCTTGAATTTTTAAATAACTGATTGGCTATATCTATTGATTTTTCCAAAGCCTGTGTTTCTTCAGACTTCAGTTTGTAATACTGATCGATGTTTTTCACTTTAGACATTAAATTGGCAACATCCAGATACGCATTCAGAATGGTTTTATCATATTCGTACAACGCCTGAATCTGTCTTGCATCCGCTGTCTGAAAGTTCGCTTTAATGGCACTTTTATTAATCAGCGGACCTGCCAATTCTCCTACCAGACTTGCTGCCATAGATTCCGGCAATTTAACCAGATAAGAAGGTTTGAAAGCTTCCAATCCTAACGTTGCAGAAATTTCCAGACTTGGATAAAACTCTTTTCTGGCTGCTTCCACATCCAGTTTTGATGATTTTAATTCAAGCTCAGCCTGTTTGATGTCAGGACGGTTTGCCAGTAACTGTGACGGAATTCCCGTATAAACCGTCTGAGGAATCATCGACATGAAATCTCCTTTTGATCTTACAATCGGCTGTGGAAAACGTCCGCAAAGCGCATTGATTTCGTTTTCTTTTTCCGTAATTTCCTGACGGATGGTAAATTCCGAAGCTTTAGATTTTGCCAGTTCCGCCTCGAATTTTTTTACCGCCAGTTCTGTAGCTGCCGCAGCTTCCTTCTGAATTTTTGATATTTCCAGAGCTCTCTGCTGCAATTTCGTATACTGCTGAATGATATCCAACTGATTATCCAGAGCCAATAATTCATAATAATTATCAGCAACTTCCTCAATTAAGTTCGAAAGAACGAAATTCTTCCCTTCCACGGTTGAAAGATAATGTGCTACCGCAGATTCTTTTTCCGTTCTCAGCTTTTTCCAGATATCCACTTCCCAGTTTGCCATCAGTCCACCCTCAAAATTACCCAACGGATCCGGCATTTCTTTTCCGGGTTCTATTTCTGTGGTGGCATCACCTGCTCCTTCGCTGGTGTACCGTCCTGCTTTTTTCACACCCGCGCCGATTCCTGCGGAAACAGTAGGCGTTAATCTTCCTTTTTTTGCCAAGACACCGCTTTTTGCAATCTCAATTTCCTGCAAAGTAATCATTAACTCCTGATTATTTTTTAAAGCAGTTTCTATTAAGGCTACTAAATTAGGATCTGTAAAAAACTGTCTCCAAGGTGTTGTTCCGCTGTTATTATTGGCATCACCCTGATCCTGCTGATTAAAATTCTGAGGAATATTTTCTTTCACCTCATCTTTTACCACGGTCGCCATGGGCGCCTTACAGCCTGCTAAAACAAGCGATAAGGCAATGGCAGCTATATATCTTTTATTATAAATCTTCATGTTTGTCATCGTGTTGGTACGGTTCTGTTTGTTCTGTTAAAGGATTTTCCTCTTCATATTTTGCCAGTTTCGATTTTTCCGCAATTGTTCCGAAGATGTAATACAATCCTGGGATAATCATCAGTCCGAAAATAGTTCCGATCAGCATCCCTCCTGCTGCAGCGGTTCCGATGGTACGGTTACCGATTGCTCCCGGTCCTGTTGCCAGAACCAATGGAATTAAACCAGCGATGAATGCAAATGAAGTCATCAGAATCGGACGGAAACGGATCGCAGCTCCTTCGATGGCAGCCTGCGCAACAGGAATTCCTTCTTCCGCTTTTTTCTGTACGGCAAATTCTACAATCAGTACGGCATTTTTACCTAAAAGACCAATCAGCATCACCATTGCTACCTGAGCATAAATATTGTTTTCCAGTCCTAATAATTTCAGACATAAGAAAGCTCCGAAAATACCTGTCGGTAATGATAGAATTACCGGTAACGGAAGAATGAAACTTTCGTACTGTGCGGAAAGAATGAGATAAACAAATCCTAAACACACTAAGAAAATGAAAATTGCTTCGTTTCCACGGCTTACCTCGTCCTTAGAAATACCCGCCCAATCGATCCCGAAACCTCTCGGAAGGGTTTTATCCGCAACTTCTTTAATGGCTGCAATCGCCTGTCCGGAACTGTACCCCGGAGCAGGAGTACCACTTACCTCGGCAGAATTGTACATATTATGTCTGGTAATCTCGGAAAGACCGTACACTTTTTCCAGATGCATAAAATCTGAATACGGAACCATTTGTTCCTTATCATTTTTAACATACAATTTCAAAAGATCACTAGGTAACGCACGATATTGAGGTCCCGCCTGAACGATTACTTTATAAGGTCTGTCGAAACGGATGAAGCTGGTTTCATAGTTCGAACCGATTAATGTGGATAAATTATCCATTGCATTTTCAATCGTTACTCCTTTTTGTTCGGCAAGATCATTATCCACTCTCAACATATACTGAGGGAAACTCGCGGAATAGAACGTAAACGCAGAACCCAGTTCCGGACGTTTTTTCAGTTCTCTTACGAAGTCGTTGCTTACCTTTTCCATTTTTTGATAATCTCCGCTTCCCGCTTTATCGAGCAGACGAAGCTCGAAACCACCTGCTGCACCGTATCCCGGAATGGAAGGCGGCTGGAAGAATTCTATATTTGCACCCGGAATATTCTTCGCTTTTTCTTCAAGCTTTTCTATGATTTCCGCCGCAGATTCGTTACGGTCTTCCCAGCTTTTAAGATTGATAAGGCAAGTACCGGAGTTGGAACCTGTACCTTCCGTCAGAATTTCATAACCTGCCAGTGAAGAAACAGACTGTACTCCATCGATATCTTCAGATTCTCTTAATAGTTCTTTGGCAATCTGGTTGGTTCTTTCCAGTGTAGAACCCGGAGGAGTCTGAATAATGGCATAAATCATTCCCTGATCTTCCGCAGGGATAAATCCTGAAGGCAATGAATTGCTTAAAAAGAATGTACAGGCACAGAACGCTAATAATAAAGGTAAAGTGATTGTTTTTTTCTTCACCGTTTTATTAAGCATCCCTTCATATTTGTTCGCTCCTTTTGTAAATAATCCGTTGAATTTATCAAGGAAAATAGTAATCGGAGTTCTTCTTTTTGCTTTTCCGTGGTTATTTTTTAAAATTAAAGCACATAAAGCCGGCGTTAATGTTAAAGCAACAACCCCTGAAAGAATAATTGCAGAAGCCATAGTGATGGAAAACTGACGGTAGAAAACTCCAACCGGACCGGACATGAAGGCAATCGGAATGAATACGGATGCCATTACCAGAGTAATTGCGATAATTGCCCCGCTGATTTCATGCATTGCTTCTTCAGTGGCTTTTAGCGGAGATAAATGCTTCTCCTCCATCTTGGCGTGAACGGCTTCAATAACCACAATCGCATCATCCACCACGACCCCGATCGCCATTACAAGCGCAAAGAGAGAGATCATGTTTAAGGTAATTCCGAAGGCGGACATGACTGCGAAAGTACCCACCAACGAAACCGGAACCGCCAAAGCAGGAATTAAGGTCGAACGCCAGTCTCCCAGAAATAGGAATACCACGATAGCCACCAAAATAAAGGCTTCAAAAAGCGTATGAACTACTTTTTCAATAGAAGCATCAAGGAATTTTGATACGTCATAACTGATGTCGTAATGCATTCCTTTCGGGAAAGTGGTTTTCTGCAATTCTTCCATCAAAGATTTTACATTCTTGATAACGTCGCTTGCGTTGGAACCATACGATTGTTTTACCGTGATTGCCGCAGAAGGCTTTCCGTTTAAGGTAGAATAAATATCATACATGGAAGATCCGAATTCTATATCGGCAACATCTTTCAGTCTGATGAATTCTCCGTCCGGTTTTGCTTTAAGAATGATATTTCCGTAATCTTTTTCATTATTAAAACGTCCCGGATATTTTAAAATATATTCAAATGACTGCGATCTCTTCCCTGAACTTTCTCCTGTCTTTCCCGGAGAAGCTTCTAAACTCTGCTGATTCAGGGATTCCATTACTTCATCTGCTGAAATGCTGTATGCCGTTAATCTGTCGGGTTTCAGCCAGATACGCATCGCATATTCTCTTGTTCCCAAGATATCTGCGAAACCGACCCCGCTTACTCTTCTCAATTCAGACATTACATTGATGTCTGCATAGTTGAAAAGGAATTTCTGGTCAGCTTTCGGATCATCACTGTACAGGTTAATGTACATCAGCATATTGGGTTCTTCACGGGTAATTTTCACCCCTTCACGAACAACCAACGGCGGAAGTTTATTAACCACCGAAGAAACACGGTTCTGCACGTTTACTGCTGCTACATTCGGATCGGTTCCCAAATCGAAAACCACCTGAATGGAAGCTTCCCCGTCGTTTCCGGCATCGGAAGTCATATATTTCATTCCGGGAACCCCATTCAGACCTCTTTCTAAAGGAATAACAACGGATTTAATCAACAATTCATTGTTGGCTCCGGGATAATCCGCCGTAATGTTTACTTTGGGCGGAGAAATGGACGGAAACTGGGTAACCGGTAATTTCACAAGGGATAAAACTCCCATAAATACGATAATCAAAGAGATTACGATAGACAGAACAGGTCTGCGAATAAATTTCTTAAACATAAAATAATGATGAATTATTAATGATGAATGATAAATGATGATTATGAAGTTTTTGCATAATCACGATCACGTATCGATTATCGTATTCTACTCTGCTTTTAATTTTAATGACTGAAGAACTTTTTTCGGATCCTGAACTTTTGTCTGAACTTTCTGATCGTCTTTTACTTTCTGAACTCCTTCCAGTAAGATTTTATCTCCGGTTGAAAGCCCTGAAGCCACAACGTATACATCAGGAAGCTCATAAGCGATCTTTATATTTTTAGATTTTGCCACTCCGTTCTTGTCTACCACGAAAACATATTTCTGATCCTGAATTTCGTAGGTAGCTTTCTGAGGAATGATTAAAGCATTTTTCAATGGTAACGTCATTCTTACTTTTCCGGTTTCTCCGTTTCTCAGAAGTTTATCCGGATTCGGGAATTTAGCTCTGAAGGCGATATTTCCTGTCTCACTGTCAAATTCCCCTTCAATGGTCTGAACCTGTCCTTTCTGTGGAAAAACATCTCCGTTTGCCATAACAAGATCCACCATATTGCTTCCTCTTGAAGCTACATTTCTCTGATAGTTAAGATATTCCGGCTCCGAAACATTGAAGTAGGTATAAATATCGTTGTTATCGGAAAGGGAGGTTAATAAATCTCCTTCATCTACCAGACTTCCCAGTTTCAAAGGAATTCTGTCGATAATTCCTGAAAATGGAGCTTTAATGTCTGTAAAAGAAAGGTGAATCTGTGCCAGTTTTGCTTCAGCATTGGCTGCATCCAGCTTAGCTTTCGCCATGGCTCTTTCGTTTTTTGAAACGATGTTGTTGTTGGCTAGTGTACTTGCATTTTTCAGCTCAATTGTTGCCTGAGCAACTTCTGCCTGAGCTTTCAGCAATTCTGCCTGATACAATTTCGGCATAATTCTGAATAAGGTTTGTCCCTGACGAACAAACTGTCCTTCGTCTACAAAGATTTTCTCAAGAAAACCTTTTTCCTGTGCACGAACTTCGATGTTCTTTACAGATCTGATCTGCGCCACATATTCTTTATCAATCACAGTATCCATCACAACGGGTGAGGTTACCGGATAAACAGCGGCTTCTTCTTTTTCTTCTTTTTTCTTGTTACAACCTGTGAACAATAAAATACTGCTTAGCGCAATGCTTGCGACAACTCTTTTAATCATAATTCTAGAGTTTATGTAAATCGTTAATGTTTTAAATATGAAAATGGCAATAAGAGGATCGACGGAATAATTGACTGCCAGCAATTATAACGCAGGATTTTCCCACCGAATAGCTAATCGGCAGAAAACGGGTTTGAAAATGTGGATTTTAAATTCTGATAGAACGAATCAGAATGAATTTTTTAACAGAAGAATATTCTGATATACAGCCATGAATAGCTGATTTTAGTTTTTTGAAACTTTTTAAACCAAAAAAATAAACCAGCGTAAAGACACTTGCAAATACAGCGATTGCCTGAAAAGTATCTGACAACTGGAAGTCGTCTTCGGCAAGTTCGAGCGTGTATGTATTGCTTACATCGTCTGAAGCCTGCTGCATTGACAGCTTTTCGTAAGTTTGGTTTAGACGGTTTGCTTTTTTGGGTAAATTCTGAGAAGTATGGGTGTAATCGTTTCGTAAAGTTTTGACATTGATCTTGCTTTCTACTACAAAAAGCAGAAAAAGAGTGGTCAAAAAGTATACGATATAGTTTCTCATGATTTCAAGGCACAAATGTAGACTTTAGTTTTGTTATGTTTCAAGACAATTGTGTGACAAGTTATTCATATTAACAATATTTAACACTTCTTTAAATTCGCTGAATTTGTTTAAATATTAAAAAAAGGATCTACTTAAAAACATATAAACAAAATGATTATCAAATAATTAGCATCATAAAAAAAATTATCAACCATTTGTGAAGTTCGTTAATACGATTTCTACGTTGTACAAGCAGCTCGCAACTTTGTTAAATTATTATAAAATTCACATATTATTGATAAAAATTAAACAAATTAATATTTTTATTTATTTTTTTTCATAAATAAAATAATATTGATTATATTTACTGTAAAATACCACTGAAAATTCTCACATTTTATTTGTTTAAAACTGACATTAATATTACAACATGAAAAACAAAATCTTTATTTCAGGATTCCTGCTTGCCTCTTTTTTTACATTTGCGCAAGTTGGCATTAACACTACGTCTCCAGACGCTTCTGCCGTCTTAGATGTGAGTTCTACAAACAAAGGGATTTTAGGTCCCAGAATAAGTCTTACTTCTGCTACCATGCAGCTTGGATCGGCTCCTAATGCCGCCGGACTTTTAATTTACAATACGGGCCCCACAATAACACCGGGATATTACTTCTGGAATGGATCTGAATGGAGGGTTTTTAATTCTTCGTCTTCGGGAAGCGGCTCTTCTCAGGCTCTTGCCAATGTGGAAAGTATTGCCGTAATGGGACCTCTTACTTCTACTTCAGACAATGGAAGAGCCGGATATGCACTGTCTATAACCACACCGGACGGAAGATTTTCGGTAAGAACTTTTATCCCTACAAATACAAATTTCTCGCAGGTAAATCTGCAAATAAGAAACAACACTACCGGAGTAGTGGAAATTATATCCAACGGACATTATCTTTGGTCCGGAGCCGGCGGTTATATGCAAAACCAGTTAAGACTTCCTGTAGGTGCATGGGCAGGAGATAATGCAACTTCCAGTGCGTCTCTTATTGATGCTACCACAGGTGCAAGGATACAAACCGCATCTACCAATCCTTATTGGGGAGATCCTGAAACCTATGCCGGAGGTATGCCGGAACAGCGTTTATACTCTTGGACTACTACTGACGGATCTGATAAAACATTTTATAAAATGTATTATATGATGGGTTCTTCTACTCCCGGAAATGCCGGAAACGCAACAAACTGTCCGTCCGGAACCTGTAATACCACCAAAGCATTTTTCACAATCGATCAGATTAAAGCGCCATAGGATTCTAAAAACACCACTGATTTTGAGAGACGTTCCCGGAATGTCTCTTTTTTATTTTTGATGATAGCAATTTTAGATCTGTGCAGATTATGATAAATAGCATTTCTAAATTTAACATAAAATATTTAATAGCATCAAAAAGCATTAAATTTTAATTAATTTATAAAAAATTAACATATTATTACTATAAAAAATTGTAATTTTACAGCATTATTTATACTGCATTATAAATTAATCACCTAAAAATCACTTATTATTATGAAAAAATTATTACGGATTATTACGTTAACAGGTTTTGTACTCATCATCCAAACAGCATGTAAGAATCAGGTAAAAGAGGAAATTGTAGAACCTGAAAATAATACCGCTATACAACAGGAGCCTGATAAAATTACCCGAGAAGTTTATACAGATGAATCGGGAGAACAGTTGGAAGTAGGTTTTAATGAGACGAAAAATACTGTTGTGGTTCATCTGGACGGTAAATCTTACGAACTTAAAAAAAGCGATGAACTCCCTGATTTTACGGCAGGAGACGCAAACTATCAATACTCTGATGTGCGCGGTGAAATCACTTTCCTGAAAAAAGATTATAATATGGTTCTATTCCATCATAAAAAGAAAAAATCTTCTTCGTCTAATACCAAGATGGCTTCTTATTAATCACAAAATTTTAAAGTTATGAAAAAGCTAATCATTTACTTTTGCTCGTTGTTGGTTGTGGCTCTTACGGTTTCCTGCATGAATAAGTCTTCTGCAACCAGTACTTCTGAAAATAATTCTGACATCACCGGAAAAACATGGGAGCTGACAGAACTTAACGGTAAACCTATTCAGATTAAAAATCCTCAGGTAATACCTCATTTTATGCTAAATACTTCCACGATGAGATATGAGGGTCATGGCGGCTGTAACGGAGTTGGAGGTACTTTTGAGATAAAACCCGAAGTAATGCGCATCAAATTCAATCAGGGTATATCTACGATGATTGCCTGCGATGATCTTGAAACAGAACGTGCATTCACGCAAGCGTTACTTTCTGCGGATAATTATTCTGTGAATGGAAGTACTTTAACGCTTAACAAAGCAAGGATGGCTCCTTTGGCAAAATTTACTTTAAAAAATAATTAAATTCTTATTTGTAAGAAAAAACACTTCCGTCAAAAGGAAGTGTTTTTATTTTAGACTATTTATTTTTGTAAATAAGACAGTAAATAAGTAATGTAACATTTACAACTACCGAAAATGCATTGGTTAAAATAATAGGCAGTTCATCTTTAAGAAATCCGTACCAGATCCATAGAGAAACTCCTGAAATAAGAACGATAAGCATTCCCGAGGAAAGATCATCGGCATTTTTTTCTTTAATTACCTTTATCAATTGTGGAATCATCGATCCTGAGGTAAGAAGACCGGCAATTATTCCTAAAACATTTTCATTCATAGCTGTTGTTTACATCAGATATAGCAAAAATTATGTCAATTGTTAAAAGAATTTTAAAATTTCTAAGATCCCGGTTGAAATGATAATGTTTTTTGATTAGTATTTATTTGTTCTTATAAACAATAAATAGTATTTTTTGTGAAAATTTAATGTAATAGGTTTATATTTTCAATACTAACTTTTTATTATAAACCTTTTTAGATCAACTTCTTCATGTAAAGGAATATTGTTTTCAATAAAATCATATAAACTTTTGGAGAAATAGCAACCGTTTAAAATTCCTCTTGCTCCCAATCCATTGAAAACATATAAATTGTGATGTTCAGGATGTCTTCCAATAATTGGTCTTCTGTCTTTTACGGTTGGGCGGAATCCAAAATTGATGTCTTTAATTTCAAAAGGATGAGGATAAAATTCCATCAGACCTTTTTTAAGCTGTTCAACAGCGGACTCATCAATTTCATGATGGAGCTGTTCTCTGTCATAAGTACCACCATAAAAATACAACCGATCATTCACCGGAAAAAGAAAGTGCTTTTTCTTGATGGTGATATTTTCCGTAATTTTTTCTGAAAGTTCTACTTTGATATGGTGACCTTTATTGGGATTTACAGGAACATCGGAAAAAAAAGGATTTTGTACCACTCCCATTCCTTCACAAAACAAAATATTCTTGAAAGTAAAATCCTGATAAGTGGATCTTTCTACATCTATGTCTGAATAAATAAATTTTTCTCTGATTAATTTTCCACTTTTATCTAAAAAATCAAATAAACCTGTGAAAAATCCATTAACATTCAATCTTGCAGACTGATTAACCTTTCCTGAAAGAAAGTCGTTTTTTACAACGTTTAAACGATCAAAATTTTTATCTAAAAAATTCAAAAGATCATCATTTCCGGATTTCTTTAACCAAAGTGACTGTTCATTTTCATCATGAAAAATTCTGTGGATGGGTGCATCGATGAGATAGTTTTGTCCTGTGTAATTCTCAATTTCTTTCAAAGTGTTTTTAAGGAAATCAATTTGTTCCTGCGCTTTCCAGAAAGTGGTAAATTTTTTAAGCACAACAGGGTTTATAATTCCTGCTGAAACCTGTGAAGCACTCTTCTTTTTTTCAGAAAACATCACGAAAGTCTTGTTGTTTCTGATTAACTGATGTGCAAAAAAAAATCCTGCATATCCGTCTCCAACGATAATATAATCTACATTCTTCATAATAAAAAAACCTGAGTAAAAATACTCAGGTTTTCTATAATTATCAAGTGAAATCTTAGTAATTCCACATATCATTTTCCATTTGAAGGATCTGCGCCTTAATTCTGTCGCTTTCTTCAATCTGATCATCAGCATCTCTTGGAATGTAGTCTTTGATAACTCCATCACCTAATCCTGTTGAAGATTTAAAGATAACGGAAGAGAATCTTCTTGCGTTGATTAGATCATCAAAAGATAAGTCTGCAGACGAATTTTTTCTGTTGAATACAAAATTATTCGCTAAAATATCTCTTGCATTTGGATAATAAACCCAGAAAAGATCAATTAAATCATTAGCTCCCGGTAAAGGCTGTCCATCAGGAGTTGTTCTGCCAATTAATTTCGGATCTGGTCCCATTGCAGCAATTCCTAAAGGTCTGTACTTCAATTGTCCGTCTCTTTTATCAATAAACCACATACCGAAGATTTTTAAAACTTTAACTTTTTCAGTTGTAGTTTCGTAAATATCAGTAAGTTCTTTTTTCTCCTGCTCTGTTAACTGACGACCGCTATTTAAAATATTAATAGCTTCGTCATCAACTCTCACATCAACTAATCTTGTCTTGATTTGCTCTGGGGTAAGTCTTTGAACGAAATTTTCATCGTCATATACTTCTTTAATATCTCCGTTTAATGCACCGTCTAGCAATAATTTATACAGAGACTTTGTTTCTGTAGCTAATAAACCATCAGGGTTGTTATAATAGAACGGCTGATTGATCTTGTCATTCATGTCTATAACTTCCCAAACAAACATACTCTTTAAGATATCTTTATCTTCAACAAATCCGTATTCCAATGGTTTTACTTTTTTGTCAATAAGAGTATCTCCAACTTTCATTTTGTTTTCAGCTCTCATTTTTCTGAATTCTTCAGGCGAAGAAGCGTTCAGAATAGTTTGGGAAAACATCAATCCCGAAACTACTACTAAAAGACTGCTAATATATTTTTTCATAATTATTTGTTATTGAACATTAATTAATACCGGTGAAATATTCGGAACGATTGTATTTCCTAATCCAGTAGCTGTTGCTTTAATATCAAAGATATAAACGCCATCCCCAGGTCTTAAGTTTCTGAACATACCTGCTGCTCCTTGTAATGAATTACCCTGAACCTGCATTGATGCTCTACCCGGAACTCTTACCATGAACGAAGTCACGTTAAATGATACAGGGAAATCAAAGTCTGGAATAACAGCCTGAAGTTGCTGATTTTCAACAGAAGTTGCAGGTAGTGTAAGAATATTCTTACCTCTGATCTGTCCTTGTGGCGGAGGTACATTTTTAATTCTGTATTCGAATACTTGAGAAATTGATTTTCCATAAGGATCCGTTCCAGATAATGTTATTTTAAGAATATTTCCTGCACCTGGTCTAACATCCCATTTACCAGGACCTGTGCTCTTAACAGTAGCTCCCGGAGCAGATAATGAAAGCTTAGCATTGTCAGCGCCTAAGATAGATCCTGAAACAGGGTTATCTAAGTTTCTATACATTACGTTCATCTTATCTGCAGAAAGTAATAATCCTTTCTGAAGTTTCACTTCCTGTGGTCCAGCAATTACATTATAAGTATGTGTGAAAGGGAAATTCTGAGCTTTTCCTGTCGCATCTGTTAATGTAATGTTTCCGCTAAATGTTTTTTGTCCGATTCCGCTTGTATTAAGATTTGCATAACCTTTTCCATTTTCCTGTCTGCTTACTCCAGAAATACTGATCTTATTACTGTTTGAATAGTTTCCTAACATTACAACTGCTTCAGCCGGTTTTCCTGCAACAACATCTACAGGCGCAGAAACAATAGCTTCATAGCTTGTAAATTTGATACTTGCATCCACTTTTTCCTGTAGCATTAATGCCAATGCATCAGACTGAACGTTTCTTGCATCATTCTGAATAATTTCCAAATTAGAAATTGCAGCAATTAGCGGCTGATGATAAAACTTGTTTTGGAACCAAGTTTTGTCATTTGGAGATTTTCCTTTTGGATATTCGGCAATTAAAGATTTATTAGCTCTTTCAACCAAATCCTTCAATTGCGGATTGTTTCCGAAAGTAGCGTTAATGTAATTTCTTACATCATCAATTTTTGCTTTTAATTCCAATGCACCTTTTGACGGTGTGTTTTCATCTCCTTCTTTAAAGAAATATTCAGTTGTAGCTTCATTATTATTAAGCGCTGCAAAGTTTTCACTTACATCAACATCTTTTCCCTGTGCATCTTTATCGTGGAATTCTGATTTCTTTTTAAGAACGTCTTTAATTTCCTGAGCAGATTTTACCAAAACGTTGATCTTGTCTCTAAGAACCTGATACTGAGCCCATGGCTGCGCATAAGTATCCGGAACCTGTTGAGCTTTCGCTTCAAGAGTTTTTTCAAAAATCTTTTCGTTTTTTCTTTCAGTTAAAGTTCTTGTTTCATTAAGAGCTTTAGTAGAGTCATAATATGACCTGATGATTTCCGCATCAATATTTAGGGCCATCATAGCAATGAACACCAAATACATCAGGTTGATCATCTTCTGACGAGGTGTCTGTTTTCCTGCTGCCATTCTCTTTTCTTTGTTTTTTGATTAAGTAGTTAAATTAAAAATGGTTTGGGAAATTAAGACTTCATAGCAGTTAACATACCGCCATAAACTCTGTTTAGATTGTTTAAGTTTGAAGTTAAACCTTGTAGTTCCTGATTGAATTTTTCTGATTGTTCAGCAGATTTTTGCATATCTGCTACATATTTATTAGTAAACTCAGATTGTTTTTTAGTGCTTTCCATTTGCATTGCATATAAAGCATTCATGCTTTCCATGTGCTGTGCTGCTTTATTTAACTGCTCATTATATTTATGAGTAGAAGCAGAAACGTCAACAGTCTGGTTGATCTGGTCTACAGAACTTGAAAATTTATCGATTCCTGTTCTTAATCTTTCAAATAACTGAACATCAAGTTTAGCATCCTGAAGCATTTTGTCTAATTTGGTTGAAAGAGAATTTTCTAATTCAGCAAATTGAGCAGAGTTGCTTTTAGATATATTTGAGTGTAATGGATTTGGGTTTGCGTGTTTATCTAATAATTCAGGATAAACGTTTTCCCAAGCATAAGACTCCTCAGATTTTGGCGGGTCGAAAGCGAAAATGATGAAGATGATAGCTTCCGTAATAAGTCCCACTGTAAGGGCCATGTTTCCGTTAATTGGTCCCAAGGTAATGTGAGTAATTTTAAGCCAAGCTCCAAGAATTACAATTGCAGCACCGAATGAATAGAAGAAATTCATCCAAGCATCTTTAGTCTTAAACATATAAGTTAGTTTTTTTTAATGTTAAATAAAATTTATCGAAAAATAATGGTGATTGAATTATCTGTTAACTTTTCTTGGTTTAACAGCAGCTTCAGGAATATCCTGTACAGTTCTGAATCCGATATAACTTCTTGCAGAGTCTTTTCTTTCCCAGTCTCTTGCACCGTTCATAAGCATATATCCTACATCTTTCCAAGATCCTCCTCTGATAGATTTCTTAGTATCTGCCAAATCTTTCGTAGAAGGATTTAAAGTAGATGAGAATCCGTATGAAGAGTTGTTGTAATCAGACGATGTCCATTCAGAAACGTTTCCAGCCATATCAAATAACCCAAACCCATTTTTCTTAAATTTCTTAACTGGAGCTGTATATGTATAAGTACCTTTTTTGTCGTCTTCCATATAGTTACCTCTCTTAGGTTTGAAGTTTGCCAGGTAGCAACCTCTGTCGTCCATTAAATAAGGACCTCCCCAAGGATAAGTAGCATTTTGCATTCCACCTCTTGCAGCATATTCCCACTCGATTTCTGTAGGCAGTCTGAACTGCAATGGTCTTTGTTTTCTTCTTTTTAAGCTTTCGTTATAATCAGATTTCAATTTAGATCTGAAGTTACAGTATGCTCTTGCCTGATCCCAAGTTACCCCAACTACAGGATAATCTTTGTAAGCTTTGTGCCAGAAATACTGCTCAAACAATGGCTCGTTATAAGCAAAATGGAAATCTTTTACCCAAACAGTTGTATCCGGATAAATAGCAATGCTTTCACTTCTAAGATAGTTGACACCTCTTTCTTTTTCAGCCATTGCTACATCCATATCTCCCCATCTGTAAGTATATTTTAATTTACTAACGTCAAGGATTCTTTCATTACCAATTCTTGAAGAAGCTGGTAAATACATTGATTCTAAAACTTCCGCATATTCTACATCCGGATATTTAGATGTATTCCAGTGCAAAGGAACTTTCCAGTCGATTTTTTTCGTTGGATCGTAGTTTCCTTCGTTTCCACCGCCTTGTCCTTCTAAATATTCCTGATATGGTGTTAAATTTTCTTCTTTCTGTGCAAGGTATGCATAATCTCCGATGCTTGTTCCTTTACCTTTACCTTCACCACCTTCTCCGGCAGCTTCAGCTAATAAAGTTCTTGCAATAGAATCTCTTACATAATTGATAAATACCCTGTATTCCGCATTAGTAGTTTCTGCTTCATCCATGAAGAAAGAAGAAACAGTAACAGTTTTTGCCGGAGCTTTTTCAGGACTGTTTGTGAAATCCTGATCAGTTAATCCTGCAACAAACGATCCTGCAGGAATAGCTACCATTCCGTAAGGTCTTTCTGCAACAAATGATTTTGTTTTTTCTCTAGGTATCAATTCTCCTTTTGTTCCCGGTTTACCTACTGAAGAGGCTCCCCCACCTGAACAAGATACCGATGCTACCGACGCAGACAATAATAAAAGAAATATCCTTTTCATGTTAATTTTTATAATTAAGCCGTAAATATATAATTTTTTTAAGAAACTTTTAAGATTTTTTTTGAAATAACGGAAGAAATCTAAATTTATTTTATTTACAAGTAATTTTTATTCCACAGTTACAGATTTCGCAAGGTTTCTTGGCTGATCTACGTTAGCTCCTCTGTACACTGCAATGTAGTATGCTAATAATTGTAGAGGCACTGATGCAACGATTGGAGAAAAACATTCTGATGTTTCCGGAATTTCAATAACGTAGTCTGCCATTGCACTTACCTGCGTATCTCCTTTATTTACAACAGCAATAACTTTTCCTTTTCTTGCCTTAATTTCCTGAACGTTGCTTACAATTTTATCATAATGTCCTTTTTTAGGAGCAATGATAACAATAGGCATATTTTCATCAATTAAAGCAATAGGACCGTGCTTCATTTCTGCAGCAGGGTATCCTTCAGCATGAATATAAGAGATTTCTTTTAATTTTAAAGCACCTTCAAGTGCTGCAGGATAATTGTATCCTCTTCCTAAATATAAGAAATTTGTTGCACTTACAAAGTCCTTGGCAATATTTTGTACCAACTCGTGAGTCGTTCCCAAAACATCTTCTATTTTTTTTGGAATGGCATCCAGTTCAGCAATTAAGCTCATGAATTCAGCATTTCCTAAATTTCCATTATGTTTTCCTAATTTCAGAGCTATTAAAGAGAGAATAGTTAACTGTGCGGTAAATGCTTTTGTAGAAGCTACCCCGATTTCAGGACCAGCATGCGTGTAAGATCCAGCGTCTGTAATTCTTGCAATAGATGAATCTACGACATTACAAATACCATAAATAAATGCGCCTCTTTCTTTAGCCAATTTTAAAGCTGCCATTGTATCTGCAGTCTCTCCTGACTGAGAAATAGCAATAACAACATCTTTATCTGTAATAATCGGATTTCTGTATCTGAATTCAGAAGCATATTCTACTTCAACAGGAATTCTTGCATATTCTTCAATCAGGTATTCTCCGATAAGTCCTGCGTGCCAAGAAGTTCCGCAAGCAATAATAATGATTCTATTGGCATTTTTAAATTTCTCGATATGATCCCAGATTCCTGCCATTTTTATAACTCCTTCATCTACGAGAAGCCTTCCTCTCATCGTATCGTGAACCGATTTAGGTTGTTCGAAAATTTCTTTTAGCATGAAATGTTCATAACCTCCTTTTTCAATCTGCTCTAAACTTAATTTGAGTTCCTGAATTTCCGGTTCAATTTTAGAATTTTCGCTTATGGTTCTGATGTCCACTCCATTTTCAAGAGAAATTGTTGCCATATGACCTTCTTCAAGATAAATAGCTTCTTTAGTGAATTCTACGAATGGTGATGCGTCTGAAGCGATAAAATATTCTTTCTCACCGATTCCTATCGCCAAAGGAGATCCTAATCTTCCTACAACCAATACGCCAGGAAAATCTTCATGCATTACTGTGATTGCGTAGGCTCCATATACTTCATTAAGGGCATATCTTACTGCGGTAGGAAAATCCATGTCAGCATTTAAATCCATGAAATACTGTACTAAATTTACTAAAACTTCTGTATCTGTTTCAGATTTAAATGTAAATCCTTTTTCAGTAAGCATCGTTTTAATCGTATCATAATTTTCAATGATGCCATTATGAACAAGTGCTATTTTTCCGTTATTTGATAAATGAGGATGAGAATTTCTGTCGCTAGGAACACCATGTGTAGCCCAACGCGTATGTCCCATACCAATTTTCGCAACTCCTTTTAACTGACTGGAAATGCTTACCAAATCATCTACTTTACCTTTGGTTTTTTCAACTTCAAGTTTATTTTCTGCATTTTCAAGAACGATTCCGGCACTATCGTACCCTCTGTATTCTAATCTTCTAAGACCGTTAATTACAATATCGTAAGCGTCCTGAAAACCTGTGTATCCAACGATTCCGCACATATTTTTATCAAATGTATTTTAAATTATTTTGTACCGTAAATTACTTTTAATTGAACCCTGTTTGGGTTTCCTGCCTGCGACCCCACAAAAACAGCTCTACTTGTATTATATGGTGTTGTAGTGAATTTGTATCCTGCTAAACTGGTTCCATCAGAATTAGTCTGGAATGATCCCATATCAATTTTAAAATATATAGTAGCCTTTTTAGTAGAGTCATAATTACTATCTTCCACAAGATCTTTTACTGATTTAGTAACGATAAAATCGTAATATGTGGGATTTTTATCATAGTCAAAAATCTTGTAAATACTATAATTATTAGAACCCGCTAAATTTAATATATCATCTGTAAAATTAGATATTGTAGACGGCAGACCTGTAGTCGGATTAATCTTTGCCGGATCTATATATTTTTTTAACAATGTTAACTCTCTCGGCTTAGCCAAATTATTATTCCAATCTGTAGGATCTGTATATATTCTCACTTTAGCACTAATTATAGCCGCTTTGTCGTTTTGATACAATTGCTTAAGCTGATTAATAGTTTCATTTGGAATTTTAATACCTATTGATGGACCTCCCATTCCTTGTAAAAATAGTTTTGGAGCACCATTACTTTGATTTCCAATTGTAGCCGACGCCCATGCAGAACCTGTTCTGTCATATTGATATTGCCCAATATGGGTATTAGCGGACCCTAAAGCAAATGAATATGTAGTTTGTGGTCTTGTTGTTGTACCGTTTTCAGTTTTATCATACTTATAGTACATAATAAGCTCCATATCGTTATGTGAAATCTGGAATAAATAGCCATCTTCTTCGTCAACAGAAATTCTAAGGCCCTTAAAGTATCTTATGAAATTTGAAGCATCCTGAAGTTCAGGCTGATCTTTCTTAGCTATAATTTTACTTTGGAAAAAATTTTTATCCAACGGAATTCTGATTCCCGGAGTTGATGCTGTAAATAAAGCAGCACCACCATCATCTTTTGTAATGGCTACAGAACTCACATATCCTTTAAACTGCTTTGATCCCAAATCTGCGCCTATATTAAAAGTCTGATTAGATTTGGCACTATCAGAAGCACCTTTTAAGAATGTATTTACTTCATGAACTCTTAAATTAAATGTTTTTTTCGCCTTCCCAAATTTTAAAACAGGATATGTATTTACTACTTTTTTAGCATTAACACTCCCGTCAGCGGCTGTAGTGTAAGTATAACTATCATCTACTGTATTGGTTGTAACACTGTCAGTAGCGTATCTAGGTTTCATAACCAAAACTACTGAGTCGACTACTGCATTTGTCCCAAAATCAGGATCGTATGTTGACAGTCTAAGCTGCGTCAGATAAGAAGCTTTCTGCATTCCGAATTGTCCTTCATTGAAAGCACCTAAGACAGCATACGTTAATTTTGAGGCATCACTTCGAATACTATCATTATTATTTATATTAAATGCCGTAACCTCAAAAGATTTTTCATTTCCCTGTGCAGCACCATCTAAGAATAATTGCTCACCCAATGTATCTGCATCCGGCTCACAATTATAAAGTAATGCACTTCCGAAAACCACCATAGAAAAAACGGTGATTGCTTTTTTAATAGTATGAATCATTAAAAATGTGTTTTTTAATAAATTTGATTTATAGAATCTACGTCAAGATATTCCGATTTGGGAGTAGAACTTTCGTTGAAAGCTTTATCTAAGTCTTCATCTAAAAATTCATCTCCTTTTACAACCAAATCTACGTAGTTCATGCTTTCGATCACAAAAGATTTTACACTCGGATTATCTAACGCTTTTAATCCTGAAATATTATCAAACTTCAGTTTTTCGTCGATATTGGAAGCTAAAGATGCATCTTTCTCATTGTATAATGAAAGAACGATTTTGGCATCCTTGAAATAAGTATCTGTTTCGTAATAGGTTTTCAGATAAATCGGAACAAAAGAAGCCATCCATCCGTTGAGATGAATAACATCCGGAACCCAATTCAGTTTCTTAATGGTTTCAATTACTCCTCTGGCAAAGAATATTGCTCTTTCATCATTATCCTCAAAAGGCTGTCCTTCATCATCAAAATAATATTGTTTTCTTTTGAAATACTCTTCATTATCAATAAAGTAAACCTGAAGTCTTTCCCCCGGAAGAGACGCTACTTTAATAATAAGAGGCTGATCCAGATCATTAATAATAATATTCATTCCGGAAAGTCGGATCACCTCATGAAGCTGGAATTTCCTTTCACTTATCTGTCCAAATCTTGGCATAAAAACTCTTACATCATTGCCTTCTTGGTGCATCTTAAGTGCCATTTTGTTTACCACTGCAGCCATATTTGTATCTTCCTGATATGGATACATCTCTGTAGTAATGTACAGTATTTTTTGATTCGGCATAAACTTCTATCTAATTTTTGTAAAAATGCTTTAATGCGCAAAATTACGAAAAAACATTCATTATTATTTTAATTAACATTTTTTTACGATAATTCCCTTTGTCAAATTATTAAAACTAAGACTTCATGTATCATAATTATATGATATTTTTAGTATTTTTGAATTACTATTAAATAAGCTATGGAAGTTCTAAAAAATAAAAAGGTTCTTCAGGATTTCATTGAAAGACAGAAAGAAATGGGCAAAAAGATAGGTTTTGCACCTACCATGGGAGCCCTTCACGACGGACATTTATCCCTATATAAAGCAGCCAGAGAAGAGAACGATCTTGTGGTATCATCAATTTTTGTTAATCCTACTCAATTTAATAATCCGGAAGATCTTGAAAAATATCCAAAAGATATCAACAGAGATATTTCTATTCTTGAAAAATCAGGTTTGGTTGACGCTGTTTACATTCCTGAAGTCACAGACATTTATCCTGAAAAAACAGAAAGTCAGCATTATGATTTTGACGGACTGGAAAATGAAATGGAAGGAAAATCCCGACCGGGACATTTTGACGGTGTCGGAACGGTCGTAGAAGAGCTTTTCAGTCAGGTAAAACCTGACAATGCTTATTTTGGAGAGAAAGATTTCCAGCAACTGGCAATTATCAAAAAAATGGTTGAAAAGAAAAAACTTCTGATTAACATCAAGGGTGTTCCCATTTACAGAGCAGAGAACGGACTTGCTTTAAGTTCCCGAAACCAAAGACTTCATGAAGACCGAAGAGTAGCCTCTGCTGTTATTTATGAAACACTTAAAAAAGTAAACGATTGGTTCAGAGTCATCACCGTTCCGGAAATCAAAGCCAGAGTACAGGATATTTTTGATCAGCAGAGAGGAATGCAATTAGAATACTTTCTAATCGCCGATGAAGAAACACTGAAAGAAACAGACTTTTTTTACAAAGACCGAAAATTCCGTGCATTTATTGTAGTTGTTGTGGATGGAGTAAGACTAATCGACAATATGCCTCTGGATTAA
>NZ_JAULSJ010000032.1:0-47280 GCF_030518295.1 Chryseobacterium urinae | reverse complement strand
ACTTCGGATTTACCGGAGTATTATTCTTATGTACCTCATAATGAAGGTGAGGTCCGGTAGAACGACCGGAATTCCCGGATTTGGCGATAACCTGTCCTACTTTCACTTTATCGTTTACTTTAGCGACTAACTGCGACAAATGTCCGTAAAGAGTTGCCAGTCCGTTTCCGTGAGAAACGATCACACAGTTTCCATATCCTCCTTTCTGTCCGGAAAAAATAACCGTTCCGGCTGCAGTTGCCACGACATCCGATCCGTAAGCAACGGCAATATCCAGTCCTTTATGAAACTGCATCTGATCTGCTTCTGCAGGCGCATTGTTCTTTTCTACTGGTTTTTCAGATCCGGCTGCAACAGATTTTGCTGACGAAGCAGGAGCGGGAGCTGAAGCAGGAGCTTTTGGAGTTACCATTACTTTTACTTCTCTTTTATTTCCATAGCTGTCTGTTACTTCTATAATTTTTTCTACAGGTTCAGCTTTTACTTCCGGAGCTGCGGCTGCAACGGCAGCAGGTTTTGCAGCACTGCTTTTTACGGAGGCTAAAACGGTTTTAAAAGGGATAGGATTTTTTCTCACTCCGAAATTAGACGAAATATAACCTTCAGTAGGCATTCCCAAAGGAACTTCCAGTAACTTTTTCTGAAGATTCATCAGATATTGGCTGTATCGGTTTGCCTGTTTTGCCAGATAAATAGAGTTGGAGATACTGTCTTTACTCAGAATAGTAACTTTCTCGTTGGGAACATCCTTAGATTTAAGGAAAGAATTCAGCTCCGCTACGGTTTGATCCACTAATGTAAGATCAGTTTTCATTTTCAGATAATCTACACTGTCTTTTTCAGTGTTTATTTTTACAAGGTTTACTTCATAATTTTTGTTGTCCTTTTCCGAATACAACTTCGCAATGAAAATACCTTGCGCAAAAACTACTAATAAAAGTCCTCCTAAAAGCACATTTATGTTCTTTTTACTGCTTAGAAATTTCTTCATTTTTCTTCTCTTAGTATAATTACAAAACGGTTTTAAGCCTGCAAATTTAATTAAAAATAAACTTTCAGGCTTATTTTTAACAAAACTTTAGTTTTTTCTGTAATTAACGGTCGATTAGATATTTAATTGTGTTGAAGTGTTAATTTTGTCTAAATTTGGTTTTTATCATGCTCCGAAAATCCTTCTTTCCGTCTTTGTTTTAATATATTTGCAGTTCACATTTCTATTATGGCAAAAAAGAAAACAAATATAGAATCGAACCCGAAGAAAAGCAAAAATGATGTTGCGGTAGGAGTAGTCGGAAGTGGAAGTTTTGCGACTGCTATTGTGAAAATGCTTGTAGAAAACTGTAAAGTCGTGCACTGGTGCGTAAGAAATGAGTACGTAAAAGGAGCGATCGAACAGAGAGGTCATAACCCGACTTATCTTACAGCAGTTAATTTCAATCTTAAAAATTTAAAGCTTACCACAGATATCAACGAGCTTGTTTCTGCGTGTGATATTATTGTCTTGGCAACGCCGTCGATCTATCTTTCCGATACGCTGGAGAAAATGACTTGTGAATATCAGAATAAAATTTTTGTTTCTGCCATTAAAGGAATTATTCCGAAGGTAAATGATGTCGTAGCACATTATTTAAGAGACGAATTTAAAATAGGTTTCAGGAATCAGGCAGTGATTGCAGGACCTTGTCACGCAGAAGAAGTGGCAATGGAAAGACTGTCCTATCTTACCGTTGCAACCGTAGAAGATGAAGTTTCACAGAAACTGGTGGATATTTTCAATTCAGATTTTATTAAAATGCATTCCAGCAAAGATATTTTAGGAAACGAATACAGTGCGATTCTTAAAAATATTTTCGCTATCGGAGCCGGAATTGCGAGTGGTTTAGGATATGGAGACAACTTTACCGCGGTTTTCGTTTCCAATGCGATCCGTGAAATGGAAACTTTTCTGGAGGCCATTTACGAAGCGCCGAGAGATGTTAACGAAAGTGCTTATCTGGGAGATTTACTGGTTACCGCGTATTCATTATTCTCCAGAAACAGAAATTTAGGAAATCTTATAGGAAAAGGATATACCGTAAAATCAGCAATCCAGTCGATGAACATGATTGCAGAAGGATATTATGCCGCGAATTCTATTTATAAAACGTCAAAGGAAAAAGGGCTGAAACTTCCGATTGTAGATACGATCTATGGAATTCTGTATGAAGGAAAAAATGCAGAAAAACAGTTTAAAAAACTCACCGCAAAACTCAATTAATTTTCAATTTTAAATAACACAAAAACATCAGAAGTCTTTTTCTGGTGTTTTTTTATGTTTAGAATTCTTTTTTATTGAGAACTGTTTCCTGCTTTTGCTACTCGCTTTTTTAGGTTTTCGGCGGCGGCTTTGCCGCCGCCGAAAATACAAAAAGAGCTCAGATATGCCGCTCAATCAGTGCTATAAAATAGTCGGATCATAAAAATTCCAGACAATAATTAGCTGTCCGGCATAATAGAATTTAAAACAGATCAATACTTCCACAGATTCTGTAAATTAATTTTTTTGATAAAACCCATATTAAAATCGTTTAACCGAACCCTATTTTAAGAAACTTTTCCCGAACTTTGAAGTAATAAAATTTAAATTATGTCACAATCGCTTACAAGCAGAACGCCGAAACCCAAATACGACGTTGTTCTAATAGGTGGCGGAATTATGAGTGCCACTTTAGCTACCTTATTACACGAATTTGATCCTGAGCTCGAAATAGCTATTTTCGAAAGGCTGGGACGGTTTGCTAAAGAAAGTACAGCAGCCTGGAATAACGCAGGAACAGGTCACTCAGCATTTTGTGAGCTCAATTATACCCCTGAGAAATCCGACGGAACAATTGATATTTCAAAGGCAGAAAGCATCGCCGAACAGTTTGAAATTTCAAAACAGTTCTGGTCTTATTTAATTACAAAAGGTTACATCAGCGAACCGAAGGATTTCATTAATTCCTGTCCGCACATGAGTCTCGTTTTTGGAGAAAAAGATGCGGAATATCTTAAAAAACGTCATGAGAAAATGTCAGAATCCGTTCTCTTTAAAGGGATGGAATTTTCAACCGATCACGATAAATTGAGAGAATGGATTCCTCTGGTGATGAGTAAAAGAAACCAGTCGGAAGTAATGGCGGCAACCAAAATGGATCTGGGAACTGATGTTAATTTCGGAACGTTAACCAGAAAAATGGGAAGACATTTGCTGGAAGATTCCAATGTTGAAGTTTTCCTTTACCACGAAGTAAAAGACATTGATCCGAAAGAAGACGGAAGCTGGGAAATGAAAGTAAAAGACAGAATTCACAGCCACAAACAGGAAGTGGAAGCTGATTTTGTATTTATCGGAGCAGGAGGCTATGCTTTACCGCTGTTAGACAGTTCAGACATCAAAGAAAGCGAAGGATACGGAGGTTTTCCGGTTTCCGGACAATGGCTGGTAACTCATAATCAGGAATTGGTAGAAAAACATCAGGCAAAAGTGTATACACAGGCAACTGTGGATGCACCGCCCATGTCGGTTCCACATTTGGATTTAAGAATAATCGACGGACAGAAAGCTTTACTTTTCGGACCTTTTGCAGGATTTTCAACTAAATTTTTAAAAGAAGGAAGCTATCTGGATTTACCTGAAAGTGTGAATACTAAAAATTTAAGATCGCTTTTCGGAGCTTGGTGGCATAATATTCCTTTAACCAAATATCTGGTTCAGCAGGTCGCCATGACGAAGTCCCAGAGAATTCAGCATTTGAGAGAATTTATTAAAGATGCCAAAGAAGAGGACTGGGAACTGAAAGTTGCCGGACAAAGAGTTCAGATCATTAAAAAGGATGAAAAACATGGTGGAAAACTGGAATTCGGAACCGAAGTAGTGGTAAATAAAAAAGGAACAATTGCTTCTCTGTTGGGAGCTTCTCCCGGAGCGTCAACAGCAGTATATGCAATGCTGAACGTGCTTGAAAAATGCTTCCCCGAAAAACTTCATGGCGAATGGAAAGAAAAACTGCTGGAAATGGTACCTTCCTACGGGCAAAAACTGGCAGATCATCCTGAGCTTACGGAAAAAGTGAGAAACTATTCAAAAGAAAAATTACAACTCGAATATTAAAAAAAAGTGAGCGTTGAATAGTCAGTTTTTTAAATTAAAGTATTAAATTACAAACAATTGACTATTCACTTCTCACAAAGATATTATGTCAGAAACACTTATAAAACCTGTGATCGTGAAAGAATTATTAGAATCCCTTCAAACCAAATTTGAGGAGGAACAGCAGGTTATTGTCCATTGCTGTTTTCCGGCATCACCCTTTTTTGGAAACCTCATCAGAATATGGCAGTCAACCTATCTTTTTGATAATCAGTCGGAACATCAGAGCAAATTAATTCATGCGGAAAATATTACCATTTATCCCAACTGGACCCCGGTTCCTTTTATGAGAGATTTTTGGTTCACCTTGGTGTTTTCAGGGTTGCCGAAAGACTGTAAAAGCTTTGATTTAAAAGAAGTTATTCCGGAAGAAGGCGGATTTTTTGTAGAATCCATTAAAAGGAATTCATCAGACATTTACCGCGTGAAAATTTCAGAATCTTACTGAAAATTTAATCCGCTGAATGGCTTATTTACCGTAAAATCTTTATCGTAAATCATAGTTTTAAGTTCATGAAAAAATACCTACTTATCTTTTTACTCTTTCCACTTCTGATATTTTCTCAAAAATTGTCAAAAGAAGAATCCGAAATTAAAAAATTTCAGAAAGAACTGAATGCTGAATATGTAAACCCGAAAGAAACACCTTTACGCGGCGATAATTTTAAAAATTTCAAACAGCATCCTTTCTTTCCGATCAGTTTAAAATTCAGAATTACTGCAAAATTCGAGAAAACGGAAAACGCAGAACCGTTTGATCTTCCTACCTCTTCAGGCAAAACAAAACCTTACAGAGAATTTGGAAAAGCAACATTTCAGTTAGACGGAAAGTCATATACATTAACAATATATCAAAGTTTGGATTTAATCAAACAGAAAAAATACAAAGACCATTTATTTCTGCCTTTCCGTGATGCCACCAATGAAAAAGAAACCTACGGCGGCGGAAAATATCTGGATTTAACCATCCCAAAAGGCAAAACCATTATTCTGGATTTTAATAAATCGTATCACCCTTACTGTGCTTACAACGCTTACGATTACAACTGTCCCGTTGTTCCCGAAGAAAATAAACTTCCGGTTGAAATTCGGGCAGGAGTAATGTATGAAGACATTTATCATCATTAAATTATGGTAAAATTAAAATTTTACGAACCGAAAGATTTTTCCGGAGTAAGCTATACTTTGGACGAACTGCAGTCACAATACACCGCAACCGCAGAACAGGCATTACAGAAAATTGAAGAGCGGAGCGACACCCTTGCTTTTCCCATCATCATTCTGGAAAATCATCATCCTGCCGGTTTTTTTGTGCTGGATTTCGGAAATGATAAATTAGACCTTACAGACAATCAGAATTCTACGTTATTGCGCTCCCTTTCCATAAATCCTGAATTGCAGGGAAAAGGAATCGGAAAAGCAGCAATGATCCTCCTTGACGAATTTGTTCGGGAACACTTCAAAGATTGCAGCGAAATCGTTCTTGCAGTCAACCAAAACAATAGTTCTGCTTACGAATTATACCTTAAAGTTGGCTATAAATTCGACGGAAAAACAAGAATGGGCAGAAGCGGAATACAATATCTGATGTACAAAAAATTGTAAAACAGAATTTTTGAAAAAATTATCGTTTCAATAAAAAATAGTTTTAGCATAATCCTTAAAAATCAAACTTTAAGAAATTTTTAATTCAGAATTTTCATGTTTGGCGTGAAACTTTCACCTAAATTTGAGTAACATCAAATAATAAAATATGGAAATATCTCTTCACAATCAGGTCGCTGTCGTTACAGGAGCTTCCAGCGGAATCGGTTCGGGAATTGCAAAATCACTCGCTTCAGCCGGAGCAACAGTTATTGTCAATCACTCTTCGGAGCATTCCTCAGACGAAGCCAAAGCCGTTTTAAAAGAAATCACCGATGCAGGCGGAAACGGAATAACCTATCAGTGCGATGTTTCCAAAGAAGATCAGGTCATCAAAATGTTTCAGGATGTGGTTTCACAATTCGGAACAGTCGATATTCTCATCAACAACGCAGGTGTTCAGAAAGACGCAAAATTTACCGAAATGACAATCGATCAGTGGAATACCGTCATCGGAATCAATCTTACTGGGCAATTCTTATGTGCAAGAGAAGCCATTAAAGAATTTCTTCGCCGTGGTATCGATCCTTCGCGTTCCATTGCCTGTGGAAAAATTATTCACATCAGTTCCGTTCACGAAGTCATTCCTTGGGCAGGTCATGCCAATTATGCTTCAAGCAAAGGCGCAATCAGAATGCTCATGCAGACTTTGGCGCAGGAATACGGAGCCGACAAAATCCGTGTGAATTCCATCTGTCCCGGAGCGATTCAGACGCCCATCAACAAAGATGCATGGAGCACTCCCGAAGCGTTAAACTCTTTATTAGATTTGATTCCTTACAATAGAATCGGGCAGCCGCAGGACATCGGAAATATGGCGGCGTTTCTGGCAAGTGACCTTGCAGATTACATCACCGGAGCAAGTATTTTCGTAGATGGCGGAATGACAACGTTCGAAAGCTTTTCAACAGGAGGATAATTTTTTTTGCGCATATTTCCGGCTTTCACTACTCGCTTTTTTGTGCCTTTGCTTTTTCCGGAGCTTACAAAAAGAGCTCAGACAGACCGTTCAATCCGGAGCGCATGGCAGCCGAATAATCAATATAAGTTATTAAAGGAAATTAATGGTGAATCCGCTTCACCGTAAATTTAAAAAAATACATTCAGATTTTCATTTTTCAGAATTAAAATTTACGCAATCAAACCTCATAGGTTTTTAAAACCTATGAGGTTTACCAAAAAATTAAATATTCGTAGTTAATCATCATTTATAAAAAACATGAAAGAAAAAGAAAGACTGTCCGACGTTACATGGAAAAAATGGGGACCTTATGTCAGCAACCGAGAATGGGGTTTGGTGCGCGAAGATTACAGTGCAGATGGTGATGCATGGAACTACACCAATCACGACATTGCGGAAGCCAAAACCTATCGTTGGGGCGAAGAAGGAATCTGCGGTATCTGCGATGACCTTCAGAAACTTGTTTTTTCAGTCGGATTCTGGAACAAAAAAGATAAAATGGTGAAAGAACGCTTCTTTGGCCTATCAAACGGTCAGGGAAACCATGGTGAAGATGTGAAAGAATATTTTTATTATCTCGACTCTACGCCTACGCATTCTTATATGAAAATGCTGTATAAGTATCCTCAAAATGCATTTCCCTACGAAGATCTCATAAAAACCAATGCAGAAAGAGGAAAAGAAGATCCCGAATACGAATTAATCGATACCGGAATTTTCGACCAAAACGAATACTTTGATATTTTTATTGAATACGCCAAAGAAAGTCAGAACGATATTCTGGTAAAACTAACGGTCGTCAATAAATCAGAACAAGAAGCTCCGTTAATCATTCTTCCTACAGTCTGGTTCAGAAATACATGGAATTGGGGATATAATAATTACAAACCACAGATGAATTCTGAAAATTCAGATTGCATCAGGATTAATCATCATGATTTAGAAATCAAAAATGTATACGCAGGAAATGCTCAGAAAGTATTATTCTGCGATAACGAAACGAATAATGAAAGACTTTATCAGTCTCAGAACCAGTCAAAATATACAAAAGACGGAATCAACGATTTTATCATCAACGGAAATTCCCAGTCCGTAAACCCAAAAGATTTCGGAACAAAAGCATCCTTTCTCATCGACGAAAATTTTAAGCCAAAAGAAACAAAAACGTTTGAATTCAGACTTTCGGATCAGGATTTAAAACAGCCTTTTCAGGATTTTGAGAAAATTTTCGTTTCAAGACAGAAAGAAGCAGACGAATTTTATAAAGACATTCAGTGCGGAATAAAAACAGAAGACGAAAAACTGGTTCAGCGACAGGCTTTTGCAGGAATGCTCTGGAACAAAATGTTCTATCATTACAATGTGGAACGTTGGCTGAAAGGAGATCCTTCACAGTTTCCACCGCCAAAATCCCGTGAACACATCAGAAATTCTGAATGGAAGCACCTCAACAACGAGCATATTATTTCCATGCCCGACAAATGGGAATATCCGTGGTACGCAACGTGGGATCTTGCTTTTCATACCATCAGTTTTTCATTAATTGATCCCGATTTTGCAAAACATCAGCTCAAACTGTTTCTTTTTGAGTGGTATATGCATCCAAACGGACAGCTTCCGGCTTATGAATGGGATTTTAGTGATGTAAATCCTCCCGTTCATGCATGGGCAGTTTTCAGGGTTTTTAAAATTGATGAATATCTGAAAGGAAATCCTGATCTGCAATTTCTGGAAAGTGCTTTTCAGAAACTCCTGATGAATTTCACATGGTGGGTCAATAAAAAAGATAACAACGGGAATAATATTTTCGAAGGAGGATTTTTAGGTCTCGACAACATCGGCGTTTTCGACCGGAATATGCCACTTCCAAACGGAGAACATCTTGAGCAATCCGACGGAACGAGCTGGATGGCAATGTTTGCTTTAAATATGATGAGAATTGCTCTGGAACTTGCTTTGTATAACAATGTGTATGAAGAAATGGCGATGAAGTTTTTTGAGCATTTTCTGGCAATTGCCAATTCTCTGGACAACATGGGAGAAGAATGTTTCAGTTTGTGGGATGAAGAAGATGAATTCTTTTATGATGCCATTGCTTCGAGCGATGGAGGTCATATGTATCTGAAATTAAGAACAATTGTGGGACTTATTCCTATGTTTGCCGTGGAGATTATTGATGATGAAATGATTGAGAAGCTTCCGAATTTTAAGAAAAGAATGACCTGGGTTCTGGAAAATAAACCTGAACTGGCTGCTTTGGTTTCTCATTGGGAAGTAAAAGGTGATGAATCCAAACATTTGCTTTCTCTTTTAAGAGGTCATCGTTTAAAGAGATTATTAAGCAGAATGCTCGATCCGGATCAGTTTTTAAGCGAATTCGGCGTTCGTGCGCTGTCAAAAGAATATGAAGACAATCCGTTTACCCTAAATCTCAACGGAACAGATTATAAGGTAAAATATACTCCCGCAGAAAGCGACAGCGGACTTTTCGGAGGAAACAGCAATTGGCGTGGTCCGATCTGGTTTCCGATTAATTTTTTAATTATTGAAAGTCTGCAACGTTTCTTTTTCTATTACAGTCCCGATTTTTTGGTAGAATATCCTACCGGAAGCGGAAACTATTCTAATCTTGATGAAATTGCAGAGGCTTTAAGCAGAAGACTGTCTTCATTATTTTTGAAGGATGAACATGGAAACCGTCCATTTAATTCCCAATACCCCAGATTTCAGACCGATCCGGATTTTAAAGATTATATTTTATTCTATGAATATTTTCACGGAGATACCGGTCGTGGGGTGGGAGCATCGCATCAGACAGGCTGGACAGGACTTATTGCCAAAATTTTAATGCCAAGATTTTCACGGAAAAATATTGCAGAATCTGAGACTGAAACACCGAAAAATGTGGAATTTTAAATCAATAATATCTTACTTAACGCCAATTCTCAGGTGTTAATCATTCAAATATCTGTTGAATAACTTCCAGAGAAGCCGGAATTTTAAAATCGGTGATATGGTAATGATAGTACACGAGTAAGCTGTCTAAAAAGTCTTTCCTGAAATTGGAATGTATTTTAATGCCGTAAGGATTTTCAGCAGAAAGAATTCTTTTCCAGATGGCTGAAACTTCTTCTGTAAACAGTTGGTGCATTATTTCATGGGTAAAAGTTCCTGTTTCAGGATCAAGAAATTTTCCTTCGTTCAATAATGGTGCAACGCCCTGAATTTTTAGAATTTTAATTAAAAAAATAAGATGCGACTGATAGTTGCGGCTTTCCAGCTCATCCGTAAATTCTTCAAGACAGAAAAAAATATGATGATTTTTGTTTTCATGTCTTAAATTCTGATTTAAAAAATCTGAAATAAAAAACACAACCGTATTACAGCGAATATCCGTATAAATATCGTTGCTTTTAATCATTTCAAATTTTGAAATCGTCTGGATTCCGTTTCCTTTTACAGGATTTACAGAGAAATTAAGCTTGCTTAATGGCAGAAGAAGGGCTTTTTTCTTATTTTTCTTAGCATATATTCCTTTCAAAAAATAAGACTGAAACCCGTCTTCTTCAGTGAAACAATGCAAAACCGCATCATTTTCACCATATTTTATATAAGATAATAAAAATCCGCTTTGTGAATTCATTAATTTACGACAGCAATCTTCGCTGTAGCTTTATCGGAGCCGTCTTCATTGGTCATTAATACGAAATATACTCCCGAAGCAACTCTTGTTCCTCTCTGGTTATTGAGATCCCACTCATAATATCCACCTCTTGCCACTGCGGAATGTACAACGTTTCCGGCAGCATCAGCAATTCGGATGTTGGTAACTTCTGCCAAACCTTTAATAGTAACTTTTCCTTTAAAATTAGAATAAACTACAGGGTTTGGATATACCAGAACGTTTCCGAAATTTGATGTTACATCGGCAACATCTCCCTGATACGTCACAATTCCATCATAAGAAACAAAATATACTTTTCCTGTTTTTTTATCAACTTTAATGTCCGTAATGGTATTTGTTGGAAGTGGAGAGTTTTCTTTGGTAAAATGTTTAATGGTCTGCTGTCCGTCTGCGGAAAGATAATACACTCCGCCGCCGTCAACAGAAACCCACTTATGATCTCCCGCATCCACTTCGATCTGTAAAATCTGCCCGTCTCTGAAAAGTTCTTCACCCAATCCGTTCTGTTCAATAATGATAGGTTCCATATTTGCTGTAGAAGGGGTTTTTATTGTTGAAACGGCGTTAGATAAAATTCTTAATCCCACATCTGTACCAATCCATGCGTCTCCCGATTTATCGATAACTACAGAAATCGTTCCATTGGCTGTGGTTGGGAAACCATTGGGCTGGGTTAAAATATAGGCGGTGTCGTCCGATGTACTTTGCGTTTTCTTTGTATCATACGCTATAAAATTATTTGTTCGCGGAGTAGGAATAAAAAGAAGCCCTTCACTGTAAAGAGCCTTTTGTGCCGCTCCAAATTGAGACGTGGTATTTTTTATGACAAAATCATCTCCTGTTCTGTCATATGCACCGATTGCTGTATAAGGCCCAAGTGCAGCACCATCACCGGAGAAAGCTATAGAAGCAAAAAGATTGTTTGAGTCATCAAAGGTTAAACCGACAGGACGTCTTGTGAAGATATTTGTCGTTCCTAAATCATACCTTTTGACGAAAGTAAAATCCTTGTTTCCTGCATTGTATTTCATTTTATAAATTCCGCGTGATCCATCCGTCATGTAGTTTGCAAAAAATACATCAGTTGGATTTACAGGATCTGCAACAACATCCAATACATTGAATACGGTTGAATTTCCTTTAAAATAAGAAGGATAGATCCAGCTCATCCCGTCAAAATAATAGAATCCTGGATTTTTTGAGTTTATAATTGCTGTGTTAAACCTGTTTTCTCTTCCTCCGGTAGAAACCAAAATCTGATTTTCTCCGTAAAGACTGATTTTATAGGCATAATTCTGATAAGGACCATCCGGTTTGAAGGTATTTCCCCCCTCGTTTTTAATTCCTGAAAAAATTGTTCCGCCATAAACACTGCTTCCTATAGTGGTTGCAGTGTTACATTCCTCACCAAAAGTTACGTTTGCGTTAAAGTTTCCGTTGGTTCCGAATGTATACACTCTGCTGAGATCCGTAACTACAATACTGTTATTAGTTACTACAACATCATGAACATTGGTAAATGACTGTGAAAGGGGAGTAAAAGCTCCTCCGTTATATACATAAGCTGTATTGGCTGAAGAAAAGCTCAGAATCCCTTCTGAATCGATATGCTTGAATGTACCTGTCAATTCTGTAGTCCAGGTTGAAAAGACAGGGAAAGTAGTATTCATTTCATGGCTTCTAAGACCGGTGTTGGTTACAGAAAAAACTTTATTTCCGAAGATCGTGGCTTCATTACTTGCCTGATAGACTCCTCCTGATAAAAAGAATGCAGAATCTTTAAATTCTTTCTTCTTCAAATCGAATATTGAAACACCGTAACCTACAGAAATAACAGCAAGGTCTCCGGTAATTGAGATATGGTTGATTTTTTTGCTTCCGTTATATCCGGTCGCAATAGGAATATCAACAACATACGTAATTCCATCCGGAGTGATGACGTCCAGCGAGCCGTTTTGATAACCTACCAAACCGATTTTGTTCTGCGGATTGTAATCAAAAGCTGAAACTTTAACCTCATGTAAACCGTTTGCTTTAGACAGTTTGGTAATTTCACCAGTAGAAATGGTATAGTAGAAAACCCCGCTTTCTGCTGCTGCAACTATTTTTCCGTTATCTTCTTTCATGGCAAGAACATTATTGTAGGAGAATAAGTCTGCCCATTTTTTTGAAGAAATAGTCTGTGCATGTGCAACTTGCAGGGATGCTAAAATACCAAGAGAGATTAAAGAGAGTTTTTTCATGCTTATGCTATTATGCTGCTGTCTATTACCTGATTGTTCCAGGAAATATGTTTTACATTTTTATTAGTGTCAAAGAAGAAATCTATTCTGCCCAACAGAAGACCTGCCCATCCTACCTGATTTACCAAAACACTTTTGCCTGCTCTGTTGGTAAAAGTCTGTGGTTCCGGTAAGAAAGTATGGGTATGGCCGCCCAGAATAATATCAATATTTTCTGTTTTGGAAGCTAAGATTTTATCACTTATTTTATTAGGTTCGTCTTTATAATCGTAACCGATATGTGAAAGGCAGATCACAAGATCACATTTTTGTTCGTTTTTCAGGAAGTTGGAATAATGTTGGGCAACGTCAACAGGATCGGAGTAAACCGTTTCCCCGTATTGTTTTTTGCCAACCAGTCCGTCCAGTTGAATGCCCACTCCGAAAATTCCTACCTTGATTCCGTTTTTATTGAATATTTTGTATGGAGACGTTTTTCCGTCCAGAACGGTATTTTTAAAATCGTAATTTGAACAGATAAAAGGGAATTTTGCATTGGGTAAAACTTTCAAAAATCCGTTCAGTCCGTTATCAAAATCATGATTTCCCATGGTGGAAGCATCATATTTCATCATGGACATTAATTTAAACTCCAATTCACCGCCGAAAAAGTTGAAATAAGGAGTTCCCTGAAAAATATCTCCGGAATCCAGAAGCAAAACATTGTTTTCCTGATTTCTGATCTGTTGTATTAAACCTGCCCTTCTTGCAAAACCTCCCTGATTGGGATTTTTGGTATAGCTTGCGTCAAAAGGCTCTATTCTGCTGTGCTGATCGTTGGTGTGAAGAATAGTAAGTTTCGTTGCGGACTTTAAATCAAGAATGTTTAATTCTTCCGCCATCATCATATTGGGAGCTAAAGCCATTGCTAAAGTTCCGCTACCTATTGTTTTTAAAAAACTTTTTCTATCCATTACTTTTTACCGATAAAATTTAGACGAACATCTGTATTGGGATCTACTTCAGGAGTTTTCTTAAAATAATCGATAAAAAGATCTCTTAATTTAATTCCTGTCGGGATCATTTCCCCTTTCGAGAAGAATTTCATATTGTCGCCTCCCAAAGCCAGATAATCTGAAGTGGCAATATAATAATCCTGTTCAGGATTTACTGTCTTTCCGTTGATTAAAGTTTTGGTTAGCTGTCCGTTATTGGTTTCTATATATAAATGAGACACAGGATTGTTTACCTGATGTTTTGCATAATAATCAAAAAGTCCCTGAAGATCGCTGCCTTTCATTTTTACGATAATCACTTCATTTTCAAAAGGCATCACTTCAAATACACTTTTCAGTAAAATATCTCCTTTCCCGATCGTGGTACGGATTCCTCCGATGTTGATGAGGGCTGCATCTACATTTTTCTGTAAATTTTTCTTCGCCCAAACATCTGCTCCGTCGAAAGTATAATCTGCTAAAAGATTACCTAAGTTACTGTTATCGCCTTGTTTTGTAAGATCTACATTGGTGTGAGAGATCTTTTGGTTCATCTCTTTATCCAGTTTTTGCTTGTAAGGTTCGATAATTTTTACAAATTCCTCATCATTTTTTAGCTCATTATTAATAGAAATATTTTTCTGGGTATTTATCTCTGCAATCTGCATGGAAGAGGCCGATGAAGCCGTCTTACAAGCCGAAAGGGCAGCCAGAGCAATTCCTAATAACAAGAATTTATTTTTCATACGTCGACAATTATATTATTAAGGTATTGGTAATTATCATTCTATTGTATATTGATAAACAATTTAGATGATAACTCCATTATATCTTTTAGTATATGCAAATATAATTATATGTATAATAAAACATTATTAATTATTAGAAATTCTTCTCACAAATGATTAAATTTGGCAAAAATAATTCTAACAGATGAGCATTTTAAAAGGAGTAGGTGTTGCTTTGGTAACGCCCTTTAATGAAGATTTATCCGTAGATTTCGAAAGTTTAACAAAATTGGTAAACTACAATATCGAAAACGGAACCGGTTATTTAGTTGTTTTGGGAACTACAGCGGAGGCTGCAACGCTTTCTGCTGAGGAAAAGAAACAGGTAATTGAGCATATCATTAAGGTTAATAATAAACGTGTTCCTTTGGTTTTGGGAATCGGCGGAAACAATACTCTTGAAGTAAAGAAACAGATTGAAGAAGCAGATCTATCTGAATTTACTGCAGTACTTTCTGTTTCTCCTTATTACAACAAACCCAATCAGGAAGGGCTTTATCAGCATTATAAAATGTTGGCTTCAACCGGAAAAAATATTATTATCTACAACGTTCCTTCGAGAACAGGACAAAATGTTGAAGCAGAAACAACGCTGCGCTTGGCAAGAGAATTCCCTAATTTATTCCTGATTAAAGAAGCGGCTCCGAATATTCTTCAGTACTTCGATATTTTAAGAAAGAAGCCGGAAGGTTTCAATCTGGTTTCTGGGGATGATGAATATACGCTTCCTGTAACTTTGGCAGGTGGAGCAGGGGTAATTTCTGTAATCGGGCAGGCATATCCTAAAGAATTTTCTACCATGGTTCAGTTGGCTTTTGATAAAAAAGTGGATGAAGCCTACGAAATTCATAACAAGCTGGTTGAGATCACAAGACTGATTTTTGCTGAGGGAAATCCTTGCGGAGTTAAAGTGATTCTTGCAGAAATGGGAATCATCAAAAACTATCTGAGACTTCCTTTAGTAGCTGCTTCAGAAGGGCTTCATGCTAAAATTAAAGCTGAAATGGCAAATATTTAAAAGAAAGTTATTAATCTGCTTTGCAGTGATTTGTATATTTATAACATCATTTTGAAGCGATACCAAAATATCAGGTGAAAGAATCAGTTCTTTCACCTTTTTCAATTTTTAAAATGTAATTAAATGAAATTAACAGAAGCAACAGAAAAAGATATTCCGATGATTCAGGATTTGGCAAGAAGATCCTGGGAAAGTGCATATAAGGGGATTATCTCGAATGAACAGATTAATTATATGTTGGAGAAAATGTATTCAGAAGAGGAAATTTCATCCCATTTAAAGAATCCGGATTATCATTATTTTTTAATTTTTGATGAAAATAATCATTCTTTTGAAGGTTTCATGGGATATGAAAACGGTTACGAAGATGCCACGACAAAGCTCCACAGAATCTATCTGGTTCCGGAAAGTAAAGGAAAAGGTTTTGGAAAAGAAGCCCTGAACTTTTTAAAGAAGAAAATTTCTGAGAGTAATGATAAAAGAATTATTCTGAATGTGAATAAAGATAATAACGCTAAACATTTCTACGAATCTCAGGGATTTAAAGTATTTGATGAGGTGGTTCTGGATATAGGAGACGGTTTTGTAATGGATGATTACCTGATGGAATTCAAGCTTTAAAGAAAAGAAGATTGGAATTTTATAAATCTTAAACATAATTCTATAAAATGTGATTTATTTATTTTTCGCATCTTTGCTGTACCAAATCACCTTCAAAAGTACATTCATATGCTTGGTGCTAAGCTTTATTGGCTTTTTATCAGTATATTTTTTTTCATCCTTAGTGTTTAAATTCCTGTATTTAATAATGCAGGAGTTTTTTATTTATGCAAAAAATAGCAGATTTTTATTATTTCACTTTTAATTGAAATAAAATTTTTATATTTACATTGAAACATTAAAGGATATATAAAAGATGAAAATGTACGTAAAATTTGACTTCAATACCCTCTGTAAAAAGATTCTTGATGAGAAACTTCGGGAGCACGGTCTTAAATACAGGCTTCTGAATTTCGGAGAAGTAGAGTTCTATGAATCTCTTACTCAGGAACAGCACAAGAATTTTAAAAAAAACCTTGAAGATTACGGAATAGAAATAATTGAAAATCAAAAGGCTGCGTTGGTACAAAAAATTAAAGATGCCATTGTAGAACTTATTTCTTCCGAAGAAGGAATCTCTGTAAAAGCTTCCATTTACATTGCCGAAAAACTCAATCACAGCTACGGATATCTTTCGAATCTGTTCTCGGAGATTACGCATACTTCCATTGAAAATTTCCTCATTATCCGCAAAATAGAGTTTGCAAAAGAACTGATCATCAGTAAAAAGCTTAGTTTTACGGAGATCGCTTACCGCTTAAATTATTCCAGTGTAGCACATCTCAGCACACAGTTTAAAAATACAACGGGAATGACACCTTCTCAGTTCCAGAAAATTATTTCGCTGAGGAGAAAATTATCCCATATCAACGAACAATATCTGAAGGCTGTATGACCAAAGATTATCTGAATATAATTCTTGTAGAAGAGGACGAAGGAAAACGAATCTTTTTTGAAAATATATTTTCGGACTCAAAAATTGCCCTTAAAACAAATGCTTTTCACAAGATAAAATGTGTGATGGATTTGTTGGATGAAGAAGATATTTTGATTCCTGAAATGCTCTGGATTAATAAAGATATTATTGTAAAAGACGATTTTGATTTTTTTTCAGTAATACAATCACATATGAAATTTAATGATACTGTAATTGTTATTTATTCGGAAAATTTTAAAAATGACGAAGAAGACGATTTCTTGGTAAAAGGAATTAATGTTATTATGAAACTTCCTGATAATTATACAGATATGAAGAAAAAAGTGAGTGAGATTATCGCTATAAACTGGCAATATCACACTTCGGGATTCAATAAAAATAATTTTATCATGAAAGTGTGAAAAATTTGATTAAATTATTTTGGAATTAAAATTAAATTTTTATATTTGTAATGTAATACTCACACAAAGGTGATAATTAAGTAGAAATACATTGATTATCTCTTGAGAAATTACCAAAATTGGAACACAGATTTATCATATCAAAAAACGATAAATGAAGAATGAAAATTGTTTCAGTTTTTTAAAAAAATTATATAAATCACAATGTTAGTTAAACAAAATGAATTATAATAATTTCCAATTAAAAGCGCAGAAGATCTTTAAACAAAACGGTACAATCATGAAAACTTAGTACTGCCAAAGGAGAATATATCGTTTCATTTTTTCAAATCCTTTGTCAGAAACCTAGTTAGTTTTTATAAATAAGCAATTGGAAACTTAATTCATTTTGTTTTTTTTACATCATTTTTTAAGCTTAAACATCATTACAATTACTATATTCATCACACCACATCACAAAATATTAAGCGAAAGGCTTATGTGAATTTTAAAGAAGTAAAGTAATTTTTCTTCAAATAACAGTTTTATAAGGGGGAACCGCGTGAAGACAAGATCTTTTCGCGGTTTTTTGTTTTCAGGAGATTTTACTCCATTTATTTTTTCCTTTGTAATTTCTCAGATAATCATTTTTAATAATCTGGTTTTCCGGTCTGGATAATAGCGGATCCGCTTCAAGTATTTTTTCTATCGTCTTTTTTGTTGCTTTGATAATGGCAGCATCATTCACAAGATCCAGCCTTTTAAAATCCACAACACCACTTTGCTGAGTCCCCAAAATATCTCCCGGACCGCGAAGCTGCATATCTACCTCAGAAATTTTGAAGCCGTCATTGGTTTCTACCATCGTTTTAATACGCGTTCTGCTGTCTTTAGACAATTTATCCGAAGTCATTAAAATACAATAACTCTGTTCCGCACCACGACCGACACGTCCGCGAAGCTGGTGAAGCTGAGAAAGCCCGAATCTTTCAGAACTTTCAATGACCATAACCGAGGCGTTCGGAACATTTACCCCGACTTCAATTACGGTGGTAGCAACCATAATTTCTGCTTTTCCGGAGGCAAAATAATTCATGGCAGCATCTTTTTCATCCGGTTTCATCTTTCCGTGGAGCATGGCTACGTTATAGTGTGTGAAATTATCCATCACATTTTCCAGACCTTCCATCAGGTTTTTGTAGTCTAAAGTTTCAGATTCTTCAATTAAAGGGTACACAAAATAAACCTGCCGTCCTTTATGGATTTCCTCGCGGCAGAAATTATAAACATAAGCGCGGTCTTTTTCCCTTCTGTGAGCCGTGATGATGGGTTTTCTTCCAACAGGAAGCTCATCGATAACCGAGACATCAAGATCCGAATAAAAACTCATCGCAAGAGTTCTCGGAATCGGCGTTGCTGTCATGACCAGAATATGAGGCGGAATTTTATTTTTTGCCCAAAGTTTTGCTCTTTGTGCCACACCAAACCGATGCTGCTCGTCGATGATTGCCAAGCCGAGATTCTTAAATTTCACTTTATCTTCCAAAACCGCATGAGTTCCCACAAGAATAGAAAGTTCGCCGCTTTCCAGTTCTTCATGAATTTTATTCCGTTCAGATTTTTTTGTAGAACCTGTTAAAAGCCGGATCTTAACTTCTGTCTTTTCTAAAAGTTCCTTAATTCCGTTATAATGTTGCTGAGCAAGAATTTCCGTAGGAGCCATGATGCAGCTCTGGAAACCGTTGTCTTTCGCAATTAGCATCGTTAAAAGAGCAACCATGGTTTTTCCGGAACCTACATCTCCCTGCAAAAGACGGTTCATCTGGATCGGACGTTTCATATCCATCCGGATTTCTTTGAGTACTCTTTTCTGAGCTCCCGTTAAATCAAACGGAAGATGATTTTCATAAAAATCATTAAAATAATCTCCAACGATGGGGAAAGGGTTTCCTGCGGTATGACTTTTGTGGTGAAGTTTTTTCAGCCCGAATCCTAACTGAAAGAAAAATGATTCTTCAAATTTTAAACGGTAATCGGCTTTCTCAAAATGCTCCATATCCTTCGGAAAATGAATATTGAGATAGGTGTGCTGCCTTGATAAAAACTTAAATGCCTTCATCAGATAATCCGGAAAATTCTCATGAATAAGATTCGGGATTTCTTTGCAGACATTTCGTAAAACTACCTGAAAAAATCTTTGATTCAGTCCTCTTTTGGTCAGTTTTTCCGAACTTGGATAAATGGGTCTTAAACGGTTTTCGGAATCTTTCTTTTCTTCAATTTCTATTTCGGGATGCGGCATAGAAAACTGGTTGTTGAAAACATTGATTTTCCCGAAAATAAAAACTTCTTTATTCACAGGAAGCTGTTCTTTCAGCCATTTTGAATACTGAAACCAAACCAGATCCATCGATCCTGTATCATCATTGAATTTCGCAGAAAGCCTTTTGGTTTTTCCGGTCTGTATTTCCTGAATGTTGGTGATTTTCCCTTTCAGTTGCACGTCTGTGGAAACGTCTCCAAGCTGCGAAATTTTATGAACTTTGCTCTTATCCAGATAACGGAGCGGGTAGAAATTCAGGAGATCTTCCACGGTGGAAATTCCCAGAACGCTTTTGATGAGTTTGGCTTTTTCCGGACCGATTCCTTTTACGTATTCTATGGAGGTTTCTAAATTCATTTTTAGGAGCCACGAATTTCGGGAAAAATTAGAAATTAAAAAAGGCTCTCATTGCTGAAAGCCTGTATTTTTATTCTTTTATTTTAGATTTAAATTTTTTCTGATAATCTTCCCACTGCTCCCGCGAACGGATTTTCTTGAAAAGATCTTTAGAAATAAATTCCAGATAAGGTTCTAATTCCTTTGCGGATAATTCTCCCTGCAAAATGGTGATTGGATTACCGCTTTCATCCAGAAAAACCGTACTCGGAACGGCTGCAACATTCATATACTGAGTGAATTCGTGTAAGGAATTTCTTCCTTTCTTATGTTCTGTATTCGGATTAGAAAACTTTCTTCCAAAAATTTCGATCTCCTTTTTATCTTCCGCATTGAATTTTACCGGATAATAACTTTCATTCAGCATATCAGCAATTACCTGATGTCCGTATGTTTTTTTATCCATGATCTTACACGGAGCGCACCAGTCTGCGTAAAAATCGATGAGAATTTTTTTAGGATTTTCTTTCTGTGCTTTCAGTGCTTCTTCAATCGTCATCCATTTTACCTGCGCAAAACTGAAAGTGACTAAAAAGAGTGCTATTAAACTTATAATTTTCTTCATGATTTGGTATTTTTGAAGTAAATGTAAGCATTTACTTCTTTTTATTTTACATCCTGCATTAATTTTTTCACAAGCGGGGAAATCAAAATTAATACCACTCCGGCAATTACCGCGTACAATCCCAATTGTTTATATCCATCGGTATAAGTGATCAAAGCATCATAGTTGGTAGAACCTTCTTTTGCAGTCGCCAAACCTGCCCCGATAATTCCTGCCACGTACTGTCCGTAAGCCGAAGCCAGAAACCACATTCCCATCATCATTCCCTGAAGATTTTTCGTGGAAAGTTTCGTCATGATGGATAATCCGATAGGAGAGAGGCATAGTTCTCCCAGAGTGATAACGAGTAAAGCGATGGTAAAGAAATTAAGAGAGGTAATCCCCTGAAGATTGGCAAAAAGTCTAGTTGCGAACAAAATATAGTATCCTAAACCTAAGAAAATGAATCCCAAACCAAATTTAATAATGGTGTTTGGTTCAATTTTTCTTTTACCCAGCCAAATCCAAAGTAATCCGATTAAAGGAGCTAAAAAGATAATAAAGAATGCACCTCCGGAATTATTAACGCCATTCGGATCCAATCCCAATAAATCTTTATTTAAATTTTTTGCTGCGAAAATGCTTAATGAACCTCCGCTTTGCTCATAAATTCCCCAGAATAAAATGGAAAACAGGATGAACACCAATGCTGCCCAAAGTTTATTACGTTCAGCAGAGGTTACTTTGGTCATTTCATAAAATAAATAGATCAGAGTAAGCGGTCCTATTGTCCACATAAAATAATCCGTATATTCTGTTTTGGCAACCATCACCATGATAATCGGAACAAAGATTAATGACAATGCATATACTCCATATTCCTGCCATTTTGGGATAGGTGAGGACTTTACCTCATTTTCAGGATGACCGGGCTGAAGTCCGATCGTTCCTAAGCTTCTCTGGGTAAAAACAAAATTAATTAAACTGATAACCATTACAAAAGCGGCTAATCCAAAAGCTATATTCCATTGAAATTCTGAAGGAATTAATCCTTTTCCTAATTGCCATGCTCCTAACTCTATATATCCAACCTTACCAATTGAAATACATGTATATCCGCCTAATAATGCACCTAAATTGATTCCTGCATAAAATAATGAAAAACCTGCATCAGCTCTTTCATCATTTGGTTTGTATAGCTGACCGACCATTGATGAAATGTTGGGTTTAAAGAACCCTGTTCCCACTACAGTAAACGCGATTCCCAGAAAGAAAAACTTATGAGGATCTGTTGCAAGAATTAAACTTCCGACAATCATTAAAAGTCCACCCCAAAACAAAGATTTTCTGAAACCTAAAATTTTATCTGCAAATAAACCTCCGATAAAGGTAAAAGCATAGACGAAAGCCTGCGTTGCACCATATTGAAGATTGGCTTCACTTTCATGAAAATTAAGCTGCGAGATCATGAAAAAGACAAGCATTCCTCTCATTCCGTAGAAGCAGAAGCGTTCCCACATTTCGGAAAAGAAAAGGCTCCAGATCTGTTTTGGATATTTCCCTTTAAAATTTTGTATTTCGTCTAAAGTTAAACTCATAATTGTTTATATGATTAAATTTTAATTATATTTTCAGTCTATGTAATCCATCACAGTGACGTCTCAACGGATGAACATACTAAAATATAAAAAACCTCCGACTTAGCGGAGGTTTTTAATTTATTTTATTTGATGCAGATTAGTTTACACCGTGCATCATTTTCTTTAAGATTGGTGAAATTAATGCTAAAATTACAGCTGCGATACCACAAAGAACAACGAATACCATGAAGAATTCAAATAAGTTGTGGATCTCAAATCCTACAAAAGTCGGATTTGCCAACGGCAACTGTGCCTTTTCGAAAGCAGCTACCTGATCTGCATTTAACGTTACTTTTTTATCTAAAACATCCTGAAGATTAATTCCCATTTCCTGTGCTTTAGAGAATTTATCTCCCGTTGCAGGAATCAATGCTCCCAAAGAACCTGCTAAAGCATAACCTGCTGCATTGGAAATAAAGAATACTCCGTATAATAAGGATGCAAATCTTTTTGGAGCCAGTTTACCTACCAAAGACAATCCGATTGGAGATAAACAAAGTTCACCACAAGTCTGAATGAAATAAAGTAACATTAACCATTTGATTGCCAATAATCCTGAGTTTCCTAAATCTTTTACGTTATGTGCAATGATGAAGTAACTTAATGCGATCAGAGCAAGTCCCATTGCCTGCTTCATCGGGGAAACCGGTTCTTTTCCTTTAGCTCTTAATTTGTCCCAGATCAAACTGAAAGGAACCGCCAAAGCAACAACGAAAATACCGTTGAAAATCTGTACCATTGAAGGAGGCATATTCCAACCTAAGATGTTTCTGTCGGTTTGATTATCAGCGATAAATGTTAATGAAGATCCGGCCTGTTCGAAAGCAGCCCAGAAGAAAATAATGAAGAATGACACGATATAGATTACCCAGATTCTCTGTCTTTCTACTTTATTTTCGGCAGAACTCATGATCAGGAATGCAAGAGAAATCCCTGCTGCATAAATGAAAGGATAAATAATTCCTTTAATAAGCTGTCCCATTTCTACGGCATTAAACCCGAATTCTCCTACCAAAAGATATCTGAAAGCAAAGAAAAGAATAACGAATAATCCTCCTGTAATTCCTAAAGCGGATCCTGAGAATTTAGCAGTCTGCGTTTCTCCTTCTTCAAAATCTGCGCTTGTATTGTTTTTCGGAAGTCCACCGATAGGTCTTCCTTCCGGTGTAACTACATATTTGTTTTTAAGAATAAAGAAAGTAATGGTACCAATTACCATTGCAATGGAAGCGGCTAAGAATCCCCATTTGAAGGCGAAAATATCTCTTACACCGGTTGTCGCATCTTTTACGTCTCCTACATATGGACAGATAAACTGTCCTAAGAATGCTCCAATGTTGATTCCCATATAGAAAATCGTGAAAGCAGAGTCCAGTTTTGATTTTTCCTGTTTCGGATAAAGGCTTCCTACCATCGAAGAAATATTCGGTTTGAAAAATCCGTTACCGAAAATGATGATGAAAAGAGCAAGCCACATAAACATTTTTGCACTGTCTAAGCTTCCTGAAAAGGTAGAAGCACTAATGAAAAGCAAAAACTGGCCAATTGCCATTAATGTTCCTCCGATAAGAATTGCGTTTCTGTTACCGATATATTTGTCGGCGATGAAACCTCCCAAAAGCGGAGTAAGATAACATAAAGCTAAAAATCCACCATAGATGATTGCTGCATCAGCTTCTTTTATCAATAAGGAATTTACCATGAAGAGCGTTAATAAAGCTCTCATTCCATAAAAGTTGAAACGCTCCCACATTTCTGTTCCGAAAAGAACCCATAACCCTTTCGGATGTCTGGAATTCTTGTTCTCTACAAATTCATCCGGTTTCGGACTCAATGCTTCAGTATTATCCATTTTTATTGTTAATTTTTGTTAAGACTGACAAATATAGTTTTTTTTGTGTTTTCAGCAAGGTTTTAATTTTATATTTAAATAAAAAAGCCGCAGAATAATTCCGCAGCTTGCTTTTCTGTATTGTGAACAGGGATTAATGCCCTTTTTCTTTCATGATTTTGTTTAGTCTTTTCAGCATGGATAAACCTAAAAGGGTTGCAAAGATCAGTAAAGCAAAGTTCACTAAAAAGTAATTCATTTTATTGTCGTAATTATACCATGTACTGGCTAAAATTCCTGAAAGTTTGTTTCCTACGGAGTTGGCAAGGAAAAATCCGCCCATCATCAATGCTGTAATTCTTGCAGGAGAAAGTTTGGAAACGAAGGATAATCCCATGGGTGAAAGACATAATTCTCCTACGGTAATGACTCCGTAACTTGCAACCAGCCACCACGGCGAAACTTTTACGGCTCCGTTATCTCCTGCCCAGACTGCCAAAACCATAACCAGACAAGATAATCCTGAAATGAAAAGTCCCAAAACAATTTTTGTAGGCGTTAAAGGCTCTTTTCCTTTTCGTCTTAATAATGCCCAGAAACCAACCACAACAGGCGTTAAAGCGATTACCCAAAACGGATTGATGGACTGAAACAATTCTGTATTGTAAAGATAGGTTTTCGCCTGAGGATTTTTCTCCAGTTCTACTCGTTGCTCGGGAGAAATATTTTTAAAATAAACATCTTTTCCCTGAACTTTTATTGTGTTCCCATCCTTATCTTTCTGAGACTGAAACTGTTCGTCGTAAACAGGAACTTCTTTGTCTTCATAACTTTTTCCGTCTACCATGTAAATGCTTTCCAAAGGTTTTTCCATGGAGGCAGGTACACTTCTGTCGGTGTAATAATTTGCCCATCTCGTTAAAGCGGTTCCGTTTTGTTTGAAAACTGCCCAAAAGAACATACTGATGAGGAAAACCGATAATAAGGCTCCGATAGACGATTTTTCGTCCGGTTTTGCCTTAAAATAAAGGGAAGCATAGAAGTAAATAACAGGAATGCAGGCAAAAATAAATGCATCTGTATTGTCGCTTCCGAAAATATTTCCGGGAATGATCCAGCCGATTGCACCTGCAATAATAGCAGGTAAAAAGACCTTCATTAATATTTCAGAAAGTTTGGTATCTCCTTCCTGAACAGGCTTCATCTGAGCGGCATGAATGTAGTGTTTTCTTCCGATGGTAAAGATAATTAATCCGACTAGCATTCCGACTCCGGCAGTGATGAAGGCTTCACCCCAACCGAATTTGTTTCGCATAAAAGCCGCAATAATGTTGCAGATAAATGCGCCGATGTTGATTCCCATGTAAAAAATATTGTATCCGGAATCTTTATTGGCTTTATAAGGTTCTTCGGAATATAGATTTCCAAGCAAAGTAGAAATAGTAGGTTTAAAGAAACCGTTTCCGATGATAATGAGCGCTAAAGAAGAATAAAATAAAGTAAGATCTTTAAAAATCCCCATTCCGATATATCCTGCAGCCATCAGAACGCCTCCGATATAAATGGATTTGATGTATCCTAAAACTCTGTCCGCAAGAAATCCTCCGATAAAAGGAGTTAAATACGTTAAAGCAATATAGGTTCCGAAAATATCGTCTGCGGTTTTGTCGGGAAGTCCGAGACCGCCTTTTGCTCCGGTAGGTTCAATTACATACAATACAAAAATTCCGAGGATAAGATAGTACCCGAAACGCTCCCACATTTCCGTAAAGAAGAGGAAAGGCAATCCTTTAGGATGTTTAGTCTTCATAGTTTACAAATTTCAAATTTCACAAATATAGAATTTTAAAAATAATAATCGAATTTTATTAACTTTGATGGAAATAAAGATGAAGAAAATGGAAATTACGTTAAAAGATTTAGAAGACAATATCAGAACACTTCCTGAAAATTTTTATGAAGAGGTGAATGATTTTATTGATTTTTTGAAGACAAAATATAACAGAACAGATGAAAATGATTGGTCGGGAATAATATCCGAGCCTCAAAGAGAATCAATAAAAAAAGGAGTTGATGACATAGAAAACGACAGAACTTTAAGTCATGAATCTGCTCAGAAGAAAATCAAAGATTATATTGCTTCAAAGAAATAATAATGGAAATTATTTGGTCTGAAGAAACTTTAAAGAATTATTTAAAGGTAATTGATTATTTGTTTGAAAACTGGACAATTAAAGAAATCGAAAGATTTGAAAATCATTTTAATAGATTGATTGATAATCTGAAAAGTAATGCTGCGATTTGCCCAAAATCTAAGATACTTAATTTAAGAAAATGTATGATTGATGAAAACAATTCTTTAATCTATCAGGAAATAAACAATAAAATTTTCCTTGTAACGATTATTGATAACCGAAGTTTTCATTTTTATTAATTTAATAAACCGAATATGAATACAGTATTTCATTTATCCTCTGCGGATGAAATTAATGAAGATTTAATTAAAAGTATAAAAGCTGCATTTAAAAACAAGCCAATATCAGTAACTATTGAGGAAGACTTCTCCATTCCTAATTGGCAGAAGGAGGAAGTAAAAAGAAGAGCTCAATATGCAAAAGAAAATCCGGAATCCCTTTTGGATTTTGACGACTTTATTGAAAGTTTTGAGAAAAAAATATTTGATGAAGAAAGCTAAAATTGTTATCTCTAAAAATGCGAATTTTGATTTAAAAGAAATTTCGGATTGGTATAATAGGCTAAATAAGAAATTAATTTGGATATTTTTAAAAGATTTTAAAGAAAAAGTAAAATATATTTCTGAAAACCCTCTTGCTTGTGAAACTAGGTATGAAAATTATAGGATAGCATTTTTAAAGAAATTTCCCTTTGGAATTCATTATTCTTACAACGCAGAAGAAAATATAATTGAAATATACTCAGTTTTTCATACCTCCAGAAATACAAAACAATTAGAAGACAGAAAATAAAAATCCGAATCTAAACTTTAGATCCGGATTTTTTATGCTTAAATTTTCGAATTATAAATTCTCCAAAATAAAATCAGTCATTTTCTGATACAGTTGTGGTCTTGTCTGTCCGCCATAAATTCCGTGGTTTTTATCCGGATAAGCCATAAAATCAAACTGTTTTTTGTTCTGGATCAAAGCTTCCGAGAATTCCATTGAATTTTGGAAATGTACATTATCATCGGCAGTTCCGTGAATTAATAAGAATTTCCCTTTCAATAAATTCGCATATTCAGTCGGTGAATTTTTATCGTATCCGTCCGGATTTTCCTGTGGTGTTCTCATGAATCTTTCCGTGTAAACAGAATCATAATATCTCCAGTTCGTTACCGGCGCCACTGCGATTCCCATTTTGAAAACATCGGCTCCTTTTGTCATTGCCAGACTCGTCATATACCCTCCGAAACTCCATCCGAACATTCCGATTCTGGATTTATCAATGTATGATTGATTTCCGAACCATTTTGCTGCCGCAATCTGATCTTCAATTTCATATTTCCCTAAATTCATGTACGTTACTTTCTTGAATTTAGCGCCTTTATAACCTGTTCCGCGTCCGTCGACACAAGCTACGATATATCCTTTCTGAGCAAGCATTTCAAACCAGATTCCGTTTCCGTTATCCCATGAATTGGCAACCTGCTGAGAACCGGGACCAGAATACTGGAACATAAACAATGGATATTTTTTGTTTTTATCAAAGTTTTTAGGCTTGATGATCCATGCATTCATCTGATCTCCCGCTTCATTCGGAATCGTAATAAATTCTTTTTCTACGAAATTATCAGCTTTTAATTTCTGTAGCTGAGCTTCATTATTCTGAAGTTCTTTTACCGTTTTACCGTTTCCGTCCTTTAAAACATAAATATAAGGTTTTGCAGCCGTAGATGAGGTTTCGATGAAATAATTATAGTTTTTGCTGAAATTGGCAGAATTATTTCCTTCCGCATTTGAAATCAACTGGGATTTTCCGTTTTCGATATTTACTTTGGAAACTACTTTGTTGATGCTTCCTTTTTCTGTGGTCTGAATGTAGATCTCCTTTGATTTTGGATTAAATCCGTAATAATCTGTTACTTCCCAGTTTCCTTTCGTAACCTGTTTTTTCAGTTTACCATCTTTGTCGTACCAGTATAAATGGCGGTTACCGTCTCTTTCGGAGCCCCAAAGGAAAGAATTGTCCTCTAAAAATTCCAGAGTCGGGCTGTCTGTATCGATCCATTTTTCATCGGTTTCGGTGAATAATTTCTGTACAGCTCCTGTTTTTGTATTTACTTTTAAAACATCAGAAGCGTTCTGAATTCTGTCTGAAGTAATTAAAACAATTTCGTCCGGTTTTGCCGTCTGAATTACATTCGGAATATAATAATGCTTGAAACTGTCTAAATTAACGGTTGTCTTTTTACCGTCACTCAACTGATAAATATGTGCTGAAGCAACAGAGTTTTTTTCTCCTGCTTTTGGATATTTGTAACGCATTTCGCTTGGATAAAGCGTTTTTCCATAAATCGGAATATAGATTTCCGGAACTTCCGTTTCGTCTAATTTTACGAAAAGAATCGCATCCGAGTTTTTTGTCCATTCGTACAGTCTTGCGTGTCCGAATTCTTCTTCATAAACCCAGTCTGCAAGTCCGTTTAAAATTTTATTTTTAACACCATGCTGAGTAATCTGTGTGATTTTTCCTGAGTTCAGATCCTGATAAAACAGATTATTATCTGCAATGAAAGCCACTTTTGTAGCATCCGGTGAGAATCTTGGCTCCTGAACAAATTTTCCTTCATTAAGACTTACTGTTTTTCCGGATTTCAGATCTTTTACTTCATATTTTCCTAAAAACGAATGTCTGTAAATCGGTTCACTGTCTTTCAGTAACAAAATTTTAGATTCATCATCAGAAAATTCATAGCTCTGGAACTGTCCATCCACAAGGTTTCCTTCTTTTTGAGAAGTTTTGTAAGAATATTTTGCAATTCCTCCCTGTTCGATAACCAGATAATTTTCACCGTTTTTCATGGAGGTAATTCCGGCAATGCCTTTTCCGCGGTAATATCCTGAATATATTTTATCTAAAGTAATTTCCTGAGCGGATAAACTTTGAAATGCCACAGCAACTGTAAGCGTTAGTAAGAATTTTTTCATTTCTAATTTTAAAAGATTTCAAATTTAATAATTCTTTACTAAGATGACAATATAAAAGAAACTAACATGAATTTTTATAATATTAATAATTTTTTTATTATTAATTATTCACAGAATAAATTATTTCATTAATCATTTTTTGTTAAAAGTTACCACATAAAGTATTATTTTTGTGAAAAACTGAGATATAAATGAAATTTTCCCTTATTGAGAACAAAATTTATTTTGTTCTCATACCCATTATGCTTACATTAAAAATGCAGGCACAAGTATCGTCTTCTTCAGAGATTGATGAAATACAGAAAAATATCCTTATAACAGAAAATAATTCAGAAGATTTTAGAAATAGAATTATTCTTCAGAAAAGTAGTATCGATAAATCCCGAAAGATTAATTATTTGAAAGGTGAAATTACCGGTTATCTCAATTTAGCTGAGATGTATCAAGAAATTAACAGACCGAAAGAATGTTTTTATTTTTTAAATAAAGCTGAAGAAAAACTGAAATATTTTAACAGCGCCGAATTACAGGCAAAGCTGAATCTTCTCTACGGAACCTATTATCATGGTGTTCAGCTTTATCAGCAGGCTATCAAAAAATTTAATCAGTCATTAAATTATGTTTATAAGATTGATGATGAAAATCTGCAAAATAAATTCAGATACAGTATTTATGAAGGCAAAAGATCAAGTTTTGAGTCTTTAAACCAAATGGATTCGGTATATAATAATGAAAGAAAATGTATGATCTCGCCGATGCTGTATGTAACAATAGCAAACAGACATCTGAAAAAAGGCTATGTGGATTCTGCAAAGTATTTTATTGATAAGGCTAATAAAATGTCTTTGGCTAAAGATGCTTCCAACAAAGATAAATCCATTGTATTGCAGGCCTACGGAAAGGTATACATCAAGAAAGGAGAAAATAAAAAAGCCTTAAAATATCTTTTTCAATCTCTTGAGCTTACTAAAAATAAAAATTTCTATAAAGTAGATTTGGAAACATATAAGCTTTTGTATGAAGCATATGGAAATCTGGATAATCTTCAAAAAGAAAATGAGTATATGGGAAAGTATACTGCATTGAATGACAGCTTGATTTTGGCAGAAAAAAAACAATCTTATCTTCCTTTGGAAGAACTGGAAAAACGCCTCAGCGATCAGAATGAGCAGAATAAAAAGAATAGATACAGTTTTTATTATATTATTGCTGCCATTATTGCCATAAGTACAATTACTATTCTCATACTGACAAAGATTTTTACAAAAAAAGAAAAGGAAAAAAATAACATTATCGATCAAAAGCTTAACGAGACAGATGATTTAAAGAAAAAACTTGCTGTACCAATTGAAGATGTTGTACATCTCGCCATAGATGATGATCCTTGCTTTTTAATTAAATTTAAAGAACTGTATTCCGATTTTTATAACAATCTTCTGTCAGAATTTCCTCATCTCACAAATAATGATATGAAGTTTCTCGCTTTGATAAAATTAAAGTTTTCCAATAAAGAAATTGCAGAATATGCTCATATTTCGATAAGAACCGTAGAGTCTAAAAAATACAGATTGCGAAAAAAAATTGGTCTCGATCCGGATGTTGATTTTAATAAATGGGTCATCAATAGATAGTATTCCTTTAATTTTTTTTAATTCTTAAATATTTGATTTTCATTTTTTTAGTGTGTTGCAGTGTAAATGCAGTGCTATAGCTTTTTACAAAGTTTATAACTTTACAAAGCAAACTTTTTTTAAAAACACTGAGATAACTTTTAAATTAAAAAACTATGAAGAACAAAACAATTATTATGATTATGATTGGGATTTTACTTCCATTATTATCATTCTCTCAAGTGGGGGTTAATAATGCAAATCCTCAGGGAACTTTTCATGTAGATGGTGCTAAAGATAATCCTGCGCTTGGAGTTCCGTCTGCTTCACAGCAACTCAATGATTTTACAGTTGCCAACGATGGAAAAGTGGGGATAGGAACATCAACACCCAATACGAAATTAACCATTACGACTCCGGATAACAGCTTTGGGATAAATAATACAAACGGAACAATTAGCTTAAGATCATATCTTGGCGGTGGTGCAGCATCGTTTGGTACAACAACACTGCATGATTTCAAATTGCAGACCAACGGTACTTCCAGAATTATGGTAACTTCCAATGGAAATGTGGGAATAAATAACGATCTTCCCACAGAGACACTCGATGTAAAAGGAAACATTTCATTATCTTCGAATGAGGGAGGAGCTTCATCAATAAAATTTTACGAAAATAGTACTAAGGGAGTTAATAAAGTAACTGTAATAGCACCGGATGAATTAATTCTCGATAGAACCTTTACACTGCCAAGTAATGATCCAGTCCCTGGGCAAGTATTGATGGTAGCTGCTGGCGGCAATACAAGGTGGGCACCTATTCTTAGTCCTACTTCTAACTCTTTCGCATCTATAGCTTATAAAACTCCAAATAATGAAAAAGTTGATGTAAATCCACCTGCTAATGCGATTCTCTCTTTAAGATTTTTTCAGAAATTTGACACTACAGTTACCGATCCAAACAATGTTTTTAACGTTACAAACGGGACATACACAGCACCGGTTACCGGAAACTACTTAATAACGGCATACATAGTTCCGAACGCTGCTCCGGCTATAAATACACCCAATTATTATTATCCTGTGAATCTGGAAATTAGGAAGAATTGTACTTCGGGTAATCCAAGCTCAGGTATTAATATAATTGATACTTCTACAATTAGATATGCAACTCCTGATCTTACTTTACGATATACACTGGGATTGAACGGAATGGTCGCTTTAAATGAAGGAGATACTTTAAATTTAGTTGTCTTTCTGAGTGGATTTAATGTAACGAGTGCCGCATTTCCTAATGGAGGACAGTCTTTTCCGCCTGAATTCACTTATTCAACTGGTGTTGCTCATAAGGCCTTCTTTAGTGTAACCGCCCTTTAACTCGAATGATCTTCTGATTCTAAAAATACAAAACTAATCCCTGTAAAACATTCTTTTTTAAGAATGTTTTTTTATATACATAGGGTTTGGCAGAAAATTGGATGTATCCATAACAATCAAATTAAAATATAATTATGGAAACGAATGCTTTTAACCAAAAACTGAACCGATACGAACTGGACGATAAAATAGTATATACAGGATTTTCAAGTTATAAAGACGCACAGGAATGTGCTGATAAAAAAGGAGGGGAACTGGTAGAAGTTGGCTTTAAAGATGGGAATGATAACCCTGAAATCAGTAATGAAGCGGGATTGCTGGAAAAACAGCTGCACTATTTTGTAGATGCGGGAGAGGAATATAAATTTATCCATTCATCAGATCCCGGATTCAGAAAATATGCCGATGAACTGCAGAAAATTAAAGCAAAACTACAGCAGTCTCCACCGGATGAAAGATACATTGCCAATTTTGAAATTGAAAATACAGAAGACCCGATTGTAGTAATTAAAAATGGTCATTTCGAATCGGTAACTTCCAGAGAGCGTTCTAAATATCTGAAGCACGCTCAGGTTTACGAAATCGGAGTTTCTTTACCAAAATCATAAAATATTAATACAATGAGCAAGACAAAATATTCAGAAAAAGCTCAGGACAAAGTAGGAAAAGTAATGCATGAATTCAAGGAAGGAAAACTGAAATCTTCTTCCGGCGAAAAAGTGACGAGCAGAAAACAGGCAGTCGCCATCGGAATTTCTGAAGCGAAACACGAGGGCTTAAAAGTCCCTAAAAAGATAAAAGATTAACCTAAATAAACAAGGCTTGGAAAATTTTTCCGAGCCTTGTTTGTTTCATATTTTGTACCATTAAAATTGATTAAGAAGTTAGGTTTCTTTAAGATTTATCATTTCTGATTTAATATAGCGTCATCAAAACTTAAATAATGCTTAACTTCTTAAATCGACCTTAATGGTTTAAAAGCTTATTAACAATTAACAATTAACAATTAACAATTAACAATTAACAATTAACAATTAACAATTAACAATTAACTTTAATCATTATACATAATTCTGTAATACTCATCCGCCATTCTGTCGCTGTTAAACTGATCTTTAACATCATTCATAGCATTATACTGAATTTTTCGCCACTGATCCGGCTTGTCATAATATGTTGGAAGGATTTCGTTTTCCAGAATTTCGTATAATTTGTTAAGATCATAATTATCCTGTTCATAAATACTCATGTTTTCATAATCCGCTTTCGGGACTACAAAAGAATTTTCTCCATGTTTGGCAAATTCAGGAATCCATCCGTCATCTGTGGAAAGATTTACAGAACCATTCATTGAAGCCGTCATTCCGGAGGTTCCGGAAGCTTCTCTCGGAACTCTTGGATTATTCAGCCAAAGATCAGAACCCTGCTTTAAAGATTTACTCAAGGACAGCTCATAGCCTGTAAGAACCGCCATATTTTTATGATTTTTGCTTTCTTCTACAAGAGAATTGAAGGTTGAAATCGCAGAATAATCCATCGGATAAGGCTTTCCTGCCCAAATGATCTGAACCGGATATTTCGGATGATTCAGCAATTTGTAGAATCGGTCTTTGTCATGTAAAAGCAGATCGGCACGTTTATACCCTGCAAATCTTCTCGCCCAGACAATCGTGAAAACATTTGGATTGAATAAATTTCCGGTCTGGTCGGCTACGATTTTAAATAATCTTTTCTTTAAATGCTTTTTACGGTAATCGAAAACCGTTTCGTCGTTTTCATCTTTGGCATTGTAAAGCGGTTTGTCTGCCCAATATTTGAATTCCTGCGCATTCGTAATCGAAGTAATCTCACAGATTCCCGGATATTTGCTCCACATCGCTCTGGAAACTACCCCATGAAGCTGGGAAACTCCGTTGGCTATTCTTGCCATTTTCAGCGCGCAAAGAGAATGGTTGAAACGGTCGTCATCAGAACCTTCAATATTTTTTACCTCTTCCATGCTGAAGCCTGAAAAATAAGACATATCATAACAAAGTCTCATATTGTGCTTTTCATTTCCAGCTTCTTCAGGAGTATGCGTGGTGAAAACCAGCTTTTCTTTCACTTTATTCAGGTTTCCGCCGTATTTTTTCAGCAGATGGAACGCTGCAGGAAGTCCGTGAGCTTCATTTAAATGATAAACATCTCTTTCAATGTTCATTTCATCCAGCAGTTTAGCCCCTCCTTTTCCTAAAAGAATGTATTGTGCCAGTTTTGTAGATTCATTGGCATCATACAGTTTATGACAGATGGTTTTAGAAATGTGGTCATTTTCAGGAACATCCGTTGATAGGAAAAACATTGGAGCCGTGTGGAAAATCTCAGGATCAAGATACCATACTTTTACCCAAACCGGAGCGCTGTGGATTTCTATCTGAAATTTTATGCCGGTATCTTCCAGAAAGCTGTACATTTTTTTCGTCCATGTCGGTTGTAACGTCTGATCATGATTTCTTGCCTGATCGTAATACCCGAATTTCCAGAGAATTCCGATTCCGATAAGATCCTGTTTCAGATTGTAAGCACTTCTCATGTGGGAACCCGCCAGAAATCCTAATCCTCCCGAATATATTTTCAGCACCTGCTCAATCGCAAATTCCATAGAAAAATAAGCAACTTTCTTGGAATACTGCGGATTTACGCTAAAAGGTATTTTAAAATTTTTAAAATCCATGTGTAACAGTTTATTAAGTGAGGAGGCAAAGGTATTAATTATGAAAATAAACTCTACATTAATTATTTTATAAATTAACGTTAAAAATACTTTTTGAATCTGTTTTTTATTTACCTTTAATATGTAAATTTTTGATAATCAAAACTTCATGATCTGAAACCGGAAGCTTTATGTCTTCCATAACAATAAAATAATAAGCAGATGAAAAAGGCATTTTCTGATGAAGATTTAATTAAAAATCTGAGCTTATATTATCTGAACCGACACTTGAAAAAGAAGCCGATAGAGAAGTATCATCGTAAAATAGACGAATCTCCGCTTCACGACCGCGAAAAATATAAAAAGAAAGCGGAAATTTTACTGCTCAACTCCTTTATGCATCATTTCCCTGAAGTTAAATTTGAAGATTTAACCTGCGAAAGCCCCGACTTTATCGCAAAATTCAACGACAAGAAAATCGGAATCGAACTTACCGAAGTGATCAATCATCTTGAAATGAAGAAAGTTGAAAGCAATCTGAACAAGATTTTCCGTCAGGCAGAAATATTATTGGAACAGGAAGACACTACGAAATTTCGTGGTGTTTATTTTTTAGAATTTCACTCAAACATCAAACTGGATTCTCTGGAAAATCAGCAGGAAATTATTTTAAATATCTGTAAAAGCATCAAAAAAGGAAAACCTGTAGGAAATGTAAAAGGAATCCGAAAGTCTTTCCACCGCAGAAATGTTTTTATTACCCATGAATACAATATGAATCTTTTTGATGAATTATGTTCTGAGAAAATTGTAGAGCTGATTGAAAAAAAGAACGAAAAATTTCCTTACTACGATACTTCGGTCGACGAATGTTGGCTCGTTATTGTTTCGGATATGAATTCCATTGCTTCACGGTATACTTTTATTCAGGATAAAGAACATCTGCAAAAGGTAAAAAGCCCGTTTCATAAGATTTTTCATCTCGAAAATCTTTGCGGAAATATCACAAGTATCAAGTAATAGCTGAAAATATTTCATTTTTAATCAGCTTTTATTGAATTATTTTCGTTGAATCTGTTATTTTTAATTGGAATTGTTTATATTTGATAGACAACAAATTACCGCACAAATTAATAACCAAATTCAACATGATATGAAAAAAACTCTACTTCTTTTCTTACTTTTTATTTCATCTTTTATTTTCGCTCAGGCAGACTGTTCATCAGCACTTGCGGTATGCGGAAATTCTAGTATAACGTATTCTCCGACGGGAATCGGGGCCGTTAATGAAAATTTAGGAGGATGTTTATCTTCCGGTGAGCACAATTCAATCTGGTATAAATTTACCATTGCAACAGGCGGAACGCTTACTTTCGATCTCGTTCCTACAGATCCGGGAGCAGATTACGACTGGGCGATTTACGGACCGAATGTGAACTGTTCAAGTCTTGGTTCTCCGGTTCGCTGTAACGCAGCCACCGTTATCGGAGTCGGAGCTTCCACAGGCATGAATATGACAAGCACCATTATAAGTGCTGCAGGAGGATCGTTAACGCCTTACTGTAAATATATGGATGTTTTACCGGGACAGACTTACTATTTGTATATAGATAACTGGGTAGATGTTTTTAATCCTACAATGGCTCCGTTTTCTCTAAATTGGGGAGGAACGGCAACATTGGCTTCGCCGTTTACAGATCCTAATATTCAGACTCAGCCTTTTCTTCCGCCCGGAGTTCCGGCTGCCAATCCTGCCAATCCGCGAGAAATTATTGTCTGCGAAAATCCCATGGTTTTTAATTTCAGTACCTTGTCTTCCGGTATTCTTAATGGCAACAGCAATTTCCAGATCAGTTATCATACTTCACAGAATGAAGCACTTTCCGGAGCAAATCCTATTGTGTCGCCGATTACCGTTAATACTGCCACAACGTATTATTACAGTATCCATTATCAGGATCCTGCAAACCCGAATAACCCGATCAATTCCTGCAGACAGGTGGGAGCTTTCAAATTTAAATACGGAAATATCTCAGGAACCAATGTTACGCTGTACAGTTGTAATAACAACAATGCCGGAACCGGAACTTACGATTTAACTTCCGCTGCTGTTTTTGGAGATCCTACCGCGGTGAAGGTTTATTATAATTCACTTTCAGATCTTAATGCGGGAATAAATCCTATTACAAACACGACTAATTTCGTTTCGGCAGAAGGAACGGTATATGTTAAAATTACTTCTCAATATGGTTGTGTGGCAATTGCACAGATTATTCTGAAATTTTATCCGGTCGTTGTCGTTACAGAAGCTACTTTAAGAACCTGCTTTATTGAGTCCAATCCTTCAACGGGAGCATTTAATCTCAGTCTTGCAGCCGTCACCACGCAAAGCGGAACGACTAAAAAATATTATCCTTCTTTAGCAGATGCCCAAAACGGAACCAATGAAATTGTATTATTCTCAAATTACATCGCTCCAAATGGCGTTATTTACATCAAAGTATTTAATTCTAACAATTGTTTTGCAATTGCGAAAGTGAATTTAGTAGTCATTCAGCCGGTATATTCCAATGTCCTGAAAGACAAAATTATCTGTATGGAAGACCGAACCACACTGGATGCAGGTTCCGGCTTTACGAGCTATGAGTGGAGTACAGGTGCAACCACACAGACCATCAATAATGTAGGAGTAGGAACGTATTGGGTGAAATTAAAAAGCGGCGACTGTATTACCAAGCAAAGTGTAAAAGTGTATGCTTCGGAACAGCCGGTAATTTCATCAGTTGATATTACCAATAATACCATAACGGTAAATGTTTCAGGTGGAACCGCTCCATACAAATATTCTCTTGACGGAATCAAGTGGCAGGATTCCAATGTATTTACCAACCTTCCGAGAGGAGACAGTAGAGTTTTTGTAAAAGATGCCTACAATTGCGAACCGATTGATATTACTGTGGTTGTCCCTAATTTGGTAAATGTAATTACACCGAACGGAGACGGAGTAAATGATGTGATCAATTATTCAGCTTTAGGATACAAACAGAATTTGGTATTGAGTGTTTTCGACAGATACGGAACACTTGTTTTCAAGGCGGATAAATTCAGAAATTATACGTGGGACGGAACCATCGGAGGCAAAAAAGTCCCAACAGGAACTTACTGGTATTCGGTTTCTTGGAATGAAAATGATAAGAAGAACACCTTATTTAAGTATTCAGGTTGGGTAATGGTGAAAAACCGAGAATAATTTTCAGAACTCAATAGAAAACCGTTGCCTGTGTAACGGTTTTTGTTTTGTAAAATCCTTATCTTAGATATTCAAATTTACATCATGAAAGATTTATTGATAAAACGTTTTGAATACTATAAAATGCTCGGTGATCAATCTTTTGAGCAGCTTTCAGATGAACAGATTTTCTGGCAGTTTAATGAAGAAAGCAATTCTGTAGCGATTATTGTTAAGCATATCTCCGGAAATATGTTATCCAGATGGACTAATTTTTTAACCGAAGACGGCGAAAAATCATGGCGGAACAGGGATGAAGAATTTGTTGATACTTTTAAAACGAAAGCTGAAGTTCTGGAATATTGGGAACAAGGCTGGAAATGTTTTTTTGACGCTCTGAACCAGATGAATGATGAAAATATACATTCCGTAATTTACATAAGAAATGAAGCACATACGTTTATGGATGCCATTTTCCGTCAGTTGGCGCATTATCCTTATCATATCGGACAGATTGTGTATATCGCAAAAATGATGAAGAATGAAGACTGGAAAAGTCTTTCTATTCCGAGAAACAAATCGCAGGAATTTAATTCTGAAATGATTACTAAATTCAGACAGCAGTAATGAAGAACTTTACCATTCAAAATAAAGGAATTATTTCTGATGAATTTTTAAATAGAAACATCACAGATTTTCATTCTGCGTGCCAATATATTTCAATGCTCCCTTACAAAAGAAATAATGATAAAAGCAGAACCGAATGTATTTTTGATGATTTTGGCGGAACCTGCAGTACAAAACACGCCGCCCTGAGAAAACTTGCTCTCGAAAACCATCACAGCGATGTAAAACTCATTCTTGGAATTTTTAAAATGGATGCAGAATACACTCCGAAAATTCGTGGTACTTTGCAAAAATTTAATTTGAAATACATTCCGGAAGCGCATAATTATCTCAAAATTGATGACGAATATTACGATTTTACGAACCGCAGTTCAAATTATCATCAATTTAAAGATAAACTGCTGATTGAACAGGAAATAGAATTCAACGAAATTGGCGTTCAGAAAATTTCATTTCACAAAGATTTTCTTGGAAAATGACTGAATGAAGAACACATCACTTACAGTTTAGATGAATTGTGGAATATCAGAGAACAATGTATCAGAGATTTGCAGCAAATTGATGAGCATGAAATTCATAATTCGTCTCTCGTTTGTTACCAGAACAGTTCTGAGGTAAGAGACGAATACAGACAATAATCATAAACAGATGCCCCAGATAAATCGTCAACAGTCACATTTTAAATGAGTTTTTTTGTTTTTCGGAATTTTCCATATATTCCGAAGGAGTTATACCTTCCAGTTGTTTAAAAACACGATTAAACGTAGACTGGCTGGTAAAGCCTGCTTCAGTATAAATATACATGAGCGTTATTTTTTTCATATCACTTTCTTCTATTATTTTTTTTACATAGGAGATGCGGTGTGTGTTTATATAATGGTTGAAATTAGTATAACCATGAACTCTTATTGCTTTTGAAATATAATTGTTACTTATTTTCAGTATTGTACTCAGTGTCGAAATATTCAGATCCGGGTTGGTAAAAAGTTTATTACCTACAACTTCATGTTCTATTTTTTCAAAAAGAGAATCTGCCATTTCCAGTACTCTTTCATTAAGGGTAACCGGAAGGATAATTTTTTCCTTTTCTTCTATTTTGATGAGGGTGTTAACTTCCCTCATTTCATCTTTATAATAGGCTAACAAACCAACGACAAGAATGTTGGATAGAATCAGAAGAGTATCCTTACAGTGTATCTTTTCGGGAATATGTTTTGTAAAGTTAAACGTAAAGAATTTATTGAGCATACACCCAAGAATTATAATGAAGCAGCAGTATAAAGAGTAAAGTATAACTTCTTTTCTAGCGAAAAATATATAAGCTCCAAAAGGAAGGGGGATGAGCCACACACATTGTCCTGTGGATACTTTCCAAAACTTTAGGATGATGTAAAATGCATATAAAGGAGCAATAATGAAATATGTATGCAGTATCTTATTCATTAGATTGTAGTAACATGTTCTTAGCCAAACCAATGTCAATAGCAATAAAATAACCCCTGCTGATAGATAATATACCAAAAAAATATCTTTCATAGCCGTTAGATAAATGGTAATATGCAATAGAAGTATAATACACATCAAATAAATATATCTTTCCGCTAATTCTTTTTTAAGCTTTAAAATCTGGCGTTCCCGGAGTGCTCTGTTATCTGTTAAAAGATATTGGGAATGCGCTTTAGATAAGTCATTAATCACTTTTGATATTCTTATTTTATTGATTATGAGCTTTTTTATCAATTTTTTCATTTTGTGTTTTTTTTCCATTTTACAATATATATATGTATTAATCAATAATCATTATTGGCTAATATTAATGAGGTTTCTATTTCAGTGATGAGCAGAAGTAAAATTATCTTTGTTGAAAATAAACGGAAGTAAAAATTCAAATCTTCTTTTAAGAATATTCTTGTTTTACAAGTAGGTAATAAGGGCATTCATTTGCCTGTGCGAACCTTAAAAGTCGAAAAGATTTGAAAGCACGAATTTATAAAAAAATCTGATAAAGCACGTCATTGTATCATTTTTTTAACAAATGGCAGCTATTTTCAGCAAAATCTTTTACAAAACATCAGGTTGTGCTGTAATTATACTTATTATCATTTTAAAATATTAATCAAATATTATAATAACATTATGAAAATCAAATTTATTTCTCTATTAGCAGTTTTTCCTACAGTTTTATTTTACGCTCAAAATGGTAAAGTAGGGATTAATACCACCACTCCTGGGAACACCTTGGAAATTAAATCCGATTCCAACGGAACATCCGGCTTAAGATTCAGTAATCTTAACAGCTCTTCGAATACATCAGAAGGAAAGCCTCTTGGAGTAAACAGTAGTGGAGATGTAGTCACTATTACCGGAGGAGCGACTGTACTTTCAAAAACTTTTACTTTAACAGACAGTTACATTGCTGGACATCTCTCTCAAAACGTTTCTAATGACTCTTCCATTTCTTCTAATCTTTTGTCGATAGATGGTATTCTAATGGATGTTTTAGTATATTCCGCGGCTGAATATGTACCAAGAATAAAAAACCTCACAGGTAATACAATAAATGTAGCCTACGTTTCAAATATTGATATTTCGGTAGTAGGAAATACAACAGCAACTGATGTTTCTGTAAACAATGGAAGCAGCCTGAGTTTATCTTCTGCACCGGTAAGTTGGGTGGCGCCAACCAATTCGAGAATCGTTATTTCAATTAATAATACAAGTTGGTACGAGCTTAAATGGTTTTGCTACACAAAAGGAATTCCCGGAGTTAAATACATTTTTATATCTGCACAGCGCATCCTGTAAAAGAATAATTAAAGAAAAAACTCTGTCAATGTAAGCAGGACTACATTTAGTTTTTTAATTGTAGCCCTGCTTAAAACCACTTTCAGAATTAGCTGCAAAAGAGGCAAAAGATAATAATGCAGCGTATTTACGGAATAACCAAAACGCCCAATACAATAAAAATCAAGGATTTTTAAAAATTTAATTTATCTTTTGCGACTTTTGTGGGTAAATAAAACTTTAAATAGCATTTTAGGATTTACGTGTTGTTTTTCCGGTCTGAAATTTTTGTTTTCCGTTTTCTATCAATTTTATGATGACACTATAATAGACTGAATCAATTCAGAATTCATCTTAAAATGATTATCTTTGCACCCACAAAATTCAGAATCAATAAATGTCTCAATTTCAAAGAACTGCCGCATTTCATACTCTTGGCTGCAAATTAAATTTTGCGGAAACATCTACCATTGCCCGTCAATTAACAGAAGCCGGTTACGAAAAGGTAAGTTTTGATGAAAAGGCGAATGTGTATGTTATCAATACCTGTTCGGTAACTGAAAATGCCGACCGCGAATGCAAACTTCACGTAAAAAGAGCCATGAAAGCCAATCCGGATGGTCTGGTTGTAATCGTGGGATGTTATGCACAGTTGAAACCGGAGGAAATTTCACAGATTGAAGGGGTAGATTTGGTTTTAGGAGCCAAAGAAAAATTCAATATTCTGAGCTATCTTGATGATCTGGAGAAATCTGAAAACGAAGGTATCGTTCATTCATGCGAAATTGAAGAAACAGATTTTTTTATTGGAAGTTACTCCATCGGAGACAGAACCCGAGCTTTTCTGAAAGTTCAGGACGGTTGCGATTACAAATGTACGTACTGTACAATTCCTTTGGCAAGAGGAATTTCCCGTTCCGATACCATCGAAAATGTATTAAAAAATGCCAAAGAAATTGCTGAAAGAGACATCAAGGAAATCGTTCTTACAGGCGTAAACATCGGAGATTACGGGAAAGGTGAATTTGGAAACAAAAGACACGAACATACTTTTTTAGATTTAATTTCTGAGCTTGATCAGGTTGAAGGGATCGAAAGAATCCGAATTTCTTCCATCGAGCCGAATCTGTTGAAAGATGAAAGCATAGAACTGGTTTCGAAAAGCAAAAGCTTTGTTCCGCATTTTCATATTCCTTTACAATCGGGAAGTGATGAATTGCTGAAAAAAATGAAGCGCCGTTATTTAACGAAATTATATACCGACAGAGTCAATAAAATCCGTGAGGTAATGCAGGATGCAGCGATTGGTGTGGATGTAATTGTCGGTTTTCCCGGAGAAACAGAAGAACTGTTTATGGAAACATATAACTTCCTGAATGAGCTTCCAATAACTTATCTGCACGTTTTCACCTATTCTGAAAGGGAAAATACGGAGGCGGCAGAAATGGAAGGCGTAGTTCCGATTCCCGAAAGAAAAAGACGCAATAAAATGCTTAGAATTTTATCTGAAAAGAAAAAGATGGCATTTTACCAGACCCAGCTTGGAAAAACACTTCCTGTACTTTGGGAACACGAAAACAAAGACGGGAAAATGTTTGGCTTCACAGAGAATTATGTGAGGGTTCAGAAGAATTTCGATCAGGCTTCAGTCAATCAGATTGAATTCTTAAAGCTTGAAAAAATAGAAGCGGACGGAACGGTTTCTGTGATGAATTCCTTTGAGAGTTTTCTGGAGAAAATATAATATTCTTTAAATAATTCATTTAAAATAATTCAGGCATTGCTATCAGAGTGATGTCTTTTTTTTGTTTTAATGAAATCGAAACCTGAAATCATCACATTTAATCCAAAAATAACTTCTTTCATTCATCTTTTTGATGTTTCTCAGACCGTTCATATCAATTTAAATTCTTTAACTTTGGTAAAATTCAAAATGATATGAGAGACAAATTTTTGCTTTGGGGAGCTATTATTCTCGTCGTTGCGTGGTCGGTTGCTTTTTTAATAAGGGCAGATTGGTGGATTCCTGTTTTGCTAACCATTGTGTATGCAATCGGAATTTATAATATTACCCAATCTAAACATGCTATTCTACGAAATTTTCCTGTTTTGGGCTATTTCAGATACTTTTTTGAGAGTATTTCACCGGAAATGCAGCAGTATTTTATCGAAAGAGAAACCGATGGAAAACCATTTCCGAGAAATCAGCGTTCTGCGGTGTACAGAAGGGCGAAAAATTTAAGTGACACTGTGCCTTTCGGAACACAGCTCGAAGTTAACCACAGAAAATATGAAGGAATTAAGCATTCCATTTATGCAAAATCTCCGATGGAAGAGCTTCCGAGAGTCTGGGTAGGAGGAGAGCAGTGTTCTCAGCCTTATCATGCTTCGTTATTTAATATTTCGGCAATGAGTTTCGGGGCGTTAAGCGACCGCGCTCAGATTTCTTTAAACAGAGGCGCAAAAAAAGGAAACTTTTACCACAATACGGGAGAAGGGGGAATTTCTCCGCATCATCTGGAAGGAGGCGATCTTTGCTGGCAGATTGGAACCGGATATTTCGGCTGTCGTGATGAAGAAGGGAAATTCAATCCGGAATTGTTTAAAAAATATTCCACTTTACCCAATGTAAAGATGATCGAAATTAAATTGTCTCAAGGGGCAAAACCAGGTCATGGCGGAGTTTTACCGGCTGTTAAAAATACTCCGGAAATTGCCAGAATCCGTCACGTCACTCCGGGAATGACGATTATTTCACCGCCTTCACATACTTCTTTTTCCGATGCGGCAGGCTTGTTGAGGTTTGTACAGCAGTTAAGAGATCTTTCAGGAGGAAAACCTGTTGGTTTTAAATTGTGTATCGGAGACACCAAAGAATTTGAAGATATTTGCGTTCAGATGAATGTTTTGAAGATTTATCCTGATTTTATAACCATTGACGGAGCGGAAGGGGGAACAGGAGCTGCACCACCTGAGTTTTCAGATGGAGTAGGAATGCCTTTGGAACCTGCTTTGATTTTTGTTAACAGAACGCTGAATAATTATAATTTAAGAAGTAAATTAAGAGTGATTGCAAGTGGAAAAGTTCTTACAAGTCTTGACATTTTAAGAGCAATCGCGATGGGTGCAGATATGTGTAATAATGCGAGAGGATTTATGTTCTCTTTGGGCTGTATTCAGGCTTTAAGGTGTAATAACAACAATTGTCCGACAGGAGTTGCCACACAGGATAAAATGTTAATTAAAGGTCTGGATGTTACAGATAAAGCAGAAAGAGTATATCATTTTCATAAAAATACGCTTCATACTTGCAATGAACTGATTGCAGCGGCAGGAAGAAGTTCTTACGAAGAAGTAGATGCCACGATGTTTATGAGAGGTGACGAGTTTGATCATTTAGCAGATCTCTATTTTCCGGATATTTTAGGAAATGTAAAGCAGAAAGCTAAGTATTAATTTTAAGCAAATAAAAAAGCGCTTCTTATTGGGAAGCGCTTTTTATTTTTTATTGTTCTAGAACAGGTCTCTGATTAGCTTTGTAAATTTGAAAATTGAATACAAAACAATTATTTTGGAGTGAATACCCTGTATAATTATAGTGGGTATCTCTTCCGAAAGCAGCTCTTGAAGGAACGATAATTACCCCCTGTAAATTATATGCGTCTCCGTCTGATAGATTTGCATATCCCTGAAAATACTTTAATCCTTCTTGTAAACCTTCTATTTCGTAGTATTTTCTTAGTTTGGCAGCATCAGTTGTAGCATCCGTCATTGTTTTTTTCTTCACATAATAAAACAACGGATCAGTTAAAGGAGAACCACTTCCGTTGATTGTGTTGGCTAAAACTCCCGATGTTGTAAATGCTACATTACCATCGGTATTTGTTGCAAGGTAATAATTTGCTCTCATCATCGTTCTGATCTGAGTGGCATTTGTTGCTTCCGGATTCGTTTCAAGAGTTACTCCTGAAGTTGGCTGTGCTCCGTTTCTTACAATATAAATAACCCCGGAAGAAAGTTTTACAGGACTCAGCTCAGATAATTTTTTCTCATTATCATCAGAAGTATCTGTAGAGCTGAATGCTTTTATATTTCCTTGTGAATCAAGGTAATTGTCATTCATAAACTTTTGGATCGCCTGATCATCATATGAATTTCTTACCGAGATATCTTCCGGTTCTAAAAATGTTTCAACTTCATCATCCTTTTTACATGCCGTGAAACAAAGAGATCCAGCAAGGATATATAAAAATATTTTTTTCATTTTTCAAAAAACTTTAATTACTTTACAAATAATATAACGACAAAAGTATAAAAAATTATGAGAATAGATAAATTTTTATGGAGCATTCGTTTTTATAAGACCAGAACCATTGCTACTGAGGAGATTAAAAAGAACAGAGTGTCTATCGGTGCATCGGTTGTAAAGTCTTCTAAAGAGGTGAAGGAAGGAGATGTAATTAAGATCCGTAAAAATCAAATTGACTATCAAATTAAAGTAATTCAGATTCCTAAAAGCAGGATCGGAGCAAAGCTTGTTCCTCTTCATATAAAAGATGTGACTGATAAGGAACAGTATGAGTTGTTAAAAATGCGTAAAATGTCTCAGGATTATTACCGAAATAAAGGTGAGGGAAGACCTACGAAAAAAGACCGCAGAGATATGGACGATTACGTAGAAAATGATATTGCCTCAGATTTTACGGACTGGGACGATTTCTTTGGCGAAAATGGGGACGACTCTGAAAACGAAGATTAACAAAAAGCTCTAGAGATAGAGCTTTTCTGTTATTTCATTCACAATGTCTTCTGGAGTTCTGTTGTCTGTAATTATGCTGATCTGTGCTTTATTATAAAAATCATTCCTTTCGAATAAATGCTTGGCTATAAATTCTGCAAGATTTTCATCAGTAATATTTGCAATTAAAGGTCTTTTTTCCTTCTGTTTAGAAAGTCTTTCTGTTAAAGTAGCAACAGAAGCCCTTAAAAAAACACTTTTTGAATTATGGTTGATGATTTCCATATTATTATAGTAAACAGGAGTTCCGCCCCCCAGACTTAAAATCGTATTTTTTTCGGACGCAAGAATTTCTTCCAATGTCTCTCTTTCCAGCTTTCTAAAATAGATTTCTCCCTTTTTATCGAAGATTTCAGGGATTGTCATTTTGTTTCTTTTGGAAATTTCTTTATCCAGATCAATTAATTTAAAATTGAGTTTATCGCTTAATATTTTGGAAATGTGAGATTTGCCACTTCCCATGTATCCGACCAGTGAAATTATCATGCTTTTTTTTTAAACAAATTTGCAAAAAAGTTTTGAGATAAAGAAAAAACTCATATCTTTGCACCACTAAAAACGAGGGACATTATCACTGTGTTAATCGTTGATAAAGTGACCGACTCGGTAGCTCAGCTGGTAGAGCAATACACTTTTAATGTATGGGTCCTGGGTTCGAATCCCAGCCGGGTCACAAGCAAAAAAAGATTACTGGATTTTTGTAGTTTTTATTGCCTGCGTGGTGAAATTGGTAGACACGCCATCTTGAGGGGGTGGTTTCCTAAGGATGTGCTGGTTCGAGTCCAGTCGCAGGCACAATGCAGAAAATTTGAATAATTAATAGTAAAGTTTAGAATTTTAATTTTATCCTATTAATTGTGA
>NZ_JAULSJ010000031.1:0-50289 GCF_030518295.1 Chryseobacterium urinae | reverse complement strand
GCAATTCTCTTGCCTGATATTCCTGAACCAGATCAATCGCATTGGAAATTACATCACTTAAAGCGGTAATGAAGGTTCCTTCTTCTGCCATTCCCATGGCGTGTTTCAGAGCTTCAATTTCTTTTGGTATAATCTCATAGCTCACATCTCTTCCGGAAGACTGCATTCCTTCGATAATTAAACCGTTGATTTCATCCTCGGTTCTTCCGCGAAGGTGTTTTTCGTTTCGGATGATAATGTGATCGAACATTCTTCCTGCAATTTTTCCGCACTCTTTAATGTCGTTATCTCTTCTGTCTCCTACCCCAGAAATAATCCCTATTTTCTTCGTTGCTTCTACATTTTTAAGATAATCTTCAATTGCCTCATACCCTGCAGGATTATGCGCAAAATCGATCAGCACTTTAAAGCTTTTGAATTTAAATACGTTCAATCTTCCCGGAGTAAGCTGTGCGCTTGGTATAAATGTTCTTAAAGAATTCGAAATATCCTCGATCCCGAAACCATAAAGATAAGATGCCAAACTTGCTGCGAGAACGTTTTCGATCATGAATTTAGCCTTTCCTTCCATCGTGATCGGGAAATCTTTAGCCTTTCCGATCCTGATCTTCCAGTCTCCTTTTTTAATGGTTACAAAACCTTCTTCATATACACAGGTAATTTTACCTTCTTTAGCGAATTTTTTGATGTGCGGATTGTTTTCATCCATACTGAAAATAGCAATATTGGAATGAAGATCATTCACGATTCTCATGGAATATTCGTCGTCGGCATTCATCACGCTCCATCCATTTTTCTTCACGCTGTCCAGAACAACCCTTTTTACTCTGGTAAGATCTTTCAGATTGTGGATATCGTTCATTCCCAAATGATCTTCCTTGATATTGGTTAAAACACCGATATCGCATTGAGAAAATCCTAAACCAGAACGTAAGATTCCGCCTCTTGCGGTTTCCAGAACGGCAAATTCTACGGTTGGATCTTTCAGGATAAATTCAGCGGAAAGAGGTCCTGTTGTATCTCCTTTCGTCAACATCGTATTTTGAATATAAATTCCGTCTGAAGTTGTAAATCCTACTCTATATCCGTTGCTTTTAACAATATGCGAAATTAATCTTGTTGTGGTTGTTTTACCATTGGTTCCCGTTACCGCAATAATCGGAATGGTAAAAGGTTTTCCCTGCGGATACAGCATATCTACGACGGGAGCCGCAACGTTTCTCGGCAACCCTTCACTTGGAGCCAAGTGCATCCTGAATCCCGGAGCTGCGTTCACTTCAATGATGGCACCACCGCTTTCTTTTAAAGGCTGGGTTAAATTTTCAGCCATAATATCAATTCCGCAGACATCAAGACCAATGATTTTTGAAATCCTTTCAGCCATGGTAATATTTTCCGGATGTACCATATCGGTAACATCTATGGAGGTTCCTCCTGTAGAAAGATTGGCAGTTGATTTCAGATAAACGATTTCTCCTTTCTGCGGAACCGTTTCCAGAGTATACTGAAGTTTTTCAAGAAGTTCAGTCGTATCTTTATCGATCAGGATCTCAGTTAACACATTTTCGTGTCCGTATCCTCTTCTCGGATCTTTATTTTCTTTATCAATTAATTGCTGAAGATTCAGTTCGCCATCTCCCATAACGTGGGCAGGAACTCTTCTTGCGGCTGCAACCATCTTATTGTTGATGACCAAAACCCTGAAATCGTATCCTGTAATGTATTTCTCAACAATTACTTTTCTTGAATATTTCTGAGCGTGTTCCAGACCTATTTTCGCCGATTCCCAGTCGTTTACATTAATCGAAGAACCTTTTCCGTGGTTTCCGTCCAATGGTTTAATCACAACAGGATAACCGATTTTTCTTATCACACTTCCTAATCCTTCCTCATCCACAATCAGATCTCCGATAGGAACAGGAATTGCCGCATCGTGGAGCATTTTTTTGGTTAACTCTTTATTACAGGCAATATCTACCGCAATTGAACTTGTATTTCCTGTAATCGTTGCCTGAAATCTCTGCTGATTTACGCCATATCCCAACTGAACCAAAGAGTTGGTTCCCAGACGAATCCACGGAATTCTTCGGGAAACGGCTTCTTCCACGATACTTCCTGTAGAAGGACCGAGACGCACTCTTTCCCTTATTTCTTTTAGTTTTTTTATACAGGCATTCAAGTCGTACTCTTCCCCTTTTATTAAAGCTTCTGCAATTTTCACCGATTCTTCGGCTGCGTAAATTCCTGCATTTTCTTCGATATAGTTGAATACGACATTATACACTCCCGGAGTTTTTGTTTCACGCGTTCTTCCGAAACCAACGTCCATTCCTGCTAAGGTCTGGATTTCCAAAGCGATATGCTCAATAACGTGTCCCATCCATGTTCCCGTTTCGATACGGTGAAAAAAACCGCCTTCTACTCCTTCTGAACATCTGTGAGAGAACAAAGAGGGAATCAGTTTTTCTATTCTTTCTCTGAAACCGTCAATTTTATTGGTTGGGAAATTTTCCATTTCTTCGAGATCCAATCTCATCTGTATCAGTTTCTTCCTTCTGATGCTCCAAATGTTTGGTCCCCGTAACGCCTGTATCTTCTCAATTTTCATAGTCTATTTGCATTTTTTTAATAGTTAACAATAACTCCATTTATTCAAAGATAATGTAAAACCCGAAACGAAACTATACCACAGTTAAACATTTATTAAAAAATGAATAAAAAATTTTAAAATCTCAGGAATAAAGATCAATACAATTGAAATCTGGTTGAATGTCTGCCGTCATTAAAGATTGTTTAATAAGGGTTAGTAACAACCGTTTTATGTTAGCTGTTTACATCTAAACTTTTTTACCGCAAAAGATTGTAACACTTTAGTTGTTTAAGTTTAATTCTTAAATGAAAAGAAAGAGCAGATAAGTTAAAAAAATCAAAGATTTTTTCTCTTTGCAGACTTTTGAAATACTTTAAATAAATCCGATAAAGTCTTTTGTCTCTTTCGCGGTTAAATTTAAAATGAGTTTAAACTTTCTGTAAAAAATTAAATAAAGGTATTCTAAAAACGTTTAATAGCTGAACCAATCTGCCATAAAATAATTATAGAAAAACGATTCTGTTTTTAAATCCATAGAATAGTTTGTATGTCTTTATTGGTTTCAAGCTTTTCTTTTTTCCGTATCTCTGCCTTCAATGGCAGTAAGTACGTTTCATGTTTGGAGTCAAACCAAATGGCTGTTTCCCATTCACTATTTCCAATTTGTGCTTTTGCCTTTAGTCTTCCCCATCCTTCTTCTTCCGATTTTAAATTTTTTCTGATTTCTTCTGCCAGCTTATGCGGAAGCGAAACAAAATACCAACCGCCCTTTCCGGAGGACTGCCACATTTTTGTGGTAAACTCATACCTTATACTTCCTCTTTTTTTCAGATTCATGGCTGCTTTATAGTCGATGATTTAATCAGAATAATGATCTTATTTTATTTGTGAATTTTGATGGACTAACTTTTGTCAGTTTAATGATATTACAACCATTAAAAGAGGCAAAAGATTTCATCCTCTCTACAAATGATTCTTTCCATAATTCAATCTCAATACTTGTATTTTCAATGTGCAAATGGATGATTTCAAATTCTTTTTCTTTTCTGTGCGCTTTACAATCCACCCGTCCTATAAAGGTGTCGCCAAATAATACAGGTAAACAGAAATAACCGTATTGCCTTTTCTCTTTTGGTGTGTAACATTCAATTTTATAATCAAAATTAAAAAACTGTTTTATTCGATCCCGATGAATAATTGAATTGTCAAATGGCGATAAAATATGAATGTCTGAACTGGTTTTGTTTAACGAATTTTCAAGTGAACTTTTATTCACAAAAACAGAAGGCATATTCTCAATATTTACTTGTTTTATGGTTCCTTCCTGAAGCATTGATTTTAAGACGATGTCAACATTTTTTCGTATTAATTCTCCTGTTTTAAGATGGGTAATTTGCTTTACTGTGGTAAATCCATAGGCTTTTAAATAGGTTTTTACTAAATATTCAGCAAATTCGAGTTCAGTTGGTAAGGCTGTATCAATTGTGTTTGTTAAGACATTTTCAGTAAGGTCATACGTTTTTTGCATTCCCTTTCTGCCGGTAATCATTAAGTCACCTTGCAAAAAAAGTCTTTCAAGAGCTATTTTTGTGGGTTTCCAGCTCCACCAGCTTCCCGCTTTTTTGGTTTCATTTTCAAAATTCCTTGCTCTTTTAGGACCTTCTCCACGAATGGTATCTAAAACACACTTCATCACTTTTGGGTCTGCATTATAATAATGCGTTTTGCTTTGTTTCACCTCTGTCATTTGAGGCAATGCAAAACGAAAATCCTTTATGGGAAGATAAGACGCAGCATGAAACCAATATTCAAATATTTTATGTTCTTCAACCAATTCATCTAAATATTCTGCTTTATAATCCGGTATTCTTGTCCAAAGTGTATGATGATGGGCTCTTTCAACAACTGATAAAGTGTCAATTTGTAGATATCCAAGATGTTCTAATGCCTGAAGAACTGCATTTTTACCTTTTCCAAAAGGATATGGTTTTGTTAATCCCTGACTTTCTAATGTCAAAAAACGAAGCTGTGATAAAGTCAATTCTTCCGTCATAATTGTTATTAAAGAATAGAAATATATGTTTTTTTAGTTAAAAAGGAAAATTGATTTGATATTGATTTTCGATAGCTTCATAAGGAATTTATGTTTTCTCAACATAGTATTAATTCTATTGGGTAATAAAATATCATAAAATTCCATCATTTGGATAGTTTGTTAACTATAGTATTTTAGATTTTTGCTTTCTCTCTTAATTTTTTAAACTTTTCCTTTTCACTTTTTTTTAATTTAGCCAGCAATTGCGATTCAGAATCTATTTCATTATAGTCTATTTCTAAGCTTGTTAAAAACTGTCGCATTTCTTCCCAATGGTCTCCATAAAGTCTGTTTAAAAGTTTATATAAATAAGTCCAATCATAATGCTCATATATAAGCTTGCATTTAGCCACTTCTGAATTTTTTAAAAAATTATAAACACGGTACTCATATAAACTACGAAACATTTTTTCGTTTATAATTTTTCGCTCTAACATTCTTTCACAGATTTCAAATAGTCCTAAATAATCTTCAATTTTTATCCAGTCATCAATTTCTGTTGGTTTTATTGTCTGCCATCTTCCTTCTCTAAAATCATTGTGTACACATCTCCTGTCTTGATGATGAAAAAGTTCTCTAAGTGTAAGCCAAAAATTTGCTTCATTAAAATTCGCATCTTTTTTTATTTGAGTTAATGAAATAACCAATGCGGCTAATGCGCCCAATCCAGATAAAAAAGTTCCCCACAATGCTAAGTCATTTAGTTCCATAATAAAATTTTTAAATTATACAATACGATTTGGACAACATCATATAAAGTAACCAAAGATTGCGATTTCGAAACAATTACTTTCTGTTACACATAGTTTAACAGAAGCAAAAACTTGATTTAACAAATAAAAGTCACTTGTGGGTATGTGATGTTATGTGATATTTTGACACTCAATATTAGTTTAAACCAATAAACACTTTAATTGCCTCGATAAATCTATCCCCAAAAACGCCAGAAAGAATTCCGATAGTAAGTGCAGCTCTCCAATTTGCTGTCATCTTCATTTTTTTACCAATTTCTGTAAACTCATAAATATTAAAAAACAGAACAGCTATTATAATTGAAGTGATACCTGGCGCAGTAACAATTGTATTTCCTAATTGATTAAAGAAGTCATCTAGGTTAACTTGTTTGTCAATATATTTCATGCAATGTTTCAATATTGTCCCTAAAATACTCATAAAAGCCGAAAAAAGTGTTAAAAAAAGCGGTTTTGGTGTGATGCTTACTGATGTTGAAACATTTGCTCTGAATTCATGGTTTGTTGCTTCATCTTCATATTTACTATCAAATGATAAATTGTAAACTTTTGTCGAAAGGGTCCTACGATAAAAGCGTAAAACATAAGTTCTTGAATAAAATGAGCCAGGTTCTATTGATGCAATATAGTTTGAGTTCATCACTCCTATTTTAGAATATAAATTTTCTAATTGTCTTAATTTACCCTCGTAAAGTTTTTTGTCAGGATTGACTTCATCTAAATCTTTTATAAATTTTTCGTAAGCCCAATTTGCGTCCTCAATATTTTGTATTTGAAATTTTAGCTTTGACAATTGTTTATTGAAAAAACTGATTCTGGCTTTGAATGCAGACTGATTGAGAAACATTAATTTATACAAATTCGGAATACTGCTATAAAAATCAGTATAGACTTCTTTCATTGTATTAACTAAGTTAATTCTATGTTCTTTATTAGATAGCAATAAAACATTATTTGCAATTAAGGTTAATTCCTCACAGAGAGCATTGGTTTGCTTTTTGGAATCTTCTTGGAACGCATCTATTTTTTCTTCTAAATCAACACTATTCGGAATGTTAGGCACTATTGATTTCACTTTTATTCTCGATTCAGATTGATTCTTTATTATAACCTTCACGGGAATTTCGTTTAATCGGTTATCATCGCCGATAATTGTTTCAATTTCATAATGAATGTTTGGCATATTTAACTATTTAAAAGATCACATAACTTGACTATATCCCATACAAACTTTCATATAAATCTAATTTTAAATAAATTAGTGAGCGTGTATTTCGTATTACTAGTTTTTCCTACAAATCATAAAATAAACTTTTAATCTGTCGGATACTTTTGATAATCACATATCCTTATTAAAGACATTGTATAATCTACCACAAGCACTAAGCCCCTGCACTCTCCTTCCCCTCCCCACTTTTCACCTTATCCACATGCAGCTTGGCGAGCATTCTTTTGATGATATATTCATCGGCTTTTTGCTGTCCTTCGAAGATTAATTTGCCATCTTCGCAGATCTCAGAAATATATTTGTATAAGCCGTCGTAGAGTTCTTTTTGAGTACCGATAATTCCTGCTACTTTTTTCATGAACTGGGTCTGCTCATCGGCTTTTGCGGCAATAGCCAGTTGAAAATCCTGTAAATCCTGAGGTATCGTACTTTTCATTCCTTTATCCTGTAAAAGCGTAAGATGGGCATTGACCAAAGAAATAAGGTCTGTAAGCTTACTGCCGACTCCTTCAAAATTACGTTTCTTAATATCGGTAAGAATCTGTGTGGTGAGGTTAGTGGGAATTCCTGCTCTTTCAATGCGTATCCGCAGACTTTTAAGAGGTTTTTTCAGATCTTCTCCTAAAAGATAAAGTGCCTGCGTTGCCTGTTTCTGCTGTACCAGAGCTGTATTACTGGCTTCTCTCTGCTCTACTTCTGTAATTTTCGACTGAAAAGCATTTTTATACGCCTGCGTATAATTGTGATCTTCCTCTGCAAAAAGCAAAAGGTCTCTGCTGAAACTGGCGATAAGGTCTTTTGCCAGCGGAAGATATTCTTCCTGTTTGATATACATGGTTATTTGTTTTTAATTTAATACTAATATAATAATTTTTATTACAAATTCAATATATAGTTAAACATATTTTTCAATAATGATATTTATTTCACTTTTTTAGTATATCTCCAAACCATTGAAAACTAAGCAATAATAGTATCTGACAAAGACAATCATCCTTACTCATAGTGAGCAAATAAAAAATATGGATTAGAAAAAAATATGTTCTTCATGGGATTAAAATTGGCAAACGGTTTTCTAACGGAGATCCTTCGCCAAGCTCAGGATGACACCTCAAATACCAACCGCAATATTTAAACATCTTCAGCCTGAGTATGTCGAAGCGTTTATTAGTAAAAGAGATAGTCAATAAGTTAATTATTTATTGAATAACTTCTAAACTAGAGTGAATGAGATTTTTCATCAGGTCAAAACCTTTGGTTTGCAGGGTAATTATTTGGAGACTCCAGACAAAATGACTGCACACAAAGGTCAACAGGGTTTTTCGCCCATCAAAATGCTGTTCTCTGTGGGATGAATTGCGTTTACCTTTAAGCTGAAATCTATTTCAGAAGGATCAATCTGTTTTTACGCTTGGAAAACTGCTGTTTTCTGTAGAGACAATACCTTTTATCCTCCGCTGAAACTTATTCCAATTCGATGGGATTATACGGAAGAGGAGGAGATTTTACAGCGATCTGGCTGCCATCTTCGTTATACGCTTTTCCATGAAAAAAACCGGGATTGTCATGATACGTTTGCAATGCTTTTCTAAACTGCTCTCGGGTTATATGAAGAATTCTTTTTTCATTTCTCAGATAGACTCCATTTATCTTTTTATCCATTGCAATGGCTGTAAAATGAAAATTATTGTCGCTGTCTTCCAATTCTAAAATTAAACCGGGAAGATTCTGAAAAATATAAGGACCGTTGTTAATGGGAATTTCTTTGCAATACCATGCTGCATATTTTCTTCCCCGATACTTCGTAGTGGCTTTATGACATATATACCCAAGGATTTCTCTGGTCTCGTTTTCAAGTTTCCAGTCGAGAGCGGGCTGTTTTTCTTCATATTGGTACGTAATATTTGTTTTATCCTGTATCGTAATGTTATTTTCCTGAAAATTTTTAATTAAAATACTTCTCCATTTTTCCGCTAAATTAAGGGACTGACCTAATTCTTTAGCTCCTATTTTCTCCAAATGACTGTATTTTTCCATTAAAGAATCTTTGCGCAATACATTAAAATCTGAAAATTTAGAAAATTTCTTTCCTATCTGCAAAACACAGGTTGTTTCCAGCTTTTTCTTTTTGGGATCTTTAACAAATTCTGCTTTATAGTAAATATTCTGATAACTGCTGTCAATAACCATGGCTTCATAAGAATCAGGTTTCATAGAAAAATTTCCGCTTACGGAAATCTGGGCATGGGAGAAAAAACTTAAGAATAAAAACAGGGACTTTAATAAATGATGAGGGTGAAACATTGGTGATCTGGTTTAGAAATTTACTGTGTTAAATGTATATTGGATTTATGATTCGGCTCAATGGCTGCAATTAACAATTCGTCATTGTTTTTATTTGATGGGATTAAAGACAGAAATTGGCTGAACTTTTATTAAAAAAACAACTCTATTCTTTTACACAATCACAAAAATAACAAAAAGATGAGTTAAACTTTTGTTCAAAATACTGATTATAAAAGAAAAAGATCACGATAGCTTAAAAAAAGCTCCAATTTTAATTTTTGTAAAACTTAAATATTCTCACAATCACTTCTCATACCTGCTTTTTAAATTTTATTTTCACTTATTGATTATCAATCCCTCTTAATCCTTTCTCAAATGTTAATTATTTTTTAAATTTGCACCCTATGATGAAACCTGTTGGAAAATTAATTGTTATCGGAGGTGCTGTAAACAAAGGAAGTTTTGCAGAAACCGATTTTGATCAAAGTGTAGAAAAAAACCTGAATTTTTTTGAGAGAGGAATTCTTCGAAAGATTATTAATGAATCTAAATTGAAAGAGAATTCCGTTATTGAGATTATCACCACTGCCTCTCAGATTCCGCAAATTGTAGGTTCCGAATATAAAAAAGCCTTCGAGTTTTTAGGCGCTAAAAATGTAAACATCCTTGATATTCATAACCGTGAGGAAGCGAATTCTGATGCGATTGTTGCAAGAGCCAATGCGGCAGATGTGGTGATGTTTACAGGTGGAGATCAGTTGAGACTGACTTCAATTCTTGGCGGAACAAGGTTTCACGATACCATTTTACTGAAATATCAGGAACAGGATTTCATCTACTCAGGAACTTCTGCCGGAGCCGCTGCGGCATCGGAGAATATGATTTATCAGGGAAGCAGTTCCGAAGCTTTGCTGAAAGGAGAAATTAAAACCACTCAGGGGTTAGGACTGATTGATAATGTGATTATCGATACGCATTTCGTACAGAGAGGAAGAATCGGAAGACTTTTTCAGGCGGTGGTAAACAATCCGAGAACTCTGGGAATCGGTCTGGGAGAAGATACCGGATTGTTCATCCATAATGATGTGATGACGGCGGTAGGTTCGGGACTGGTGATTCTGGTGGACGGAAGGTTTATTAAAGACACGAATCTTACGAATATTAATCTTGGAGAGCCTATTTCTATTGATAATTTAACGGTTCACGTAATGTCGATGAACGATCATTATGATCTTACGACTAAAGCGCTGACCATCGAAAATTCTCAGTTTAATCCGATCCCGCAGGAAAAATAGAATGTGAACGGTAAATGGTGAATTGTTCCTGTGACAATTTTAGATATTTACAACGAACTTTTTTAAATAAAATATTCTTGTTGGAAAACGCAAAGACGCAAAATTTTTATTCGTCTCAAATCTTTAAGGCGCAGGAAAATCCAAGATTTTCAATAAGGATTGATGCTTAATTTTATCGTGGATAGAAAGAATCTCAGGATTGCAATATAAATGAGATTCGTGACCAGTGAAAAGCACAATGAACGATTAAAATATGCAGGAAAATCTTAGCCCCGATAGAAACGGCATCCTTTTGGGTTGCGGACGAAGCGAAGCGGAGTCCGTAACCCAAAAGATACAGTGGATAGCGGGAGTAAGCTCCAAATAAAATATAAACGACATCAGAATATATGAAAATAATCATCCACGGCGGATTTTTCTCGGAAAGCGACCAGAGTCACGAAGTGAAAACAGCCAAGCAAAATTCATTAAAAAGCATTGCTCAGAAAGCATTCGATTATTTAAAAACCAACTCGGCATTTGATACCGTTGCGTACGCTGTTTCTTTGCTGGAAGATGATGAGCTTTACAATGCAGGAATCGGTTCGCAGATCCAAAGCGATGGCGTGATCAGGATGAGTGCAGCGATTATGGATGGAGAAACCCAGAAATTAAGTGGTGTCATCAATATTCAGGAGGTGAAGAATCCTGTTTTTGTAGCGAAAGAACTGATGAAAGAAGACGACCGGGTTTTAGGAGGAAGCGGTGCAAAAAATTATGCAACAGAACATGGTTTCGAGAATTTTTCAACCGAAATTCCGCAAAGGAGAAAAGAATATGAAGCGAAACTTGAAAATGGCGGAAAAGGAACGGTAGGCTGTGTAGCGATTGATAAGGACGGAAAATTAGCCGTTGCCACTTCCACCGGAGGAAAAGGTTTTGAAATCCCGGGAAGGATATCCGATTCGGCAACAGTTGCCGGAAATTATGCAAATTCTTTCTGTGCGGTAAGCTGTACCGGAGTGGGTGAAGATATTGTAAGCAATGCCACCGCAACGAAAATTGTAACCCGAGTTACCGATGGCATGACGATAGAAGAAGCGTTTACAAAAACTTTCGACGAATTACAAACCATCGATGGCTTTGCTGGTGCGATTGCTATTGATAAAAACGGAAAAATATACCATCAGGATTCTTATCCCACTATGGTTTTTGCAAGTTTTGACGGAGAAAATTATGAAGTTTTCAATTAAATTTAACATTATTTTATAAGTCTGTTTATTTTTTTGGCACACATTTTACATGATTACTAACATCAAACTTTAATATTAACTTAAAAAAATAGAAATCATGGGAAATAAGACAAAAGGCTTATTAGCGTTATTAGGATTAGGAGCACTTGCATACTGGAAATACAAAAATTCTTCTGAAGAAGATAAGCAAATGGTGAAAGATAAGATCAACACTGCAAAAGACAACCTAAACAAATGGGGAAATGATCTTAAAGATAAAGCAAACGACGTAGCTTCTCAGGCTCAGGATAAAGCGGAAGATCTTAAGAATAAGGCTCAGGAAGCGGTAAGCTAAACTATAAATAGTTTATTTTAACATTCATATATACAGGAAAGTCATCGTAGTTTTTATTACGATGACTTTTTTTGTGCTTCAATGGCAAAAACCAAAGGAATTTTATTTCCGAACTGAGGAATTCTCCATTTTCCTTTTTCAAATTCTTCAACGTGCCTGAAACATGGATACGGCGACCAGTCGAATTCCTGAAACTTTTTGATCTTAAGATTCTGATTCATTAAATTCTGAAGAACTTCCGCCAGAGAATGGTTCCACATCACATAATCCTGAACAATATCCGCAGACTGATCTGCATAAGTTCCTTCATAGGTCTCCACAATCGGTTTTTCGTTGAAATAGTTGTATTGTACGCCTTTGAAATCGTCATCGTACATCCAGACTACAGGATGAAATTCTGCTATGATGAATTTTCCTTCTGGTTTCAGAAAGTGGTTAATCACTTTTGCCCACTCTCCTAAATCGGGAAGCCAGCCGATTGTTCCGTAGCTTGTAAAAACAATATCGAATTTCTGATCGAGAACATCGGGAAGACTGTACAGATCTGTGCAGAGAAATTCTGTATCGGTTCCTGCTTTCTGAGCCAGATCTTTTGCTGCTGCAATGGCTTTATCCGACAAATCGATTCCCGTAACTTGTGCGCCCATTCTCGACAGCGAAATAGAATCCTGCCCGAAATGACACTGCAAATGAAGAATAGTTTTACCTTTTACATCTCCTAAAAGATCTAATTCAATTGAATTTAACGAAGTTCTTCCCTTTAAAAATTCATCTACAAAATAGAAATCGGATTTGAGATGAGGTTCTACTTTGGCATTCCATGAATTTTTATTGATTTCAAGATAATTTTCCATTGGTTTTAATTTTTAGATAAAAGTTTAAATTGATTGTCCGTTTATTAACCTAAAGCTTCGACAGGCTCAGCTTGACATCGCTAAAAATCAAGCGTTTAGTATTAGAGGTGTCACACTGAGCTTGTCGAAGTGCCTATTATAAATGATTGATTTTCATATCAATGCATAGTAATAGGTTGTTTAACGGATATTCAAAAGTTTAAACAAGTCTTCCTAAAAAGATTGCTTTTATCATAGTTTTTCTAATAGTTTTTTCTTATGTGATGTAAATTCTTCCTCTGTTAAAATACCGTTTTCTCTCAGTTGGCCTAATTTTTCGAGCTGTTCCAGAACGCTTTCGGAAAAAGTATTCTGCTCCGGAGATGAGGCTTTGGAAGCTTCTTTGTTGTATATTTTACTGATGAAATGGTAAAAATCTTCAGCATAATCTTTGTTGAAGAACGATTCAAACTCAACCGTTTTTTCTTTTGTATGAATTCTGATGTTCGGCGACACAAAGTTTTTGACAAAGCTTACTTCAAGAATATTATCATTGAGAAAATCATTCACTTTTGCCGGAGAAAACATCGCTTTGGAAACCGAAATGATTCTTTTGGGCGTAACGAGCAAAATTCCCGCATCCGTAGTCTTGGCAAACTGAGCATCTATAATCGCTAAAATCTTCTCATCCAGATCAAGAACATACGGAAGTTCTTTAATTTCTCCTTTTGTAAACAGAGAAAGATTGGCTCTCAAACTTTCCAGTTGCTTTTTTATCTCTTTCAGTCTTTTTTTATAAAGATCTTTTGAAAGCGCATTCTGCTCTGAATCTGCTACTGAAGGTAAATTTTCGGCAATATTTTCCTGAACGGTTTCCTCTTGAACAATTTCTCCGTTTTGGAGGAGATTTTCAATATCTTTTAAACTGAAGCGATGCAGATCCGAAAGCAGTTCTTCGTTCATCGCACTCGCTTTTTCAAGGCATGAATTACAGATGATATTTCCGTCAGACAGTTTATTTTCGCCCAACATCGTGTCGATTGAAGTCAGTTTTTTTCCACACAATCCGCAATGATCGTTCATTGTCATGTATTATTATATTTAACCCGTTTTTTAATTTTTGATTTAAAGTCTGTTTGAACTTTTATTTAAACGCAAAAGATCTACTCAATTTTTTATTTAAAGTTGATCATGATAAATAAAAAAGCTCACCATAATTTTTAAAAATCTTTGATTTTTATTCTTTTGAAGGCTTTGATGATTCTGGAAATTCGCTTTAACATTATCTTTTGCCCCTTTTGCGGTTAATTCCGAAATTAGTTTTTCAAAAGTTTTTAGCTAAAAAAACAGAGATTAAAGTCGGTCTAATAATTTTTTCTTCTGTTCCGTAAACTCCTGATCCGTAAGAACTCCCATTTCCCGAAGTTTTCCAAGTTTTTCCAACTGTTCAAAAATAACTTCAGGTGCTTCTTTTGGTATACCGGAATTTTGCTGTACCGGATTTGAATAGGCAGGCTTTTGAAAAGGATTCTCAGAAACCGGCATATTGTACAAATTAAAAGACGAAGACTGAATTTGTTGTTGTTGTTGTTGTTGTTGTAAAGCAGACTGACTGATCGTACCATTCAGATATTGATTAACCGCATTGCAGAAATTCTTTCCGTCATTTTTATTATGAAGCTTAAATTCTGCCGCGGAACCGTTCTTAGAGAAAATTTTCAGGGTTGAATACAAAAGACTTTCCACATGATCTACAGAACGGATATTTTCGAAGAGATATTCGTCTTTCTGCACATTTCCAAAAAGTTTTTTATCAATAAAAACAACTCTTCTCTGCGTAGAAAATAAAAGACCTTCCACTTTTGCAGGTATGGTAAGACCTTCTGCAATAGCGGTTAACTTTTCATTATTTTCTAAAATATGAACGAGTTCCTTTACTTCGCTGTTTACAAAAATACTCAACCTCGCATTCAGGGCAACAATCTGATCCTGAATATCATCAAGTCTGGTCACTGTTCCTCCAAATCCAAAAGACGGTGTTTCGGGACTCTGAAAGTTTGAAGTTTGTGACGATCTAAAATTTTCAGTTTCGCCAATTTTTCCCTGCAAAATAATTCCCCTGATTTCAGGCAGGAAAAACTGCTGCAGATTATTGACAACATCCTTATTGATATTGGAAGCCTCATTCAGGCATTTGTTACACAGAATATGATTGTCCGCCAGTTTATTTTCGCCCAAAAGCGTATCCATAGATGTTAAAGGCGTTCCGCACAATCCACAAATATTGTTCATTTGGTTTTCATGTTTAAAAGTTTAAAAAAAGCATAAAACAATTTATGATTTTCTAAAATACAAATTTGTAATTAAATCGTATCAACTGAAAATAAAAAAGCATCAGGATTAATGATGCTTTTTAGTTTTCTGATTTTATTTTTATCCCAAAAACTCTTCCAGAGAAACCGTTTTCTGTTCTCCTGCTTCAAGGTCTTTATACGTCACTGTTCCGTTTTTAATTTCTTCTTCGCCTAAGAATACCAGATTTTTAATTCCTTTTTTCTCCGCATAGGTAAACTGTTTACCGATCTTTGCTGCTTCAGGATACATCTCTGCGGAAATTCCTTTTTCTCTCAATTGTCTGATCAGTTTTAAGGCTTCTACCGTTTCATTTCCTCCGAAATTGGCAAAAAGAAATTCTACTTTAGAGGTAGCTTCTTCAGGGAAAAGTCCGAGTTCTTCCATCACGAGATAAATTCTGTCCAGACCAAAAGAAATCCCGATTCCCGGAATATTTTTAACGCCGAAAACTTCTGTAAGATTGTCGTATCTTCCGCCGCCGCCGATGGAACCCATCTGAACTTCATCTGCTTTTACTTCGAAAATCGCTCCAGTGTAATAATCCAGACCTCTTGCCAAAGTAATGTCAAAAACAAGATTCTGAATATCAACTCCAAGATTTAAAGATTGTGTAATCACAAATTCAAGCTCTTCTACTCCTTTCAGTCCTGCTTCATTTCCTGTGAACTTTTCTTTTAGCTGAAGAAGATTTTCCAGCGCATCATCCGACTGGTTGAAAAGGAAATCCAGTTTGTCAATGGATTCCTGAGCAATTCCTCTTTCCAGTAATTCTTTTACAACACCGTCTTTACCGATTTTGTCTAATTTATCCAAAGCTACCGTGAAATCTATTAATTTGTCAGTAATTCCTGCAAATTCTGCCAATCCGGAAAGAATCTTACGGTTGTTGATATGAATAGTTACAGAAACTCCAAGCTCCACAAAAGATTTCAGATACAACTGAACCAGATCTACTTCCTGCAAAAGACTTTCGCTTCCTACAACATCCGCATCGCACTGGTAAAACTCTCTGAATCTTCCTTTTTGAGGGCGATCCGCTCTCCAAACCGGTTGAATCTGATACCTTTTAAAAGGAAAAGTAAGCTGATTATGATTCATTGCCACAAATCTTGCAAAAGGTACCGTAAGATCGTAACGAAGGGCTTTATCAGAAATTTGAGAAGTCAGTTTTTGATGATTCTTATTTTCCCAATCTTCCTGATTTACTTTAGAAGTGTAATCTCCCGAATTTAAAATTTTAAAAATCAAACGATCTCCTTCCTCCCCGTATTTTCCCGTTAATGTTGAAAGATTTTCAAAGCTCGGTGTTTCCAGTGGCTGAAATCCGAATAACTCAAAATTTTTCTGTAAAGTATTGATGATATATCTCCTTCTTGCTACTTCCAGCGCCGTAAAATCTCTCGTCCCTTTTGCTAAACTTGGTTTCATTTTATGATAAATAAATGATATTAATATGTATAAGCTGCAAAAATAAGGAATTGAAAGGACTTTTACTACAGATAAACCCGTTTAAACTTTATCAGAAAATAATACTAAACCTCACAGGTTTTAAAAAAACCTGTGAGGTTTGAAAATACTTAAAAATACATGAAGATCATATACTTTCCAATATTTCCAGAATTTCTTCACCATAATTCTCTATTTTATGCTTTCCGAAACCTTTGATATCGCGCAATTCCTCTTTTTTTGCAGGCTTATATTTGGCTACAGACATCAGTTCTTTGTTTGAAGCAATAAAATAGCTTGGTAAGTTCTGTTCTTTCGCTTTTTCGGAACGCCAGTATTTCAAAGCTTCCAGTATTTTTAATTCATCACTATTTAAGGGTTCATCTTCTGCGGAGTATTTTGCCGTTTTAGAATCTTTTACTACATTTTGCTGAACGATTTTCAGTTCATCAAAATACAGAACAACCGACCAGTATTTTTCGTCCTGAACAAAAGCGGTTTCTACTTTTATGATATCGTGCGACTCCAGAAATGCTTCCAGTGTTTTTTGATCTTTTTCAAGATGTCTGTCATCCAGTCCTATTTTAAAAACTTTTATTTTCATGGTTTGTGATTTTTAAGATTATTTTCCTCCCAACAAAAGAATTTCATCTACACGAATTTCCGTGATGTATCTTTTTACACCATCTTTATCATCATACGATCTGTAAGTAAGCTTTCCTTCTACCGCAATTTCTTTTCCTTTCGGAACGTATTTCTGGAATATTTCAGCGGTTTTTCCGAAAGCAACCAAATTGTGCCATTGCGTTTCCTCCACTTTTTCACCTTTCGCATTGGTGTAATGATCTGATGTTGCAAGGGAAACGGCAGCCTTTACATTTCCGTTATCGAAGCTGATGATTTCTACTTCTTTTCCTGTAAATCCGATTAGGGTGACTTTGTTTCTTAGTGACATAACTTTATATTTTTTATATTTAACATTCAGATAAGAGACGTTATCTTTTTCTCAAATCTCTGTGGCAAAGGTTGCTGAATTTCAGAACCGGAGTCGGTAGAAAACTATTTAAATTCGTTTGTAGTCGTTTACAAACGGATAATTTTGTATCTTTGAAATGCTATGAAGAAGACAATAAAAAGAACGTTCCGTGTTTCTAAATATGTGATTTACAGAGAAACTCTGGTAGACTATAAAGAACATTTCTGGTCTTTTCTGGGAGCGTTTTTCGGAATTGGAATGATTGCTTTCATCCAGTCACACACTTTGTCTGCTACAGAAAATATCTTTTTAATCGGTTCTTTCGGAGCTTCAAGCGTTTTAATTTACGGAGCCATTCAAAGCCCTCTTGCGCAACCGAGAAATTTAATCGGAGGACACGTTCTGTCAGCTTTAGTGGGAGTTACAGTCTATAAAATCGTTCCGGATATTATCTGGCTTTCTGCGCCTCTGGCTGTTGCTTTTTCCATCGTTTTGATGCAATACACAAAAACGCTGCATCCGCCCGGCGGAGCAACTGCACTGATCGCGGTAAGTTCTACAGGGAAAATTCCGGAACTGGGATATTGGTATGTTCTTTCTCCTGTTCTTTCTGGATGCATTATTCTATTAATTATTGCTTTAATTTTCAATAATATCACTTCGAACAGAAGTTATCCGAATCATAACCGGTTTACATATTTACTGAAGAAAAAACACAAACATCAACACAAAATGAAAAAAGTATGAATTGTCTCGAATGCGGCGAAAAAATTATCGGCAGATCCGACAAAAAATTCTGTAATGATGCCTGCCGAAACGCCTACAATAACAAACAGAACAAGGATTCCAGCAATCTGATGCGGAACATCAATAACAAGCTCCGCAAAAACTACAGAATTCTGACGGAAGTAAATACCGACGGAAAAACAAAAGTTGCCAAATCCAAGCTTGATGGCTTAGGTTTTGATTTCGATTATATAACAAATCTGAAAGTTTATAAAAACGGATCTGAATATAAATTTATTTACGATTACGGCTATAAACTTCTGGAGGATGATTTTGTTCTGATCGTAAAAAATCAGGCTTAGAAACAACAAAGATTTTTAACATGAAAGAAACTGTTCTTATCACAGGTGCAAACGGGCTGGTTGCCAAAGAATTGTCTAAAAAACTTGAGAAAGATTATACGGTGCGCTTTCTCACGCGAAAAAAACAGAACAGCAACGATTTTGAATGGGATATTAAAAAAGCGACGATCGACGAAAAAGCTTTTGAGAATGTTTCACATATCATTCATCTTGCAGGAGCCAATATTTCGGAGAAAAGATGGACTGATGAAAGAAAAAAAGAACTGATTTCCAGTCGTGTAGATTCTGCAGGTTTGCTTTTAAAAACTCTGCAAAAAAATAATATCAGATTAAAATCCTTCATATCTGCTTCCGGAATCAATTATTACGGAACCAAAACAACGGAAAAAATTTTTACTGAAAATGATAGTCCGGGAAATGACTTTTTAAGTGAAGTGGTAGTTCTGTGGGAAAAAGCTGCGGATGATTTTAAGGAACAAAATGTTGCTGAAAGAGTCGTGAAAGTGCGTACTGCAGTGGTGCTTTCGGAAAAAGACGGCGCTTTAAAAAAAATGCTTCCGCCTGTAAAAATGGGCATCGGCTCGCCTATCGGAACGGGAAAACAATATATGCCGTGGATTCATATTAATGATATTTGTTCGATTTACGAATTTGCCTTGAAAAATACTGAACTGGATGGAGCATTCAATGCGAATTCGCCGCAACATACAACGAATGAAAATCTGACAAAAAAAATGGCGGAAGTGCTTCACAAGCCTTTATTTATGCCCAATGTTCCCGCTTTTGTGTTGAAACTGATGTTCGGAGAACTTTCTGAGGCTTTGCTGGAAGGTTCGAGAGCTTCATCGGAAAAAATTCAGAAAGCAGGTTTTCAGTTTGAATTTCCGGATCTGAAAGATGCTTTAAAAAATTTATTACAATAAGTCTGTTTAAACTTTTATTTAACCGCAAAAGTCACAAAAGATGAACTAAACTTTTATTTAAAGTTGATCATTACAAATCAAAAAGGGCACAATAGTTTTTAAAAATCTTTGATTTTTATTCTTTTGAGCGCTTTGGTTATTATAGAAATTCGCTTTAACATTGTCTTTTGTGCCTTTTGTGGTTAATTCTGAAATAGTTTAAACAAGTTTAATAGAAAATATCAGAAGTAAAAAAATTATGAAAACTATATTCTCATTAAGTCTTTCTTTGCTGTTGTCCATGAATGTTTTGGGGCAGAAAATTGAAAAGGCAGGACCGAAAGACAAAGCCGTAACCGAACATTTTAAAAACGATTACAAGAAAAAAAATTACAGAAAATTTGCCGGAACCATTGTTTTGAAGGACAATACAGCAAAATTCGACGATAAAACGATTTTCTTTGATCAATCTGATAAAATTACTGAAACGATGCTTAAAGAAGGATTAATCTATCCTCAGCTTTTAACGGAATTTCAGGTTGATAAATTCGAAAACGAAGACAGCGACAGAACGCAGAAACGATTTGCAAAAATTCAAAAAAACTGGAAAGATTCTTTTGAAGTCAATAATATTAAACTGAGTGGTGGTTCTGAACTGAGTTTTTTAAGTACCGATGAAAAGATTAAGCGTTTTAAAGTGGTCTGCAAAGATCCGAAGTTTCCGAATCTGATGATCTATTATTTTGAATTAACGGATAAAAATGCTACAAAAGATACTTCTGTTCAGGATTTTATTAAGAATTCCAAACTGACGCATATTTTCCAGAGAACGGAGTAAGAAGGATGACTAATAACAATAATATCAATGCAAAAGCTTTCTATAGAAAATATTTTTTGGTAATTATTTTTATTATCATTATGTTGTTACAGGATTTTTTTCTCAAACCCTTTGTAAAAGATCTGTATTTAAACGACGATATAAAAAATTTCAAAGAGTTTTCATGGAAATACACGGTTTTTATTTTTACTATTCTTGCCGGAATCATTATTTTCATTTCAAGGAAAAGTATTACGCTTTCGGCTGTGCCTTTAATTTTGTTGGGTTTAATGATATTCGGAAGCGGATTTTACTTCGGATTCCATTCTTTGGTGGATAATGCTTTGCTTTTAATCAATTTAAAAACGAAGAATACGGAAATCAATAAAACTTACGAAGTAATTTATGATAAAGAAAAGAAAGTTTTTTGGCTGAATAATGAAAATTCTATTCATGATAAAGAGGATCTTCAAAAAATTAACCACTATAAAGTTTCAAAAGGTTTAAAATCTATTTTTGATCTTCAGAATAATGACACGGTAAAAGTAACGTTTAATAAAGGATGGTTTGATGTAAATTATCTTGAAAAATAATTACGCTCTGAAAATGTACAATGCAACCAGAAGGAACAAAAATATAGGAACCGAAAATCAAGGTTTCAGTCAAAATAATAAATTGAAAATTTCAACACCTAACGGAACATTAAAGTCTTTTTACGAAAGAATTGGTAAGCATGAAAAAGAATCTAAAATAATAAATGGACACGAATTTTTATTTATCATAGAAGAGCTTCGCGAAAACTGTTATCATTCCTGTTCTGTTTCTGATCTTGAAAAGATAATCGAAAATATTCCTAAAGAAGATTACGGAGATTTAAAGTTTATTGTTTTACGCCAACCGAAAAGAAAGGAGGAAATAATCTCTCCGGTTTGGGGAAGACTTGTTTACAGCTTTGAGTACGAAAACGAATATTTTCCGGCGATAATTTTAGACTCAATAGATTTAAACAAAAAGTTAATATGGTCTAAAAAACAAAGCGTTGAAGATCAGAAAGAATTTGAAAGATTAAAGCAAGACGGACATATTTTTACAGAAGATAAAAGGAATTTCGTTTCTCAGTTAAATTTAGAGCCTTCAAGAAATACCCAATTGTACAGAACTTTACTGCATGAATTCGGGCATTATGTTCATTACTTAGAAGTTGTGGAAAGACCTTTTGAAAGTGATGAAGATTATGAGGCAAAAGAAATTCGCGATGATTACTACTCAGCTTTATCTAAAGTTGAAAAAGAAACTTTTGCGCACCAGTATGCTGATCGACTGAAGAAAAAATTAACTGAAGAAAAAATAATTCCTTTTAATAGTCTTTAATAATTGAAAATCAAACATGAAAATAAAAAGCATAGATCACCTCGTTTTAACGGTTGCAGACATTGAAAAAACGGTAGATTTTTACACCTCTATTCTTGGGTTTGAAGTCGTAGTTTTTGGAGAAAATAGAAAAGCGCTGACTTTTGGAAATCAGAAAATCAATCTTCATCAAAAAGGAAAAGAATTTGAACCGAAAGCTAAGCATCCGACTTGCGGTTCTGCGGATCTTTGTTTTATTTCCGAAACCAACATTCACGAAGTTTTACAGGAACTAAAGGAAAAGAATATTGAGATCATCGAAGGAATTGTTGAAAGAACCGGAGCTTTGGGAAAAATAGAATCGGTTTATTTCAGAGATCCGGATTTAAATCTGATTGAGATAAGCAACTACAGTTCATTGTAAAATACATTCTCGAAAAAATCCAAATAACTATTCATTCAGAATAATTTTCTGAATTACTTAAAAAATAAACAAATAATTCCTACATTTGTTTAGAAAACAGTTCTTTTACATACTTCATCAAACGGAAAAGGTTTTACGTAAAGTAGATTAATAGGGAATCGTGTGAAAATCACGAGCTGTCGCGCAACTGTAAGTAATACTTTAAAGGTTTTTATCCACGTATATCCACTGTGTAAACGGGAAGGATGATAAAAGCTGTTACAAGTCAGGAGACCTGCCTATTCCGAATTGACAATGCTCTCGCGGTTTGGAGTTTTTTGGTCAGACAGATGATACTTTTTTGAACGTAGCAATCTAAATTTTAATTTGATTTTAATTGCAAAGTTTTTAATATTAATTTCTTACTTTAAGAATGAAAAAAATATTCGCCAACCATCAATACAGCAGTTGTTTTTTGCATCTGTTTCAAAAGATACGGTTAAATAATTTTTCATCTTATTGTTGAGAAAAAAGCTTTGTGCAAAACGATAAAATTTCAGAGCATTCTCTTATGTAAAGGGAAAATTGCGTCCTTACTGTATCTTTACCTCTCCATTCTATTTCCTTCTGCAAAAGCATTGCGAAGCATCAGAAGAACTTTTATACACATTAATTATTGTTTAATTTAAAAGTTTTAAAGAAAATGCAAACGCACATTCTTGGCTATCCGCGTATTGGTAGCAACCGAGAACTCAAAAAAGCCTGCGAGCAGTATTGGTCGGGCAAAATCACTTTAGACGAATTACTGGACGTCGGGAAAAATATCCGACAAAACAATTGGAAGCTTCAGCAGGAAGCAGGAATTGATCTTATTCCGTGTAATGATTTCTCTTTTTACGATCAGGTTTTGGATATGACCTTAACTTTAGGCGCTATTCCTGAACGTTATGAAGAGATTGCTCTTAAAAAATCTGAAACGGATCTCTATTTTGCCATGGCAAGAGGCTTTCAGAAAGAAGGTCTGGACATTACTGCAATGGAAATGACAAAATGGTTTGATACCAATTATCATTTCATTGTTCCGGAATTCCATAAAAATCAGGAATTTAAGCTGTTCTCCCGTAAAATCATCAACGAATTTTTGGATGCTAAACAAGTGGGAATAAATGCAAAACCGGTGATCATAGGTTTGTTAACCTATATTCTGCTTGGGAAAGAAAAGGAGGAAGGTTTCAATAAGATAGAGCTGGCTCAGAAAATTCTTCCTATTTATATTCAGATTCTTAAAGAGCTTGAAACTCACGGAGCAGAATACATCCAGTTTGATGAACCATTTTTAGCATTAGATCTGGATGAAAAATCAAAAGAAACTTACAGTCTGATTTATACCGAAATAAGAAAACAGTTTCCTCATCTGAAAATCATTGTAGCTACTTATTTTGAAGGTTTAAGAGATAATCTTGCTCTGGCTGTTTCTCTTCCTGTAAATGTGCTGCATCTCGATTTGGTTCGTAGTCCGGAACAGTTGGAGGAAGTTTTAAAAGTAATTCCGGAAACATTGCATCTTTCATTAGGTGTAATTGACGGAAGAAATATATGGAAAAATGATTTCGAAAAATCTCTACGCCTCATTAGACAGGCAACAGATAAAATAGGCTTGGAGAGAATTTTAATTGCTCCTTCCTGCTCATTGCTTCACAGCCCTTCTGATCTTGATCTGGAGAACAACGAAAGTGTTTTATCCTCCGAAATTAAACAATGGATGGCTTTTGCTAAACAGAAAGTCTCTGAAACGGTTACCCTGAAAAAATTAGCCGCAGAAAATCCGGATTATTCCACACTCCTGCTTTTAGCTGAAAATAAAAAAGCCATTGAAAGCCGCAAAACATCACCTCTCATTCATAACAGCGAAGTGAAGGATCGTGTAGATGTAACTACCGAGGAAGATGCTAAAAGAAACAAACCTTTCAGCATGCGAAAAATTTCTCAACAGGATATTCTCAACCTTCCTTTATTCCCTACAACTACAATTGGCTCATTTCCACAGACGAAAGAAGTTAGAAACTGGAGGGCAAAATTTAAAAAGGGTGAACTGAATGCCAAGCAATACGATGATCTGCTGAAAAAAGAAACTGAAAGAACGATCCGTTGGCAGGAGGAAATAGGAATTGATGTTCTGGTTCACGGAGAGTTTGAAAGAAATGATATGGTAGAATATTTCGGAGAACAATTATCAGGATTTGTGTTTACGCAAAACGGCTGGGTTCAAAGCTACGGAAGCCGTTGTGTGAAACCTCCTGTTATTTTCGGAGATGTGTACAGACCGAATCCGATGACGGTTTACTGGTCTGAATATGCGCAATCTTTAACGAAAAAATGGGTGAAAGGAATGTTAACAGGACCAGTAACTATTCTTCAATGGTCTTTTGTGCGTGATGATCTGCCGCGATCTTTAACGTGCAAACAAATTGCACTGGCTATTCGCGACGAAGTGAATGATTTGGAAAAAGCAGGAATCAGAATTATCCAGATTGATGAACCTGCAATTCGTGAAGGTCTTCCATTAAGAAAATCTGACTGGCAGCATTATCTTCAATGGGCAGTGGAAGCTTTCAGAATTTCAGCGAGCGGTGTGGAAGATGCGACGCAGATTCATACGCATATGTGCTATTCGGAATTTAATGATATTATTCAGAATATTGCCGATATGGACGCGGATGTTATTACGATTGAATGTTCCAGAAGCCAGATGGAGCTGCTGAATGCTTTTGCTGATTTCAAATATCCGAACGAAATAGGACCGGGAGTTTATGATATTCATTCGCCGAGAGTTCCATCGAAAGATGAAATGGTAGAATTGCTGAAAAAAGCACAAGCAGTTATTCCAGCACAGCAACTTTGGGTAAATCCCGACTGTGGCTTGAAAACCCGTCATTGGGATGAAACGGAAAAAGCGTTGATTGCAATGGTGGAGGCTTCAAGGGAAGCGAGTAAGTTACTTGCTGTACAAACTCATTAGATATATAATTTCAGGAGCTTCAGGGCTCCTGTTTTTTATAAAGAATATAATATTTAGAAGAATATTATTTATTTTAGTATTGTAAATTTTTACTATGACAAATGAACACGAACAAAAACTTAATAAGTTATTTAAATTACTAGATGGAAAAACGACTTTTTATGTTCGGGATTATTATAAAGAATTAGCTATCAACCCTGAAAATATTGATGATATAAAGGTCATTGAAAATACAATTAATTTAGGTTTAAGATATGACTATTTTATTCGCAAAGGAAAAGGTTATTACGATATAACAAAATTTGGGTTAGAAGCTATAAAATCTGGAGATCACTCTATCTATCAAAGAAAAATTTTATGGGAATCTAAAAAATGGAATTTAATTACTATAATCATTTCTATCATAGCTTTAATTATAAGTGCAATTCAGCTTTTTAAAGATTCAAATTCATCCGAAATCGAAAACTTAAAAAAAAGAACTATCTGAGAACAACAAGCAATTAAAAATTCTGAAAACTCTTATAAAAACAGAGCAATTAAATGTTAAGAATTCTGAAAAGAGAATACAAACTTTAGAAAATAAATAGTAAATGACCACCAAAGAATTCGTAAAAAACTTCTACCAAGAAAAACAAAATATTCTTAATTCATGTTTTGATAATCAAGCAGAATATAGAACTCTTGTTTCATTAAAAGTTGAAGAATTAAATTTAAATGAAACTCAAACTGAAAAATTGAAGGATATAATTTCTGATCTTTTGACAAATACTTTTTACACCATCTTACTAGGTTTAGATGGTTCCGCAAGTATTGGAGATTCACAGCAAAGTTTTAAAATATTTGATGAAAATGATAATTTAATTTCTGAAAATGGAGATTTAGAAGGATTAGCCTATGAATATTTTCATGAAAATAAATAATTTTGAAAAGTTTTAATTAATGAAAATGAAAAAAATTATTCTGTTAGTTATTTTAGCAATAAATCAAAATATTTATAGCCAAAATAAACTTTTAAAATCTGATAAATTAACAACTACAGATTCTGTTAAAATAATTGGAATGTATCCTAAGTGGGATAAAAATAAAACTTATGAAAAGTATAATTTTTTAATTACAGATAAAAAAGTAGTTGATTCCCTAATCGAATCTGTTGAATATGGTGACAATACTAAAAATGAATGGGAGCAAAATACTTTTAGTATTATTATAACTAAAGCAAATAAGGAGGTTAGGAGAGTTTCCATTAGTCCTGCTCTTCATCATGCACATACAAATGGTGAAAGCTATAAGTTTGATGTTTCTATTTTAGAAAAACTAGCAAAAAAATATCCTTTAACTTATAAATGGTATGAAAAGGAATTTAAGGATGAGCAACAATTCAATCAATTTAATTCAGAAATTTTAAAGCAAGAAAAAACTTTGTATGTAAGTAAACCAACGTTTATTTATGAGGGATCTTTTGAATTACAATTTCCTAAAAATGAAAAATTCCTGCACCCAAAAGCAATTGATGATTATTTAAGACCGCAAATTGAAAAAATTGTGAATGGAAAAGAATTTAGTATTTCTTATAAAGCTAATGAATTTAATTTAAAAAATAGAGATCAATATACAATGACAATTGATGGTCCTTATACTCTATTCAAAGATTTAAAAGACAAAAACAGCAAAAAAAGTGAATGGACTCCTGCGAAATTTGTTGCGACTATTTATGAAAAAGAATAACAAATTAATAATCAAAAACTTACACTTTCTCAATTAAAAACCTTAATTTTGCACCCCGAAATAAGGATCATCCATTATGAAAAAATTAGGCGAATACAGAAAGCTTCTGGAAGTTGATAAAAATGTAACACTGAAGGAATTGAAAACCATCTACAGGAATACGATGAAAGATACGCATCCAGATAAATTCATCAATGATGAAGCGGGAAAGCAGGAAGCGGAAGAAAAAAGCAAATCTGTGATTGAAGCCTATCATTTTCTGGTAAGCATCAATCCGGAAACGCAGGAAAAATATAAAGAAGAATATACCGAAACCATTACGAAATCTAATATTCAGGATTTTTATCTGGAAAAATCGGTTCTTAAAGTACAGCACCTGAACGGAAATATGTACGAATATCTTGGAGTTCCAAAAAATACCTACATCAAAATGGTGAATTCCGATTCTCCGAGCCGTTTTGCAAGAAGACATATTTACGGAAGTTTTGTGTACAGAAAAGCCGGTGAAGCAATGGCGGAATAATCCCCTATTTACAAATAAATAAGAGCTTTCAATTAATTTTGGAAGCTTTTTTTTTGAAACTTGTCTAAACTTTTTACCGCAAAAGATGCAAAAGATTGCAATACTTTAGTTATTAAGTTTAATACTTAAATGTAAAAAGAGCACATAAGTTAAAGAATCAAAGATTTTTCTCTTTGTAGACTTTTGAAATACTTTAAATAAACTCAACAAAGTCTTTTGTCTCTTTTGCGGTTACATTTAAAATTAGTTTAAATAAACTTTTGATTAAATTTTAATTTTAACGCAAAAGGGTCGCTAGTCTTTTTTAAATTATTGAACATACTTTTCGGTCGAAAAGGCGTTTTACTCAGCAAATGAGCAATCATATTTTTTTTCTTTTTTAAGATTGCGTCGTCGCTTCAAAACTACGTTTGCAGGTCTTCAGTCTGTTCGCAATGACATAAAAAAACCGCATCATTGCTGATACGGTTTTTGGTTAGGTTAATTAAAGGTTGTTATATTAGTCTAAATGTTTTGGAGTAAAACCGTCTTCACTTAGTTCTCTGTGCTCATAATCCGCTTTCATCTCCGCTTCATAATCTACTTTTTCATGTTTACCCATTCTTCTAAGAATTGAATCAAATAAAGAGTAAACTACCGGTACAATAATCAAAGTAAGGAATAGAGACGATGTTAAACCACCGATAACTACCCATGCCAAACCTTTGTTCATCTCCGCTCCTGCTCCGGTTGCCAATGCGATCGGCAACATCCCGAAGATCATCGCAATCGTTGTCATAAGGATCGGACGAAGACGTGCATGATTCGCCTGTACCAGAGCGTCGTGTGTATTGGCTCCGGCTTCTTTTCTGGCATTGGCAAAGTCAACGATCAAAATTGCATTCTTCGCAACCAGACCAATCAACATGATCATCCCCAACATCGTAAAGATATTCAGTGAATTTGCTGTTAAGGCAAGAATTACCATTACTCCGATCATCGCCAGAGGAATTGAGAATAATACCACGAAAGGATACACAAAACTGTCATACAATGAAACCATTACAAGATAAACCAATACAATAGCCGCCAATAATGCGATTCCCAACGTACCGAAACCTTCCTGCTGGTTTTCCATATCTCCACTCCAGATGTAATCTACTCCTACAGGTTTGCTCTTGCTGTCCATGAACTGTTTTGCCCATTCGTTGGCAACGTCTCCTACTGGTCTACCCACTGCTTTAGCTCTTACTTTTACAGAAGGTGATTTATCTCTACGCTCAAGCAAACTCGGTCCGGATCCCATTTTAACCTCAGCAAACTGACTGAGACGTACCTGTTGTCCCTGAGGATTTGTAAACATTAAGTTTTTAACATCATCAATAGACTGTCTGTTCGCATCTCCGAAACGGATATTGATGTCATACTCGTACTCTCCTGCTCTGAATTTCCCGTCTGTATTTCCGTTGAATGCCGTCTGCATTGTCTGTCCCACACTTGAAAGATTCAAACCTAAAGAAGCCATCTTATCTCTGTCGATATTTACCTGAACTTCAGGATTTCCTGAATCGGTAGACAATTCTGCATCTACTGCTCCCGGTACTTTTTTCAGCAATTCTAAGATTCTCGTTGCTTCTTTTACGGCAGTTGCGTTATCCGGAGCGGTTACCACCATTTCAATCGGCGCATTTTCAGCACCCATGATTCCTATTGGGGCAGTTTTAAACTCTACTCCTGTAAATTTCTCTTCTAAAGCTCTTTTTATTTTCGCAGCTTTAATGTTGGTGCTTTCAGAACGCTCGGATTTATCTGTTAAATTTACCTGAACTTCCGACTGATAAGTTGTCGCCTGAGCTCCACCAAAACCTGTTGACTGCTGTCCTACTGTTGTAATTAAATCTACAACATCTTTATCGTTTCTTAAAAATCGCTCAACATCTAACGTAAGCTGATTGGTTTTTTCAACGGTTGCATCTTTCGGTAATTCCATCTGAACAAGGAACTGCCCTCTGTCGATCGGCGGGAAAAACTCTCCTCCGATAAATCCGAAAGCGACCAGCATGAATGAAGAAATCAATACGATGAAAGTAATTACGACTGTGGAAATTCTTCTCAATGTGGTTTTTAAACACCATTCAAGAATTCCTGTGATCCAGTGCGTGAATTTATCAATTAAACCTTCAAACCAAAGGATGAATTTTTCGAACCAGTTTTTCCCTGTTAAATGCTCAAGCTTACCAAATCTTGAAGAAAGCCACGGAATAATTGTAAATGAAGCCAATAATGAAAGCAATGTCGCAATAACTACCGTGACACAGAACTGAGCCAGAATATTGGCTACCAAACCTGAGCTCATGGCAATTGGTAAGAATACCACCACAATTACCAAAGTAATCGCTGCAACGGTAAATCCGATCTCCGAAGCTCCGTCGTAGGCTGCCCTGATTTTGCTTTTCCCCATCTCCATGTGACGGTAAATATTTTCTAGTACAACGATCGCGTCATCCACAAGAATACCTACCACCAAAGAAAGTCCCAGTAAACTCATCAAATTCAGGGTATATCCCATTAAATTCATTCCGATGAATGTTGCCACCAATGAAGCAGGAATGGAAACCATTACAATGAATGCGTTTCTGATGCTGTGAAGGAATAGTAACATTACAATTGCTACCAGAATAATCGCTAAGAATAAGTCGAAAATTACGTGGTTGGCAGATTCAAGGGTAAAGTCTGTAGTATTGTTTACCACTTTCACCTTTACACCCTGAACTTTGTACGCTTCCTGAACGGTTTCAATGGTTTTCTCAACACTTTCAGATACTGCAACCGCATTGGCATCAGATTGTTTTTTAACCTGCATTAAGATGGTAGGAAACTGGTTGAATCTCGCTACTTTCTCCACATCTTTCTGAGAATCGAAAACCGTAGCAATATCAGACAAACGAACCTGCGCTCCGTTTTTATTGGAAACCACAAGATTGTTCATTTCTGCTACAGATTTATACTTTCCGGATAATCTGATCGTAGATTTTGAGGTTCTCGTTTTCAGACTTCCTGTCGGGAAATCTAAGTTTGAAGAAAGAATTGCCTGTTGAACATCCCCGATGGAAAGTCCGTAACCCTGCAGTTTTTTCTCATCAAGATTCACTTGAATTTCTCTTTCCTGTCCACCTACAAGATCAACCTGAGCAACACCGTTTACACGGGAGAAAATCGGCTCAATTTTTTTATCTAAAAGGTCATAGAGCTCCTTATTGTTTAATTTGTCTGAAGAAATACTCATCGTGATGATCGGTAAATCATCCAGAGAGAATTTGTTAAGAGACGGTGCATCCACATCATCCGGAAGGTCTGCAAGAATTGCGTTTACCTTTCTCTGGGCATCATTCAATGCATAGTCTACATCGGCTCCGTCATTCAGCTGAACCATAATCACGGATAAACTTTCATAGGAAGAAGACTCTACTTTCTTCACGTTTTCCAAAGAACCAACGGCGTCTTCAATTTTTCGGGTAACGGATGTTTCCACCTCTGCAGGGGAAGCTCCCGGATATACCGTAGAAATGGTTACCATATTGGTTTCAAACTTCGGAATCAACTCGTATCCCATGAGTGTATAACTCAGGATACCTCCCAACGTAAGAATCGTAAACAGTACGATTACCAACGAAGGTCTTTTAATCGATATTTCTGCTAACTTCATAAATCTTCTACTTTACGATATTTACTTTAGATCCGTTATCCAGATTGATCTGTCCGCTGGTAACCACCTGTTCTCCGCCATTCAGTCCGCTTAAAACCTGAACTTTATCGCCATATACTTTTCCAACGGTTACTTTGATGAGTTTTGCAACGCCATTCTGTACAACAAATAATTGTCCGGAGCTTACCCCGTTTACAAATGCTTCCGCAGGAACCGTTAACATATTCTGTGTTTCTGCGCCGTTGTTTGTTTTAAATGTTGCTGTTGCATACATCCCGGCTTTCAGGTTTCCTCTGTTCTGAACTTCAATTTCAACAGGGAAATTTAAAGAAGCATCACTTTTAGGAGCAATAAATGTAATTCTTCCCACGAATGAATCTTCCGGTAAAACGTTTACTTTAATCGGAACTTCCTGTCCCAACTGAATTTTCCCGATCTGGCTTTCATCAACCAAAACTGAAAGTTTTAAGCTGTTGATGTTTACGATTTCAAAAAGTCCTGTTCCCGGAGCAACCACCATTCCCGGCTCTACCATTTTTTTATTGATGGTTCCGCTGATTCCTGCACGAATGCTTGTATCATTTACTTTTACACCCTGGGCTCTTAGCGCAGCCTGAGCGTTTTTAAGCTGTAATCTTGAATTATCAAGCTGTTGTTTGGTAACCCCTCCTGTTTTGAACGCATTTTCGTAACGCTGGTTGTCCGCAATAGCATTCTGCAAATTATTCTGAGCCTGAGTAACATCTACTTCAATGGCATCTCTTTTAATGGTTGCCAAAACCTGTCCTGCTCCCACTCTTGAACCTTCTTTTACCAGAACGCTTACCACGCGTCCTGAAATTTCAGAAGACTGGTTCATTTCCTGCTTCGGGATAAATGTTCCGTTTGCACTGTAATCTGTATCAATATTTTCTCTGGAAACCGTTACCACGTTTACATTGATCTTATCTACCTGCTTTGCAACTTCTTTTACTTCCTGCGTCTGCTTTTCTTTATTTCCGGCAATCTTGTAAGCTGCCAAACCAACCAGTACGGCTGCTACGATGATATATATTAAAGTTTTTTTCATAGTTTATTACGGGTTTTGTAGTGTATTTAATTCTCCTTTTGCTTTAATTAGCTTGATTTCAGCCTGTTTGTAATCCAACAAAGCATTAGCGTAATTCTGTTTTGCCTGCGTTAATGCATTTTCTGCATCCAGAACTTCTGTAAGTGTTGCTAAACCGTACTGGTAATTGGATTGTGTATTTTTCTGAACTCTTTCTGCCAATCCTACGTTGTCTTTCATGCTTTCAATATTAATTAAAGCATTTTCTATGTTGGTAATGGCATTTTTATAATCTAAATTCAGACTTAACTGTGTATTCTGTATATCCAGATCAAGATCCTGAATATCGATTTCTGCCTGATTGATCTTTGCTTTTGTAGCTCCTCCGGTGAAAATCGGGATATTAACATTTAATCCAATTGCAGAGTAATCGCTCCAAAGCACACCATTTTTAAGTCCGTTGGTTAATGGAAATTTTGCTCCGTTTGCACCCCAACCGTAATTGGCAACCAGACTTACTGTAGGATAAAGATACGCTTCCGTCGCTTTCTTGTTGAATACCAGAAGTTCTCTGTTTTTGTTTAAAACTTTGATTTCGGTACGGTTGTCAAGGTTTAAATTTCCTGAAACCAGTTCCGGTTTTGGCTCAATTGTTTTTTCTTCAAGTTCGATATCAGATTCAATCGGAACTCCCATGTAGAACTTCAGTGCGTTTTTAGCCAACTGCACAGAATTAATTAACGTCTGTTTGTTTGATCCGATGTTGGTAAGCTGAACATTGGTTCTGTCCAGATCAATAGATTTTGCCAAACCGTTATCTACCAGACTTTTAATTACATTTCTTACTTTTTCCGTATTCGCATAGCTTGCTTCTACGGTTTTAAGATTTTCTTCCTGAACAAAAACCTGATAATAAGCGGATGCTACGTTTTCAATGATCTGTTCGTTGGTAAGCTGTGCATTAAGCACATAAAATTCTCTGGTAGATTTTGCCGCTTTCAGTCCGGTGAAAACTCTCTGATCGAAAATTGCCTGCTGAAGCTGTACCGAAGCGGTAGAGTTCCACGGCTGACCGAACTGTGCTCTGATTTTTTCTCCTCCAAACTCAAGAAGGGACTCCTGAATGATGGGATTGTAGGTAAGACCTGCTGTTGCGGAAATCTGTGGTAAAGCTCCTGCTTTTGCCTCATCAATCTTATATTCGGCTTTTTTGATCTGTAAAGCTGCCTTTTTGGCTTCCGCTTTATTCTGAAGTGCCTGTTTAATAGCTTCCTGTAAGGAAACCTGTTGCTGTGCAGACACCCATGAAAAACCGAACATTATAAATGCAGCCGCTATTCCTACTTTTAGCTTGTTTGCAGTTACACGTTTTTTCATAATATTATACTTCGTTTATTTTTTTTAATGTAATTATTCTGGTAAATGATATTATTCCGAATGACGAATGAATTCTTAAAATACTTTAACTCTTTTTTAGTTTTTGAATAACATATTTAATATGATTTCTTTTCTTTCGGAAATAATTTTATCAAACTCTTCGCTGATCATTAAATTTTCCATAAAAAGAGGTCTTACTGCACTCGGAAAAACCAAAAGCGAAACCATATTTAAAACAAACTGTATGGGTTTCATTTTTTCAATATTTCCTAATTCCATTTCGGCTTCTATATCTCTGTACAAGCGATCAAGTTCATCTTTTTCAATATCTTTTTTATGACAGTTTCCTTTGTTGATCTGCGAAACGATGTAGGTTTCCAGATAAGGATACTGAAGACTTGTAGATAAACTTCCTTCTATGAACTGGCTGATCTTTTCTTTCAGAGGAAGATCAGAATTCATGATGATTTCAGATTTTTCTTTTTCCACTTTCTGAGCTTCATCAAAAATAATCTGGATGAGGTTATCTCTTGAGCGGAAATAATAGTTGATAAGCGTTCTGTTGACACCGGCTTCATCTGCAATTTCCTGAGTAGTAGCGTCAAACTTACCTTTCACAAAGAATAAATTCTTTGCTGTGTCTTTAATTAATTCCTGTGTTTGGTCTTTTTTTGCTTGATTTGACATTTTTGTTAAACAAATTTGTGCAAATGTAAATCAAATTTTACTTTTGACAAAATTGTTAAACAAAATTATTAAACAATTTTGTATGATTTGCATCATATTTTAAATACAAAGAATTTAACATAAGATAAAAGAATATCAAATTTTACTGTACAATTAGTTTTATGATTATTTTAGAATAAAATTTTTAAAATGAGCACAAATAATCAAATCAGCGTAGAAATTCCTCAAAATGTATTAGACGATGTAAACCAAAAGCTTCAAGAATGTAAAACTTTATTAGCTCCTTTTCTTCAAGGTCTTACTAATGATGAAAGAAAAGCACTTTTTAAAATGGGCGATAAAACAATTGCAACGGTACAAAAAGTAAAAACCTACATCAATACGAATCCGGAATTTGCACCTTCCTATATGGATAAAGTTGAATTTCTGAAAGACGAAATGGTGGTTACAGGACTTAAACCTTTAGCAAATCTTGCCGAACAATTAGCTTCTGATCTAGATGATACCATTATGCTTGCCGGAAGTGAAGCACTTGTAGCTTCCATGATGTATTATGGTACAGTAAAAGAAGCTGCATCTAAAGGAGTAAACACCGCTAAACCTATATATGAGGATTTAAGCCAAAGGTTTAGCAAAAAAGGAAATAAAATTAATCCTAAAAAGGAATAGCCATTAATAAAAAATATGACAATTTGACTCTTTTAGTATCTGTTTTAATATTAAAAGAGTCTTTTTTTATATTTAAAAGGTGTTCGTTGTCACATTTTGTGACAACGAACACCTTTTAAATGTTTTTATTAATGCTTTTTGAATCTAATGAGTTTCTAAAGGAATGTAAACATTTGCTTAAAACATCAGTCTATATACTACGTGCATTAGAATAGTTAAAAACATTATAAAATAGTAAGTTAGAAATTATATTTCAAACCGCCTGTAATATAACCGTGTAGAGCTGTAATTGATGCTTCCTCTATTCCTAACTGGCTCGTATATCCATTTATATATTGAAAGGAATTAAGATTTAATATATTATTAAATTGCAAATTGTATTCAAAGTTTGAATTCTCTTTTCTATACGAAACTTGACCGCCAATTAAAAAATTGTGAAGAGTATTTTGTTCAGTTTTCTGTATGAGATATTCACTTAATATATTTCCAACCCACTCTTTTTTTACATTAGCCCTAATTCCTAAAAATAGTCTTATATTATTTTGACTGGAAGTAGTACTGTAAAAACTTTGTTTGAAAACACCTTCAGTAAAAGTGTATCCTAAATCAAATTGCATTGGTTTATTTCTAAAATTTGTAGATAATTTTTGAGTTAACTCGAAATTGTAAATCGTAGATGTGTTTATGTTACTGTTAATATAATTATCTGTCTTATTAAGTGATCCTGTAAATTTTGATTTAAGAGAAAGCTGTCTATGCAATTTATATTCGCTTGAAAGTATATAAAAAAGTCTTTCTCTATTTTTACCAATAACATTTTCTATTTTTGAGAATGCTTCAAAATTCGATACATTAGACGTAAATATTGGTTTTGCTTTTTCATACGATAGTAAAAGGAATAATAAATTACCCTTTTCCATATTAAATCTATTCCATGTAAATTTATAAGTATCTGTCTTGCATAACAATTCTGTTGTAATATCTCTATTTTGATAATACGTTAGCTCTTTTGTATAAATTGGTTCAGATTGAAGCAGCCTTAAATTTGGGAGTGTATATTTTGAATTGTATTCTAGACCAAATTCCGTATTGATAACAGATTTGGGATTAAATTTTATTCTTATATTTTTTTCAAAATAATGTTTATCAGTTTCATTTATATTTACAAAATGGGAACTTAACGAACCTGATATATCAAATTTCCCAAGTTCTTTATATAAATTCAGATCATTCAGATAATGATATACTTTCATTTTGTTTTCTACTGTTCTAAAAACAAAGTTTAGTAGTTCAGAATTATCTTTTCTAAATGAAAAACCTGAATGAATATTAAAATTAATAAACTTATTTTTATTTTTTAAATGAAAATCTAATGAGTATTTATTTGAAGTAACATCATATCTTTGAAATAGATTATTAGTATTAGATAAGAACAAATTATTGTTAGAAAGTAAATGCAAATCTCCTAAATATTTTTCATTAAACTGATTAAATGATAATATGATTTTTGATTTATCTAATTGTTTGTTCCAAGAAAAAAAATTACTAAAATTATCATTATTTACAGAGTTATCAATTCTATAAAAATTCCAATCAGTAGAATATCTATCTATGCTTTGATTAAAATGATCCTTTGTAGGATTATAACCAAAAGTATAATAAAAGAAACTCCCATCCGATAAACTTTTTTTCATTTTAATCTGCGTAGTTCCTAAAAAACCTTTATTATTTTCTATTCGCTGTTCTGAAAAGTTAAAAGCTTGTGATTCCCCTTCAAAAGAACTTCTTTTAGAAGTAGAAAATTTTTCTAATTGAGCATTATTAAAAATAGAAAAAGCAGTAATACTAAAATCTTTTTTTGATTTGGAATACTGTAATGCCCCAAATTGATTATTTTTTGATTTTACTTTACCATCATTATTGAGAAATGTAGGAATTTCTATTTCAACAGAATTATTTGGTGTGTCATCTAGACTTTCCTGAGAATTCATTTCATAAAAATCCATATAACTAATCGGATCTTTAGCTATATTATTGAAATCAGCGATAAGGGCTAAATTTCCGAGCTTTCCAAACCTGAATAAATTACCATGTGCCAAATATGAATTTTTTATACCAAAATTAGTTTCGATATTACCCGTTATTTTTCCCTTATATTCTTGCTTTAATTTTAAATTAAGAGCTGTTGAACGGTTTCCATTAATTGTAGTATAATTTTGCCACAAATCAATCCCATCCAACATATTAGCCGAAATATTTTGAGTCGCAATTTTATGGTTTTTACCAAAAAACTCATTACCTTCTACTAGAACCTGTCCTATTGTAGTTCCTTTATATGTTACTTTTCCATTTTCTGTAATGTCTAAACCTGGTAATTTCTTTATAAGATCTTCTGTCGTACGCTCAGTTCCATCTCTTACCGCTTTTAGGTTAAAAACAATAGTATCTTCTTTTGCTGTAACTACTTTTGGACGAGATTTTATTTCTACTTCTTTTATTTCAGTAATTTGTGCTTCCAATTCTATTTCAACATTAGACTTCTCGTTTGTATTAACCTCAATTAGTTTCGTTTTGTAAAAAACGGATGTAATTTTCAATAAAAAAACCCCCTTTTCAGAGAGTTGAAAACTACATTGTCCATTTTCATCAGTTTTTTTAAAATCTATTATTTTATTATTTCTTATTATTTGTACATTAACATTATCTATAGCATTAGCTGTATTACTCTTTACTGTAACATTAAAAACCTGAGAATTTATTATTGAAAAACTAAATAGGAACAAGATGTATAGTAACTTCTTCATTACAACCTTATCTCTTCTGTTGTTGGTTTACTTTGTTCTTCTCTTATTTGCTGCATTTTTTTGTCGTAATCTTCGTTTTTGTATACTTTAATTTTAGGATTTAGTTTTTCAACATCTGCTTCCTTTGTTTCATTGCTAATTTTAATTGCAGTGATTGTATAATTAGGAGCTTCAATTCGCAAGACTAATCCCGGGAAACTATTAAATACATAAGGTCCAGCAGAAACAGGTATATCTTCTGTATACCAAATCTTATAATTATTTATTGAATCAGGACTTACTTCAACTAATTTGCATAAGTATTTATCAATGTTAATAGTTTCATCTTTGTATTCAATTTTTGCAAATTTTGAATCCTTATATCCGTAAAACTCTTCATTAAGATTAGGAAAAAAATGATAATTATAAGTTCCATTATCATTTTTATAATGAAATAACCTTAATTCAACTTCACTATAAATTTCTCTATTGTGTATTGAATTATTTCCTTCTTTTAAATCACCTGCGTTGTTTGTAAAGCTTTTTCGTGGAATAGATTTAAAAAAAGAATAGCCATTTGCATAATATAGAAAAAAAGTCTTAGGCTTTTTAAGGACTTCCTTTACTTTATCATTAAACTCTTTTGAAAGACTTGCATCTTCAATATTTGCACGATCATATTGCTCGTACTCTACTTTTAGATGTTGCGAAAAAAATAGAGTATTTGATAACAATGAGAAAATAAAAAATAATTTAATTGTAAATTTCATTTTGTTTTTTTTAAAATTACAAAATAAGTATGCATTAAATAAAATTAATGCATACTTTTTTATTCAATTTTCTATTAAGGAGGTGTACCTTCTACAAAAGTAGTTCTAGGCTCATTATCTCCACACCAATACGATTGTTGAACATAATGATGTATTGTTTGAGAGTAAATGTTTCCATACATATCAGAAGATACGGACTGGGTTGTATAATGATAAATAGAAGTACATAGTTTACGAGCTGAATCATCATTTTCTTCTTTTACCTCTTTTGTTTCTTTAACTTCAATTTTATTATCTTGAAGTTTTACATTAGTTTCAGGTTCTACGTTATTTTTTGCAAAACCTAAAGTTGTTCCGGCAATCAATAAAGTTGCCAATAACGTCTTTCTCATAAAATGATTTTTTGTTTATTAACAATAATTTTAAAACACTAAAAAAACATTTGTGCACTTGTGTTTTTCATATGCTAAACTAAATATAAATCGTAAGCTAGGGAAATACTTTTGATAAAAAAAACTTTACTTTTAGTGAAAAAATATATACTTTTGATAAAAATAAATATAAACAATGGAAATGGAGAAAATTATTGAGAAAATTGCCCAACAAAGAAGTAAAAAAGGCTATACTTTTGAAAATATGGCTTATGAATTAAATATAACTCCGGCTGCATATCGCAAAATAGAAACAGGAGAGACTAAACTAAGTGTAGAAAGACTAATGAAAATTTCTGAAATTCTTGATGAAGATTTATCCAATCTTCTGGATATTAATAATAAAAATACTATTCATAATCTTTCTAATGAAGGTAATGGCAACGGCTATGTAGAAGTAATTAATAACGACTATAAGGATATAATTAAAGATATTAAAGAAACATATGATAAGGTTATCCAAAGTAAAGATGAACAAATTAAGATGCTGAAAGAACAGATTAACTTTTTAAAAGACAAAAAATAAAACAAACGAGCGGAAAAATTTCCCGCTCGTTTGTTTACAATAATCGAATTTTATCGTCCAGAATATCGATAATTTTATCCTTATACAATCCTCCGATGGCTTTTTTAAAGTTCTTTTTGCTCATCTGAACTTCGTCCTTAATTTCTTCGGGAGTTGATTTGTCTGAAAGATGAAGCAAACCGTAGTTTTCTTCAAGTCTGTCTAAAATTTTCTTTTTAAACTCATCAATATTTTCAAAACCTTGTGGCTGTAAGGAAACATCAATTTTTCCGTCTTCGCGGATCTCTTTGATATAACCGGATTCTTCAGACAACGGATACAGCTTTTTGAATACATCCGAATTGTAGATGAGTCCGATATATTTTTTGTTGATGACCACATTCCAGCCCAACTCACTTTCATTCATCATAATTAAATCCACACGATCTCCTTTTTGGAATGGTAAATCCTGATATTGAGGATTTCTTTTGAATTTCGTGGTTCCGGTAATCAGTTCCAGATCTTCATCAACATAAATATAGACTAGATATCTTTTTCCTTCAATGATCTTAGATTTCTGCTGTTTGTAAGGAATAAACAAATCTTTTATAATTCCCCAATCCATAAAAGCTCCACTTGGAAGGCTCTGAACACAGCTCATTACGGCAAACTCTCCTACTTCTGCCAAAGGAATTTCTGTGGTTGCCTTTAATTTTCCATCATCCTGATATACAAAAACTTCAATTTCGTCATCAATTTCCTTATCATCCTGAATGAAAATTTTAGGAAGAAAAGCCTTTTCTCCGGATTCGTCTGTTAAGATCCATCCCGAATTATTTTTATCTGAAATTTTTAAAGTCTGAGTTTTTCCGAATTGCATGTATGATAAAATTAGTCTGCAAAGGTAAGGAAAATCAAATCTTTAACCTATTTATATTCTTCCAAATCTCTTCTCAGGGTTTTGGACTCTTTCAAATAACTGTTTTCTACATCGGGATTTTGAGCAATACCTGTTACTTTTACAAGTTTTTCATCAGTATAATAATATCTTGATTCTGAAAGTAATTTAGGATATTTTATATATCCATTCTCATCAATGATCTGATATTTTTTTGTCAAAACAAAGATCAGTCTATCATTTGCTGAAAAAAAATATTGTGTACTGATATTCCATGCCGAAAGCCCTACAAAATGGTCTATTTTCTTAAGTTTTCCATCTTTATAAAATCCTTTCAGCTCAATTCCGTTATCTGAAGTCTGGTTTTTTTCTAAGAAATAGGAATAAGGAACGGTTTTGATCTGATAATTTTTAGTACTATTGATTTCAGAAACCGTTTTACTGATTGACTTGATATTCTGACTAAAAGTGTAACCTGAAATAAAAATAAAAAAAGTTAACAAAAATGCTCTCATATTTTTTAAATAAGGCTGTTTAAACTAATTTTAAATTTAACCGCAAAAGAGACAAAAGACTTTATTGGATTTATGTAAAGTATTTCAAAAGTTTGCAAAGAGAAAAAATCTTTGATTTTTTTAACTTATGTGCTCTTTCTTTCCATTTAACTATTCAACTTAAACAACTAAAGTGTTATAATCTTTTGCATCTTTTACTATAAAAAAGTTTTGACAAGTTTAATATTTTGAATATCCGTTAAACAACCTATTACTATGCACTGATATGAAAATCAATTATTTATAACAGGCAATTCGACAAGCTCAGTGTGACACCTCTAATACTAAACGCTTGATTTGTAGCGATGTCAAGCTGAGCCTGTCGAAGTTTTAGGTTAATAAACGGACAATCAATTAATATTAATTTCAAACTGTTTTTTATGAATTTTGTACAAATTCCATCACTTCCCGTTTGCTACTCTCGAAATCTAAGGCATCGTAAACCAGAAAATATTTGTGCTTATCTACACATTTTGAAAACATAGATTTTGCAAGGGAAATCTTATTTTTATCAAAACTTAAATCTTTTACCAAAATACGGATCTGGTTCGAGGTAAACAAGGCATGTTTTCCCTGCTGACTGATGAACATCATTTTTTTATCGTCAAACCAAGCCTTTTCCTTCATCATCGCCATAAATCCCTGAAATGTCTGATTATCCATCACATTAGGATAATTTACGTTATCATTCCATCCTCCCGAATTTCCGTAAGGATTGTTCCAGACATCATTCCAGTCATTAAATCCGTAAGACTGGTTCTGAACAGGATATGAATCTAATAAAAACAATCCTTCATTGGTAAAGAAATCAAGAACCAATCTGCTGTTGTTTCTTACATTTAAAGTGGTTCTGTATAATAAATAACCGTTTTCATAAATTGAAACAGGAATTCTTCCTGATGGAAGATCAAAAAATCTGAACCTTCCGGAATTGTTGGAAATAAACTGATCGCCCAGTTCCACACTAAACATTCCCTGCTCAGGAATTCTCAGGAAAACTTCTGAATATCCGTACTGCTGATTCCATTGGTAGTTTGGATTTTTACCTCTGAATCCATTGTTATTTCTGTTCTGATTTCTGAAACCGGAATTATTGCTGTTTCTGCTCTCCGTTCTTTTTGCGTTCGGAGATTCTATTTCTGTTTTTGAAGCCTCGTTTTTTAAAAGCTCGCCTGCTTTTCCTGCTTCCTGCGCGAAAGAAAAACTTCCTACAAGAAACAAAACACTCATAAATATATTTTTCATAACACTTTTTTTAATCTCCAGCTCCACTTTCATGCCAAAAAAAAGAGAAACCAGTATCTGATTTCTCTTTTTTATTTATATGATTGTTAATCAATTACATATGAATTGGTCTTTTCGCGGTAGCATCTAAAGCTGCTTCTTTGATTGCTTCTGCATACGTAGGGTGCGCGTGAGAACTTCTTGCGATATCTTCTGCACTTGCACGGAATTCCATAGCAATAACTCCTTCAGCAATTAAATCTGCCGCTCTTGCTCCTACGATGTGCATTCCAAGAACTTCATCTGTTTTTTCGTCAGCAATAATTTTTACCAAACCATCTACATCGCCACTTGCACGGCTTCTTCCCAAAGCTCTCATCGGGAAAGAACCTACTTTATAAGCTACTCCTTCCTGTTTCAACTGCTCTTCAGTTTTTCCAACTCCTGCAACTTCCGGCCAAGTGTAAACCACTCCCGGAATTAAATTATAGTTGATGTGAGGCTTCTGTCCTGCTAAAGTTTCAGCAACAAAAACACCTTCCTCTTCTGCTTTGTGAGCCAGCATTGCTCCTTTTACCACGTCTCCGATTGCGTAAATGTTGGCAACATTAGTTTGTAAATGGTCATTTACTTTTACTCTTCCTCTTTCGTCAAGCTCAACACCAGCTTTTTCAAGTCCAAGTCCGTCTGTGTAAGGCTTTCTTCCTACAGAAACCAGACAGTAATCTCCTTCTACTGTTACTTCTTCTCCTTTTTTGTCTTTCGCTGTAATTTTTACGGTATCTCCGTTTCTTTCCACTGCAGATACGGCTGTAGAAAGCATGAATTTCATTCCCTGCTTTTTAAGAACTTTCGTTAATTCTTTACTTAGCGCTCCGTCCATTGTCGGGATAATTTTATCCATAAACTCTACCACAGTAACCTGAGCTCCAAGTCTTAGGTAAACAGAACCTAATTCAAGACCAATTACTCCACCTCCGATTACGACTAAATGTTTCGGAATTTCTTTAAGATTTAAAGCTTCCGTAGAAGTAATTACTCTTTCTTTATCTAACGTGATGAAAGGTAAAGAAGAAGGTTTAGAACCTGTTGCGATGATGGTATATTTGGATTCGATCGTTTCTGTAGAACCGTCGTTTTTTGTTACTTTGATCTGAGTAGCGGATTCGAAGCTTCCAACACCTTCAAAAACAGTGATTTTGTTTTTGTTCATCAGATAGCTGATTCCGTCTGTATTTTGTTTAATTACCTCATTTTTACGTTCGATCATTCTTGCAATGTCGGCTTGAGGCTCGTTGATAATGATTCCGTGACCTGCAAAATTGTGTTTTGCGTTCTCAAAATGCTCAGAGCTATCTAAAAGCGCTTTTGACGGAATACATCCCACGTTAAGACAAGTTCCTCCCAAAGTTGGATATTTTTCAATAATTGCTGTTGTGAAACCTAATTGTGCAGCACGGATTGCAGCAACATAACCACCAGGACCGGAACCGATTACGGTAACATCAAATTGACTCATGTTATTTTATGAATTTGTTTATTATTAACTTTCTTATGCTTACAAATTTAACGATTTATTACCACGTGAGAAAGTGAGATTTGTCAAATTTTAAGGAGAAGTCTGAGTTATTAAAATTTTTCAACAATAATCTTGAATGTCTTTAAATTTCTCAATGATTTCTTTACATTTTTCATCAAGTAAATTTTTATATTTCGTGTCTACTATTTTTAATTTTGAATCAAGTTTGATAAGATACTCTGTATTGTAAAGTTTTCTTTCTTCACCGACTGGGTAAAATTGAATTTCGCTATAGTATTTCTCTAAAATATTTAAATCAATGTTATCTAAAGGTTGGATATCATTTATTCTTCCAATAAGATAATGCATTTTAAAATATCCGGAGTGCATCTCAATTTGATCTGTTATAATAGCAATCGCATTTGAACGTAATTTTTTAATAAACCTGTAATGCTTTAGCTTTTCAAACTTATTCATATTTATTTCATCAAATAATGCTAAACCCTTACAAATCCAACCTCAGTTTCCCCTGTCCGAATTCTCCTGCGCTTTCAAAATATGAGCCTCCGTAAACGTACCAATCAAGGCTTTCGAGATATTCTACAGCATTTTCAGGAGTTATGTCAGGACGGTCTTTTTTAGAAACAATTCCTTTGTACCACCTTCCGGATTTGGAAAAACCTTCATATTCCACAAAATAACGGATCCAGATTCTCTGGCAAAGTTTACACTGCTGAATGCTTACTTCGGCAAATCTTCCATTCGTTTTATCGATTCCCAATTCTGACGTTCTGAATTCTGTATAGGTGGAAGTCGGTTTTTCGCAGGCGCATCCCAGTTTCTGGATTTTAATCATTAGTAATTGTTTTCTGAAATTAAAAGTCCAAAATTAAAAAATATTAGCTGAATACTCAAGATGGTTATTTCATCAGATCCAGCAATACCTTTTCATACTGATTTAAAATAATATTCTTGGAAAATCTGGATTTTATAGAATTTTTAATGGCTTCATTTTCATGATTTTCATGAAGAATTTTCATAATTTTCTGTGAAAATTCTTCATAATTTTCAATATTCGCAATTTCACCATTGGTGTCGTCCTGAATGATTTCGGTAATTCCTCCTGGACAATTATTGGCTAAAGAATACGTTCCGCAAGCTCCGGCTTCAAGTAAAACATTTGGAAAGCCTTCATATCTTGACGAAAGAATAAACAAGTCTGCATATTTTAAAAACTGATAGGGATTTTCCTGTCTTCCGTGAAAGATCACGTTTTTTAAGCCTAAAAAATCTTTCATTTGATGCAAAACCTCACGATCCTGTCCGTCACCCAAAATATGAAGCAGGATATTTTCGTTTTTAAGCCTTGAGAAAACTTTCAGTAAGTTATCAAAACCTTTTCTTGCCGATAAATTTCCGATCGCGACAACATTTTTATAGCCGTATTTAAAACTTTCCGGTTTATGGGAAATTTTAATTTTTTCATCAATAAAATCAAAGTCTACAGGATTGTTTATTTTAACGATTTTCGAAGGTTTAATCTTGAAATTTAGCATCAGATCATGCTTCATATCATCACTCTGCGCAATGATCGTATCATAATTGTTATAGAAATTGTAGAAAAATTTAATTTCCTTTCTGGTAACGTGCTGAGAAACAACATTGGTTTCTCTTGCAATAAATTTTGTCTTGGGAAAAACTTTGATGAATAAAGACAGATAAGCGTTTACTTCTCCAAATCCGGAAAATACAATATCCGGCTTTCTGCGGTAAATTTCCCTGAGAATAGGTTTTAAAGAGTGTCTTATTCTTTCCGTATTAACATCAATGATTTCAACGTCATCTTTCAAAATACTGAGATAGCCTCCCTGTTTGCGCAGAAGCAATATCTTAGGCTCAAAACGATCCCGTGAGAGATGATTTGCAATGGTGGTAACAATCCTTTCTGCGCCTCCGGTTTCCAGATCCGGCAGAATAAATATGACAGAAATCTTTTTCATCACTGTAAAATTAGTAAAAAGTTTTCTTAACCTTCAAACCAAGCTCTTCAAAAACAGGAATAATCTCGTTAATATTTTCAACACTTAGAAAAGCATATTTATCTTCTGTGAAATTCATTCCGCCTCTGTTGAAAAATGAAAATGGCTCGTCACTTTTTCCAAAGATATTTTCAGGTTCTCCAAAAATGATATTACCAAAAAAACTGCCATTCATTTCTGCATTGATCTCATTTATTTCAAAAAAATTTCTCTCCTGTTCAATCTCACCAGTCGATTTTTCAACAATAATTATTCTCTGATTTGTAATAAGATAGTAATTATTTTTAATATCAAAATATCTTAAAACCCATCTGAAAAATGCGAGATAAAGACCTATAAAAAACATGACAATTCCAAAGATGAGAATCGGAGATTTGCTGAAAATAAAAAGTACCGAGACAGCCAAATAAAAAAATGAAAAAAGGATTCTGAGCTTTTCAGTTGTATTAAAAAAGAAACTCTTCCGTGGAAGAATTTCTTTCATTATAATTTCGTTATTGTTTAAAATAAATTTAGTTGGCAACATCGCTGATGAATTTTATTCTCAACATTCTCACCTCTTCATCCGAAAGTTCGTCTCCGAATTCATCTAAAAGAACTTTCATGCTGTCACTTTCAGATTCATTCATGAATTCCATGAAGCCGTCAACAATATCTTCATCAAAATTATCTTCAATATAATAATCGATATTTAGTTTGGTTCCCTGATAAACAATACGTTCCATTTCCTTCAGCAATTCGTCCATCGAAAGATTTTTCGCTCTTGCAATATCTTCAAGATCAATCTTTTTATCGGTACTCTGAATGATGAAAACTTTGTGACTGGATTTGTTTGCCACCTGTTTCAGAACCATGTCCTGAGTTCGCTCGATATTGTTGTCTTCTACATATTTACTGATGAAATCTGCGAATTCTTTACCGTATTTCTTAGCTTTCCCTTCCCCAACTCCGTAGATTTTGGTGATTTCTTCCACCGTAATAGGATACTGAACCGTCATATCTTCCAAACTCGGATCCATAAACACTGTGTAAGGCGGAATTCCGTGTTTTTTGGCAACTTTTTTTCTTAGTTCTTTAAGCTGATTGAATAAATTCTGATCCAGACCGCCTCCGGACTGCATCTGAACCTGATCGCTTTCCGCTTTTGTCTGCGTTAAATCAAACTCTCTGTCTTCTGCAATTAAGAAAGAATGTTCCAGTTTTCCGTCAAGAACCAGTCTTCCCTTTTCAGCAATTTTTAAAACGCCGTAGGTTTCAATATCTTTCTGTAAAAAATTCTGAACTGTTGCCTGTCTTAAAATTGTTTTCCAGTGGTTGTCTTTTTCTTCTTTTCCGAAACCGAAATAAGAAGTCTGTTCCAGTTTATAAGACTTAGTAACCGCAGTTTCTTTTCCTGCGATGACCGAAATAAGATCTTTAGCTTTGAATTTTTCTCCGGTATCATTAATAAGTTCCAGAACTTTTTTAAGATCGTCTGTTGCATCTTTTAATTTTGGCGGGTTCGATGAATTATCGCACATTTTTGCGCCGTCACCATTAATCGGATCAAAATTTTCCCCAAAATAATACAGAATATACTGCCTTCTGCTCATCGAAGTTTCGGCGTAACCAACCACTTCATTGAGAAGCTGTAATCCGATTTCTCTTTCGGAAACAGGCTTCTGTGCAAGAAATTTCTCCAGTTTTTCAATATCTTTAGGATCGTAGTAAGCCACACAGTGACCTTCTCCTCCGTCACGACCTGCACGACCGGTTTCCTGATAATAACTTTCCAGAGATTTCGGGAAATCGTAATGAATTACAAAACGTACATCCGGCTTATCGATTCCCATTCCGAAGGCAATGGTTGCCACTATCACATCCACTTCCTCCATCAGAAATTTATCCTGATTGGCTACCCTTATTTTCTGGTCGAGACCTGCATGATAAGGCAGTGCATTTACACCATTTACCTGCAGAAGCTGTGCAAATTCTTCAACTTTTCTTCGGCTCAGACAGTAAACAATTCCGGATTTTCCTTTATTCTGACTGATAAACTTTACGATTTCCTTGTCTACATTTACCTTAGGCTGTACTTCATAGTAGAGATTCGGTCTGTTGAAGCTTTCTTTAAAAACCAGAGCATTCGTCATCCCAAGAGTTTTCTGGATATCATCCTGAACTTTTGGTGTAGCCGTTGCTGTAAGTGCAATTACCGGAACATCGGCAATTTTATCGATAATGGATTTCAGGTTTCGGTATTCCGGTCTGAAATCGTGTCCCCACTCTGAAATACAGTGTGCTTCATCAATGGCAAAGAAGGAAATTTTCACATCTTTCAGAAAATCCAGATAGTCTTCCTTAATTAATGATTCTGGGGCAACATATAAAAGTTTGGTTTTACCACTTTTAATATCGTCGAAAACCTGTTTGGTCTGCGTTTTGTTTAATGATGAATTTAAAACGTGTGCTACTCCATCGTCAGATGAAAGCCCGTTCACGGCATCTACCTGGTTTTTCATCAACGCTATAAGCGGAGAAACCACAATTGCCGTACCTTCCGAAATAAGAGCCGGAAGCTGATAACATAAGGATTTTCCTCCTCCTGTAGGCATCAGAACAAATATATCCTTCCCGTTCAAAAGGTTTTCTATAATCTGCTCCTGCTGTCCCTTGAAAGTAGAAAACCCGAAATATTTTTTCAATTCGCCTGATAAATTGGCTTTTTTTGCGCTCATCTAATTTTCTATTGCTAAATTTGCATCTAACCCAAAGATATGAATTTTTCGCTTAAAATAAAAGCGAACGAATTTATAAAAAATAAAATTTATATTAAATATCCTTTTAAAAATATAACGTTTTTTAAGAGATTTTTTGTATACGCTGTAAAAGTAAAAATGGAAAGAGCCGACATTATTTCAATCGCAAAAAGTACGTTAGAAATAGAAATTTCAGAATTAGAAAAACTTAAATCCAGACTCAATGAAGATTTTGCGAAAGCCGTAGAAATTATTCATTCTGCCAAGGGAAAGCTTATCGTGGTGGGAATCGGGAAATCGGCGCATGTTGGAAATAAGATTGTTGCCACCCTGAATTCCACAGGAACCCCTTCTCAGTTTTTACACGCTTCGGAAGCCATCCACGGAGATCTGGGCGTTATCCAGAAACAGGATGTTGTGTTGTGTATTTCAAATTCCGGAAATTCACCGGAGATTGTGAATCTGGTTCCTTATCTGAAAGACTATTCTTCTGCATTAATAGGAATGACGGGAAATAAATCCAGTAAACTTGCTGAATTTTCCGAAATTATTTTAAATACGTATGTAGAAAAGGAAGCGTGTCCGAATAAACTTGCGCCTACCAGTTCAACCACTCTGCAAATGGCTTTGGGAGATGCTTTGGCGATTGCTTTAATGGAAATGAATGATTTTAAGGCGAATGATTTTGCTAAATTTCATCCGGGAGGAAGTCTGGGTAAAAATTTAATTTCAAAAGTAGATGATTTCCTATCATCCCAAAAACCTCAGGTTACAGAAAATGATACCGTAAAAGATGTTATTATCTCGATCAGCGGTTCCCGACACGGAATCACAGTTGTAACGAATAATGACGAAATTATCGGGGTGATTACCGACGGTGATTTGAGAAGAATGCTCTTAAAAGGTGATGATATTGCGAAAGTTCTGGCTAAAGACATTATGTCTGCACATCCGAAGACCATTGAGAGAACCGCTCTGGCTAAAGAAGCCATGAAAATATTAAAGGACAATAATATCGGACAGCTTGTGGTAACGGAAAACGGAAAATATTTCGGGATTATCGATCTGCATAAATTGCTGGATGAAGGAATTAATTAATCAGAATGTATACGTGAAAAGATTTAATTTTTTTCATAATAAACACGCATCTGCATTTAAAAAAATGAAACATCTCTTTTTACTGAAACTTTTTCCCTAAATTTGAAATCTTAAAAAAATATTATCCTGTGAGTGATGCTAAAGACATGTCTTTTTGGGGACATATTGGTGAACTGAGAGGTCATCTCATCCGTTCAATTCTTGCTATTATAGTTGCTGCAGTTATTATCGGTTTCAATATCAACTGGATTATGGATCATGTTTTCTTTGGTCCTACCCGAAATGATTTTGCCACCTTTGAGATTGTTAATCATTTTTCCAAAATGATTTTGGGCGAAGACAGCATTCACCTTCCGAAAGATTTTCCGGTTCGTGCAAGCAAGCTTTACCAGCAGTTTAATGTGATGATGGCAGTTTCCATTTTTGGAGGAATTGTTTTGGCTTTTCCTTATATTGTGTGGGAACTTTGGAGATTCATCAGTCCTGCTTTACATCCGAATGAAAGAAAAAATTCAATCTTTATCATCAATTCGGTTTGGATTTTATTCATGACAGGCGTTTTATGCGGATATTATTTAATCCTTCCTTTTGCCGTTAATTTCGGGGTTATTTTCAAAATCTCCGATATTATTATTCCGCTTTATGATTTAAGCGACTATACGACTCTGTTTTTACAGGTTGTTTTAGGAATGGGCGTAATTTTCCTTTTTCCGGTTCTTATTTATTTCCTTACCACTATCGGAATTCTTACACCAACCTTTATGAAAACATACCGTCGTCATGCGATTGTTTTAATCATGGTGGTTGCAGCAATTATCACTCCGGCAGACGTTTTAAGTATGTTGATGGCAGCATTTCCACTGCTTTTACTGTACGAATTCAGTATCATCATGTGTTCGTATACCTATAAGAAAGTTCAGAAAGCGGCAGCAAATCTACCTGCAGTTCAGAAATAATTTTTATCCATTCAAAATATAGTCCCGTAGATTTTCTGCGGGATTTTTCTTTTTCAGGA
>NZ_JAULSJ010000030.1:0-51728 GCF_030518295.1 Chryseobacterium urinae | reverse complement strand
AGCGACATCCTTTTTTGTTATTGCGATTGCTGACAAGTTCCATTGAGTGCTTCTCTTTGTTCGCAATGACAAAAAAGATACAGCGGAAAGCGGGAAATAGCTTCTAACAAAAAAAGCCCCGAAAAATCAGGGCATTATTTTAAAACTTTCCGATGTCTTCTCTGTAGAAGCCGTAATCGAAATGTACATGACTTGCATCTTCATACACTTTTTTGCGGGCATCTTCATACGTTGCTCCTGTAGCCACGATGTTCAGTACTCTTCCACCGTTAGAAACTACTTTATCTCCTTTTCTGATGGCTCCTGCGTATAAAAGTTTGCTGTATTTCAGTTTATCTTCGCCCACGATTTCGAAACCTGTTTCGATGTTTCTTGGGTAACCTCCTGAACACATGACAAGGCAAACTGCTTTTTCGTCTTTAAATTTAAGCTCTATGTCTTTTCCGTCCATACAATCCTGAATAACATCCAGAAGATTGTTTTCCATTAAAGCCATTAAAACCTGCGTTTCAGGATCTCCGAATCTCATGTTGTATTCTAAAAGATAAGTTCCGTTTTTCGTTACCATTAATCCGAAGAAAATGATTCCTTTGAAGCTGAACCCTTCTCCTTTAAGACCTTTAATGGTAGGTTCTAAGATATTTTTTTCGAAATCTGCGTAGTGTTCCTGAGTAAATTCGGGACTTGGAGCTACGGTTCCCATACCTCCTGTATTGGGTCCTGTATCGCCATTTCCGGCTTTTTTATAATCTTTCGCCGCGATACAAGGGAATAATTTTTCCCCGTTTGAGAATGCGATGATAGAGGCTTCAAATCCTTCTAAATATTCTTCGATTACCAAACGGATTCCTGCATCTCCATAGATTCTTCTGATCATAAAATCATGAATCGTTGCTTCAGCTTCTTCCAAAGTATCGCAGATTACCACGCCTTTTCCGCCTGCCAAACCGCTTGCTTTAACCACTAATGGATATTGCTGTGTCTGCACATATTCTTTAGCTTCATTATAGGAATCGAATACTACTGCTTTTGCCGTTTTGATATCATAGGTTTGCATGAATTTCTTAGAGAAAGCCTTACTTCCTTCCAAACTTGCAACTTTCTGATTCGGACCAAAAACTTTAAGGTCGTGTTTTTTGAATTCGTCCTTCAAACCTGCTACAAGCGGAGCTTCAGGACCAACAATCGTTAAGTCTACCTTTTCTTTGATGGCAAAATCTCTAAGTTCTTTAATCTCTGATAAATGAACATTTTTTCCAATAACATCAGTGGTCGCGTTTCCGTTGGCAAAAAACATTTTAGAAATTCTTGGGTCATTCTGAAGTTTTGCTGCCAAAGCAGATTCTCTTCCACCTTCACCTATGATTAATATTCTCATACTTTATTTAATTAACTAGTCTATAATTTACAAATATATAATTTTGGATGCTATAAATACAATCTCAAAATATAATTTTAGCCAATCGCTAATAGCCAATGGCGAATTGCTTTACTATTAATGTAAAAAATGTCTGATTCCGGTAAACATCATCGGGATTTTGTGTTCGTTGGCAGCATCTATGCTGTCCTGATCTTTTACACTTCCTCCCGGCTGGATGATTGCTGTAATTCCTTCCTGAGCGCAGAAATCTACTACGTCACGGAACGGGAAAAATGCATCTGAAGCCAATACTAAGTCGCCGGAGAATTTTTCTTTGGCTCTTTCGATCGCCTGTTGAGTTGCCCAGATTCTGTTTACCTGTCCTCCTCCGATTCCGAAAGCCTGAATTCCGTTGGAAACGACAATGGCATTGGATTTTACATATTTTACTACTCTCTGAGAGAATAATAATGCTTTTTTCTGCTCTTCCGTAGGCTGTGTTTCTGTGACAACTTTGATGTCATCCGAAAAGATGCTGTCGTTGTCCTGAACCAGAATTCCTCCGTCGATTTTCACCCAGGTCTGTTTGTCTGAAACCGGATTGACAATTTTTATAATTCTTAAGTTCTTTTTCTTTCTTAAAATTTCAAGTGCTTCTTCATCAAATTCAGGAGCCATTACAATTTCAAGGAAGGTTTTATTTAATTCTTCTGCGGTTGCTGCATCGATTTTGTAGTTCATAGCAACAATTCCGCCAAAGATGGAAACCGGATCGCACTCGAAAGTTTTCTGATAGGTTTCCAGAGCTGAAGTTCCGATCGCCACTCCGCAAGGTGTAGAGTGTTTTACTGCACAACAAGCCATTTCTTCTTTGAACTCGGTCACTACTTTCCAGCAAAGATCCATATCCCGAAGGTTGTTGAAAGACAATTCTTTACCTCCCAACTGTTCGAAATCTTTCATTGCTCCGTTTTCGAAAGTAGAAACGTAGTAAGCTGCTGTCTGATGCGGGTTTTCTCCATATCTTAAGTCAGAAACTTTTTTGTAAGAAGCATTAAGATAGGTTGGATATTCTTCTTCTAAAAGCATTCTTGAAATCGCTGCATCATAAGCCGAAGTAAGGTTGAATACTTTTCCTGCCAGTTTTTTACGTGTTTCGATATATGTATCGCCGTTTTGTTCCATTTCGATTTTTACGGTTGCATAATCTTCAACATCCGTGATTACCGTAACCGAATCGAAGTTTTTCGCTGCAGAACGAAGCATTGAAGGTCCTCCGATGTCGATGAATTCTACCTTTTCGTGAAGAGAAATGTTTTTGTTTACATTTTCGAAGAAAGGATAAAGATTTACAATTACCATGTCAATCAGTCCAATTCCGTGTTCCTGAACGGTATTCATGTGTTCTTCGTTGGAACGAACCGCCAACAAACCACCGTGAACTTTCGGGTGTAATGTTTTCACTCTTCCATCCAACATTTCCGGGAAATTGGTAACCTCATCAATCTGAATCGGATTTAAACCAGCGTCTTTCAAATGTTTGAACGTCCCTCCTGTAGAAATCAATTCATAATTCTGGGCTTCCAAAAACTGCGCGAATTCGGTTAATCCGCTTTTGTCAGAAACACTGATTAAAACTCTCTTTTTGCTCATTTTACTTTCGATTTTTTACTTTTTACAGCTATTTCAAACTGTAGACCGGTTCTTTCACCTCCGGTCTGTTTTATTTTTTACTTAGATTTTTCTTGTTTTTCGAAATAATTAAAATCTAAATGTGTTTTTCTTTAAAGAGATGATTTCCTTCGACAAGCTCAGAATAAACTCTTGACTCTGCGCTGCATCTCTAATATTAACTATTTTCTGTTCTGTTTGTCATGCTGAAAGCATCTCAACTAAGCTTAGATTCCTACGGAATGACAAACTGAGTGGCTAGATTTTGCGTTGTCAGGCTGAGCTTGTCGAAGCCTTTCATTGTTGTTAGTTTTTTAACCACCCCGTCAAAAATTCTTTGAATTTTTGCCACCCCTCCAAAGGAGGGGAATTTTTTGTATCGCTAATAATTAATGTCTAATTATTATTTAATACTTTGTTTATCGCGATTGGGAAAATTTCATATTCTATTAAGTGAACTTTTTCCGCTATGCTTTCGGGAGTATCGTCTTCTGTAATTTCGAATGATTTCTGAAGTATGGCTTCTCCTTCATCGATTCCTGAAGTTACGAAATGTACGGTTGCTCCGCTTTCTTTTTCTTTTGCTTCAATTACGGCATTGTGAACATGATGTCCCCACATTCCTTTTCCTCCAAATTTCGGAAGCAAAGCCGGATGAATATTGATTATTTTTCCGTTCCATTTTTCACAGAACTCGGGTTTCAGGATGGATAAAAATCCTGCTAAAACGATTAAGTCTGTATTTTGAGGAATTTTTTCAGCCAGTTCATTACTGAAGTTTTTCCCTCTCGGAATCAGAATATTTTCTATGTTATGATTTTTCGCTCTTTCCAGTCCGTAACATTCTCTGTCGGCAATCACTAAAGATACTTTTGCATTCCGGATTTCTCCATTATCAATGGTATCGATGATTCTCTGAAGATTGGTTCCTGAACCTGAAACGAGTATGACAAGATTCTTCATGATTAGTCAATTTGAAAATTAGTTAATTTGAAAATGGAATACATTATCTAATTGGTAATTTTCAAGTTGATTTTTTCGCTTCCTTCTGTAATTTCTCCGATTTCGTAAGCATCGTCTAAAAGGTGCAATACTTTTTCTGCATGTTGTGCATCCACTACAACGATCATTCCGACTCCCATGTTGAATGTTCCGAACATTTCTTCACGCGCAACTCCTCCTCTTTTTTCCAATTCTAACATAACCGTTGGAATCTGGATTTTTGAAGCATCGATTGAAGCGCAAAGTCCGTCACCGATGATTCTCGGAATATTTTCGTACAAACCACCTCCTGTGATATGCGCGACCCCTGAAACTGCTACTTCTTCAAGAATTTTATGAATATCTTTGTAATATAGTCTTGTTGGAACCAAAAGGGTTTCGTACAAAGGCTTTCCTTCGAATTCTTCGTTGAAATCAGGGAACACTTTTCTTACCAAAGAGAATCCGTTTGAATGGAATCCTGAACTTGGAAGCGCAATGATTTTGTCTCCTGCTTTGATCTTTGAACCATCAATAATCTGGTCTTTTTCAACGATTCCTACGCAGAATCCGGCAACATCGTAATCTCCAGGTTGGTACATTCCGGGCATTTCTGCGGTTTCTCCGCCGATTAATGCACAGTTGTTGTCTTTACAGGCTTCTACCATTCCTAAAACGATTTCAGCAGCAATTTCGGAGTCCAGTTTTCCGCAAGCCAGATAATCAAGGAAAAATAATGGTTTTGCACCATGACAAAGAATATCATTGGCACACATAGCAAAGCAGTCTACCCCGATAGAATCGTATTTTTTTGAGTCTAAAGCTACTTTAAGCTTTGTTCCCACTCCGTCTGTTCCGGAAACCAATACAGGATTTTTGTATCCTCCGATCTCATAGAATGCCCCAAAACTTCCCAAATGGTTCAACACATTGGAATTATGTGTTTCGCCGACCGCTTTCTTGATCTTGTCAACGGTTTTGTATCCTTCTTCTTTGTCTACTCCTGCTGATTTGTACGTGTTGCTCATAGTATTTTAATAATCTAACAATGTATCAGTTTAGCAATGTAACAATGTTTTGAATTGGTAAATTTCTGCATTACTGAATTGGTACATTTTATTTTTACTTTTTATTCAAATTCAGAAAACAAAAAAGCCGACAATCTTGGTAGATTATCGGCCGTTGTTTTATCTCAGAATTTCAGAGTCCACAATATTCCCTTTCTTGGAGAAACATTCTTTAAAAGTGGTCTGAATTTTCATCTTTTTTCCTTTTTGCAAAGATATTAATTTTATATTAATTTTCAAATCTATTTTTCAAGAATAGATTCTAAGGCAGAAATTTTCTGAATTTTCTCTTTTAATTCACTGTCTTTCTCTTCTTTAGAAATTTTCTGAGCCGCTTTATCAAAATTATCATTAAAGAAAGGCAGTGTGAAGGTGTCTACAATATTTCCGCCGTGAAGAGGGAAACGTTTTCCTGAAGCTTCCAAAACGCCTAAACCGCCTCTTGCACCGGGAGCTGTTGCCATTAGCAACATTGGTTTCTCATTCCATACTGCTCTGTCTTTAATTCTTGATGTCCAGTCGAATACATTTTTGAATGCTGAAGAGTAGGTTCCGTTATGTTCTGCCAGAGAAACCAGTAAAACATCTGCTCCGTCGATTTTTGAGGCAAAGTCTTTTGCTTCCTGCGGAACTCCGCTTTCCACTTCACGCTGGTGTTTGTAGATCGGCATTTCAAAAGCGTTCATGTCTACGATTTCCACTTCTGCGTTTGGAATTAATGAAGCTGCGTAAGTAACCAGCATTTTATTGATTGATGTATCGGAATTGCTTCCTGCTATTGCTAAAACTTTCATTGTCTTTTATCTATTTTAAAGTATGTTTTTGTTATTTTGTCCGAATTTTAACGCTAAGGTCGCTAAGATTTTTTTTATTGGCAAATCTCTATTTTTTCGTTCGCAAAGGCGTTTCACTCAGCAAAGATGAGAAGTCCGACTAAATTTTGTTTAACCACCCCGTCAAAAATTCATTCTGAATTTTTGCCACCCCTCCAAAGGCGGGGAATTTTCGTTGTGCAAAATTAAGGGTTTATTTGAGATATGACGGTAATTCCATTGGAACTTCCATAAATAATATTTCTGTGTCTTCTACGGCTTCAATGTTGAAACTTTGAGTATCCCAGATTCCTAAGCCGTCTCTTTCATTTAAAATACGGTCTCCGATTTTCGCGCTTCCTTTCAGTACAAAAGCATAGACTCCGTTTCCTTTTTTGTTCAGCATATAGTTTTTGCCGTTTCCTTTGGTAAAATTGGCAAGATTGAACCATGCATCCTGGTGAATCCAAACGCCGTCGTCATTTTTATCGGGAGATAAGATCTGCTGGAAGCCGTTTATTTTTTCGCCTTCTTTAATGCTTTGCTGATCGTATCTTGGTTCTACTCCTACTTCTCTCGGGAATACCCAGATCTGTAAGAATTTTACTGCCTGATCTTTATTTTTGTTGTATTCGCTGTGCATTACTCCGGTTCCGGCACTCATTACCTGAATTTCTCCTTTTTTAATGACTGCTGTAGTTCCCATAGAATCTTTATGCTCCAGATCTCCTTCCAACGGAATGGAAATAATTTCCATGTCTCTGTGAGGGTGCGTTCCGAATCCCATTCCCTGAGTGACGGTATCGTCATTTAACACTCTCAATACTCCGAAGTGTGTTCTTTCAGGATTCTGGTAATTGGCAAAACTGAATGTGTGATAAGAGTTTAACCATCCGTGATTGGCGTGACCTCTTGTGTCTGCTTTATGATATACTGTTTTCATAATGTTTTTATTTTATGATACAAATATACAGGAGATAAACGGCTAAACTGTTGATGTAAGATAAGAACGACAAAATCCGCCTTTTCAGCGGATTTATTGTTTGTTTTTGATATTACACAAACATATTGAGAACATCGGGGTTTTCATTGAGATACGATTCAAAATAATCCAGACTCTGCATTCTCTGTCTGAGTCCTTCGAAGTCTGATGGATCGGAAAGCTCGATTCCGACGATTGCCAAAGCTGTTTCTCTGGAGTTTTTCTTGGTGTATTCAAAATGAGTAATATCATCGTTTGTTCCCAATACATTGAGGACAAAATCTTTAAGAGCACCGGGACGCTGCGGAAATTTCACCATAAAGTAGTGCTTAAGACCATTGTAGAGCAAAGCGCGTTCTTTAATTTCCTCCATCCGGGTAATATCGTTATTGCTTCCGCTGACGATGCACACCACATTTTTTCCTCTAATCTGCGTTTTATACTGCTCGAGTGCAGAAATTGATAATGCTCCCGCGGGTTCAAGTACAATAGCATCTTTATTATAAAGCTGAAGAATGGTTTCACAAATTTTTCCCTCATCTACGGAAATGCATCCGGAAAGTGTATTTCTGCAAATTTCAAATGTTAAATCTCCTACTTTTTTTACGGCTGCTCCGTCTACAAAGCTGTCAATTTCAGTAAGCTCGGTATTGATTTTGTTTTCTATGGATGTTTTCATGGAGGGCGCTCCTTTCGGTTCTACACCTATGAGTTGGGTTTCTGCGGAAAGTTCTTTAAATACGGTGGAAATTCCCGAAGCGAGTCCTCCTCCGCCAATCGGAATAAAAACAAAGTCTGTTGCTTCTTTTTTCTGTTCTAAAATTTCGAGTGCGACTGTTGCCTGTCCTTCAATGATCTGAACGTCATCAAAAGGATGAATAAAGGCAGCACCGGAAGTTTCTGCAAAATCCAAAGCGGCTTTTTTGGATGCATCAAAGGTGTCTCCGAAGAGTTTAATGTCTACAAAATGACCGCCAAACATTTCTACCTGTTCCAGCTTTTGTTTTGGTGTGGTTACGGGCATAAAAATGGTTCCTTTAATCTGGAGCTGCTTGCATGAAAAAGCAACTCCCTGAGCATGATTTCCTGCACTTGCACAAACTATTCCTTCTGAAGTTCTGCCTTCGTTGAAAAGGGTTTTTATTTTATGATAAGCGCCTCTTAATTTGTAGGATCGCACCGGCTGTAAGTCTTCTCTTTTAAGGTAAATATGCGCATCAAATTTTTCCGACAAACGAGTGCTGTATTGCAAAGGGGTATAATTCACCACGTTTTCGATGCTTTTTCTTGCCTGTATGGCGGATTCGAGTGTGGGAAGTGTGAGTGTTTTATTCATCTTCATTTATTTTACCGGTTTTTATGGTCTTTATTTCCTGAAAGCGGAAATGTCTCGCAGCCCGACCTGAGTGGAGCTCTTTTTCTTTTTCGAGAAAAGAAAAAAGCGGGAACGGAGGGCGGAAATAGCTGCCCAAAAATTTTTATACGGTTTTTATGGATTTCATTGCCGTCATTGCCTGACGAAGTTTTCTGCCGACCATTTCTACCGGATGGTTTCTGAGGGTGTCGTTAACGTGAACCAATTGCGCATTGTCTACGGACGCGTCTTTTCCTTCGTTGAAGTTTTTTCCTGCGAGGTCTGTGTCTACTTTTTTCATGAAGTCTGCCAGAAGGGGTTTACAAGCCTGATCGAAGAGGTAGCAGCCATATTCTGCCGTATCTGAAATCACGCGGTTCATCTCGAATAGTTTTTTTCTTGCGATGGTATTGGCAATGAGGGGAGCTTCGTGCAGGGATTCGTAATAGGCAGATTCCGGTTTTATTCCTGCTTCCACCATGGTTTCGAAAGCGAGTTCTACGCCTGCTCTTATGAATGCGGACATGAGGAGATAATGATCGAAATATTCCTGTTCGGAGATTTTTACGTCTCCCGCCGGAGTTTTTTCAAAGGCTGTTTCGCCGGTTTCCGCACGCCATTTCAAAAGGTTGGCATCTCCGTTTTCCCAGTCCTGCATCATGGTTTTGGAGAATTCTCCGGAGATGATATCATCCTGATGTTTCTGGAAAAGCGGTCGCATGATGTGTTTCAATTCTTCGGAAAGTTCAAATGCTTTGATTTTTGCAGGATTGGAAAGTCGGTCTAACATTCCGCTCACACCGCCGTGTTTCAGTGCTTCTGTGATCACCTCAACGCCGTACTGAACGAGCTTGGAAGCATAACCTGCATCAATACCTTTTTCTACCATTTTGTCAAAGGAAAGAATGGAGCCAGTCTGCAAAAGTCCGCATAAAATGGTCTGTTCTCCCATTAAATCTGATTTTACTTCTGCTACAAAGGATGATTTTAATACTCCTGCTTTGTGTCCGCCAGTTGCCACACAATAGGCTTTTGCTTCTGCCCATCCTTTTCCCTGAGGATCATTTTCGGGATGTACGGCAATAAGTGTGGGTACTCCAAAACCTCGAAGGTATTCTGCACGGACTTCGGAACCGGGGCATTTCGGGGCAACCATGATTACGGTGAGGTCTTTACGGATCTGCATTCCTTCTTCTACGATGTTGAATCCGTGGGAATAGGACAATGTAGCCCCTTCTTTCATGAGTGGCTGTACGGTGCTGATTACGGAAGTATGCTGTTTATCGGGGGTTAAATTGATGACTAAATCTGCCGTAGGAATGAGTTCCTGATATGTTCCTACGTGAAAGCCGTTTTCTGTGGCATTTTTCCATGAATCTCTTTTTTCGTCGATGGCTTCTTTTCTGAGGGCATAGGAAACATCTAGTCCGCTGTCTCTTAAGTTAAGCCCCTGATTAAGTCCCTGAGCGCCACATCCGACGATTACTATTTTTTTTCCTTTTAAAGCTACTACACCATCGGAAAATTCTGTACTGTCCATAAATTCTGCCTGTCCAAGCTGATGGAGCTGTTCTCTTAGTGATAGGGTATTGAAGTAATTTGCCATATTTTTGGGTAAAATGTAAAAAGTATTAAGTAAAATGTTTACTGTAACTACTTTTCAGGATTAATATTTTTATTTTAGGTTTTGTTCTGAATGTTTTTTGAAACAATAAAACATTGTATTCAATTTCGGGATTTGAATGTTTTGACTAATCTGTTACATGGTAAAAACATCATCCCGCTTATCGAGATATTCGTTCTCTACAATATGCGGAGAGGGTTCTCGGTTTTCAAACTGAAGTACTTTTTGGTGGATTCCCGCACTGTTTTTAATGATGGCGATTCTGGCACCGCGAACAAATTCTATGAGACCGTATTTATTAAGTTCTTCGGTTAATCTGTCTATTTCTTCACGATGTCCGGCTGTTTCAAACACGATATAATCCTGACGGATAACTACAGTTGATGCGCCATACTGACGAAGCAGCCGCTCTACATATACTTTTTCGGTAACCACATCTGCGGGTACTTTGTAAAGTGCCTGTTCCTGCCATACAATTTCATCGTCTGTATTGTAATAGGCTTTCATTACATCAATCTGTTTTTCCAGTTGTCGGCAGAGTTTCCTCACTACTTCTTCGTTTTCCTGGATAACGATGGTGAATCTGTGAATGCCTTCTACTTCTGAAGGTGAGGTATTCAGACTCTCGATATTGATTTTTCTCCGTGAGAAGATTCCCGATATTCTGCCGATTAATCCCACTGAATTTTCGGTGTATAGTGTGATGGTAAATTCCTGTTTTTCCATTTTCTTTTTTTTATTTTAGTCTGATCTCCGAAACTGAGGTTCCCTGTGCTACCATCGGAAATACATTGTTTTCTTTTCCTACCATCACTTCCAGAAGGTATGCTCCATCATGACTGAGCATTTTTTCGAGGGCAGCTTTTAAATCTTTTCTTTCGGATATTTTTTCACCTTCAATATAATATCCTTTGGCAACTACCACAAAATCAGGGCTTGTAATATTTACGAATGAGTAACGTCTGTCGTGGAATAATTGCTGCCATTGTCTCACCATTCCCAAAAATTCGTTATTGAGGATGAGAATTTTCACTTTTGCCCCAAACTGCATAATCGTTCCCAATTCCTGAAGTGTCATCTGAAATCCGCCATCCCCGATGATTGCCACGACTGTTTTTTCGGGAGCGCCATACCATGCTCCGATAGCAGCCGGCAAACCAAATCCCATTGTTCCCAGTCCTCCGGAAGTGACACTGGATTTTGAACGGTTATACCGGGCGTATCGACAGGCTACCATCTGATGCTGACCGACGTCTGTTGTGATAATGGCGTCTCCGTTAGTAAGCTCGTTTAATACTCTGATAACTTCTCCCATCGTCATGGCGTCTGTAGTGGGATTCAGTTCATTATGTATGACTTCTTTTATTTCTTCTTTTTCCAGTTCGCGGAATTTCTCCACCCATTCTGAATGGTCATTTTCTTCGAGAAGTGCTGTCAATAAAGGGAGTGTTTTTTTACAGTCACCCCAAACAGGAACTGTTGTTTTTACATTTTTATCAATTTCTGCGGGATCAATATCAAGATGAATTACTTTTGCCTGTTTTGCATATTTATCGAGACGTCCGGTAACGCGGTCATCAAAACGCATTCCTACAGCGATCAATACATCGCATTCATTCGTCATTACATTGGGGGCATAATTTCCATGCATTCCCAACATTCCTACGTGCAATTTATGATGGGTAGGCAACGCGCTCAGTCCCATTACGGTAGCCGCTGCCGGAAGATTAATTTTCTCAATAAAAGATTTTAATTCTTCTTCCGCTTTCCCCAGAATTACTCCCTGTCCGAAAAGAACGAATGGTTTTTTGGCCTGATTAATGAGCTGTGCTGCTTTTTCAATATATTCTTTTCTGATCTCGGGTTCGGGACGATAACTTCGGATGTGAGTACATTTTTTATAGCCTAAATAATCGAATAACTGAAGCTGCGCATTTTTGGTAATATCAATTAAAACAGGACCGGGACGACCGGTGTTTGCAATGTAAAATGCTTTGGCAATGGCTTCAGGAATTTCTGTGGCATCGGTAACCTGATAGTTCCATTTGGTAACCGGTGTGGTGATATTGATAACATCGGTTTCCTGAAATGCATCTGTTCCCAGTAAGGAAGCATAAACCTGCCCTGTAATGCAAACTACCGGGTTACTGTCGATCATGGCATCTGCAAGACCTGTCACCAGATTGGTGGCTCCAGGACCACTTGTCGCAAAGACAACGCCCGTTTTTCCTGATACTCTTGCAAATCCCTGTGCTGCATGAACTGCGCCCTGTTCGTGACGAACGAGAATGTGTTTCAGTTTTTCGGAATAATCATATAAAGCATCATAAATAGGCATAATTGCTCCTCCTGGATATCCGAAAACAGTGTCTACATTTTCCTGCAATAAGGCTTCTAAAACTGCTTTGGATCCGGATATCTCAATGGCTTCCGCACTTCGGGTATCTTTCTGTTCATTTATTTCAAGTGTATTCATAATGTTTCAATTTTAATTGTGATTACAGGTCGGTTACGCAGCCCTGCGATGCATCTGCCACAGATTTGGCATATTTATAAAGAACTCCGCTTTTCACTTTGTATTCAGGCTGATGAAAACCGGCTTTTCTTTTTTCAATTTCTTCATCCGACAACAATGCATTGATGGTATTTTTCTCTGCATCGAGCTCAATGAGGTCTCCGTCCTGTATAAGGCCGATCAGTCCTCCTTCAAATGCTTCCGGTGTGATGTGTCCTACAACAAAACCGTGTGTTCCTCCGGAAAATCTTCCGTCTGTAATCAGTGCTACATTTTTTCCTAAGCCGGAACCCATTAAAGCAGAAGTTGGCTTCAGCATTTCGGGCATTCCGGGAGCGCCTTTCGGACCTTCGTTTTTGATAACGACAACGTTTCCTTCTTTGATTTTTTTGTCTTCAATTCCTTTGATGAATTCTTTTTCGCCATCAAATACAATGGCTGTTCCCCTGAAATAGTTTCCTTCTTTACCTGTGATTTTGGCTACCGATCCTTTCTCGGCAAGATTTCCGTATAGTATTCTGATATGTCCTGTTTCTTTGATGGGATTTCTGATATCGTGAATAATATGCTGATCTCTTTCAATAATGGAGGTGACATGTTCGAGATTTTCTGCAATGGTTTTGCCTGTTACAGTAAGACAGTCGCCGTGTAGCAATCCCAGATCCAACAGATATTTCATTACAGCAGGCACTCCCCCTACTTTGTGAAGGTCTTCCATCAGATATTTTCCGCTGGGTTTGAGGTCTGCCAGAAACGGTGTTTCATCGCTGATCCGCTGAAAATCATCCAAAGTCAGATCGTATCCTATTGATTTTGCAATGGCAATAAAATGCAGTACAGCATTGGTGCTTCCGCCTAAAATCATAATCAGTCTCAAAGCATTTTCAAAGGCTTTTGGTGTCATGATATCGGAAGGTTTGATGTCTTTTTCCAAAAGAATTCTGATGTAATGTCCCGCAAATTGGCATTCTTCTTTTTTCTCGCGACTGAGCGCCGGATAGGAAGAAGAATACGGAAGACTCATTCCCAGAGCTTCAATAGCGGAAGCCATGGTATTTGCGGTGTACATTCCGCCACAAGCTCCTGCACTCGGACAGGAGTTTTGAATGACTCCCTGAAAGTCTTCTTCTGAAATTTTTCCGGCAATTTTATTTCCCAGAGCTTCAAAAGCTGAAACGATGTTCAGATCCTGACCTTTATAATGTCCGGGAGCAATACTTCCGCCATAGACCATTATGGAAGGTCGGTTCAGTCTTGCCATAGCAATGAGGGAACCGGGCATATTTTTGTCGCATCCGGGAACGGTGATGAGCCCGTCGTAATACTGTCCTGCGCATACAGCTTCTATGGAATCTGCAATAATATCACGGCTTACAAGGGAATAGCGCATTCCGTCTGTACCATTGGTCATTCCGTCGCTTATTCCTATGGTATGAAACATTAAACCCACCAAATCCTGTTCTTTCACTCCTTTTTTCACGATTTCAGCAAGACTGTTGAGATGCATATTGCAGGTGTTGCCATCATAACCCATGCTTGCAATTCCGATCTGGGCTTTGTCGAAGTCTTCTTTCTGGAAACCAATACCGTAAAACATTGCCTGAGTTGCAGGCTGCGTCGGGTCTTTTGTAAGCGTTTTGGAATATTTGTTCAGTTCTGTATTACACATTTTGCAGGTTTGATTTCAGGTATGAATAATTTTCTTCTACGACCAAATGACGGTAAGCCTGCTGAATTTTAGCTGATAAACTGTCTTCCCAATTCATTCTGAAAGGAATATCATTCAAAGATTCCACAGCGACAATTTCTGCTGCTGTTCCACAGAAAAATGCGGCATCTGCGCCCTGCAATTCCTGCGGTGTAAATAATTTTTCTTCGTACGAAATCCCTAACTGATTACATATTTCGAAAACAGTAGCTCTTGTAATACCGGGTAAGATGTTTCCTTTTTGAGGAGTATACAGTTTTCCGTCTTTTTCATAGAATACATTTGCGCCGGAACTTTCTGCTACATTTCCATTTTCGTCCAGAACAAGTGCTTCATCAAATCCTTTATCTTTCGCTTCCTGACTTGCCAGAATAGAATTTACGTAATGTCCACTCACTTTAGCTTCTATTTTAAATGCTTTCGGATTAGGACGCTGAAAGGAAGAGGTCATAATTCTCAGTTTGTTCGCCAGATAGCCATTATCCCAGTTCCATACTTCAATAACAAGATAGCTTTTCTGTCCTTTTGAAAGGGACATATTGGGAGAACAGATAACTAAAGGACGGATGTAAGCGTTACTCAGATTATTAATTTCCAACAATTTATAAGTAGCCTCTACCATTTCTTCGGTAGAATAATGAAAAGGCATATGCATTGCTTCTGCTGATTTTCTCAGTCTGTCGTAATGTTCTTCTGCTTTAAAAATTTTGGTTCCATTGGCTGTTTTGTAGGATTTAATGCCTTCAAAAACCGCATATCCGTAGTGTAATGATTGACCGTACAAATCGGTCTTTGCTTCTTTTGCTTTTACATATTCTCCATCAAAGAAGAGAACACTGTCGTCATTGTAATACATTCTATATCGTTTTAATTTTTATTTTGGTGTGGTCTTTAAACAAAAAACCATTCTCGTGATGAGAATGGTCTGTATTATTTCAATTTCAAAAATTATCACAAGCCATTGCCCATCACCGAAAATCCGATAATGACAAAAATGACAAGAATAATAATTGAGTTACTCATTTGCTTGTATTTAACGATACAAATGTATAAACTAATTTTGATAAGCAATTACTTTTTCATAAAAATTCCGCCCAAAAATTATCAAAAATCTATAAAAAGCAGTGTTTTTTACGATATTCATTAAAACAAAAATATTCTATAACCTGTTGAATTTCAAATTTTAAAGTGAGATAAAAATACGATGTCTAAAATTTACCTAAAGACTGTGTATTGGGATCGTATTTTTTAAAGTTTTTCTGATTTTTTATCGTCATCAATAAAAAAATCTACCGGATCCGGTAGATTTAGAGTTATATTTTAACCTGAATTCGGGATAAGAAGTGTTTAAATTTTGCTTATCCTTAATTTAACGTGAATGAACTAAGCTATTATTTTTATATTTTAAGTCTGTTTAAACTTTTATTTAACCGCAAAAGTCACAAAAGATCTAATAATTTTTTTATTTAAAGTTGATCATTACAAATGAAAAAGCTCACCATAGTTTTTAAAAATCTTTGATTTTTATTCTTTTGAGCGCTTTGATTATTCTGGAAATTCGCTTTAACATTATCCTTTGTTTTTGCGGTTAATTCTGAAATTAGCTTATCACAAATTTTTTATAATCTTTATTCCGAACTTGGATAATTTTAGGAAATCAACTGAAGTATTTCTCTTTTTATCAGAAATGCACCTGCTGAATTTCTTTTTCAATTTCTTTTGGGGTGTCTTGTTCAGATTTAACGAAAAGAAGAGTGAGAACAGCTCCTAAAACCATACAGATTCCGCCCACTACAATATAATCTATTGCCATTTTACCGAAAATTCTGCTAACAATTGGTCCTCCAAAAACTCCGTTAATGATTTGAGGAATTACAATAAAGAAATTGAAAATTCCCATATAAACGCCCATTTTCTTTTGTGGAATTGAGTCAATAAGCATCGCATAAGGCATTGCCAGAATACTTGCCCATGCAAAACCTAATCCTACCATGGAAATCCAGAGGTAATTTATGTCTTTTATAAAGTACATGGAAATCAGCCCGAAACCGCCACTTGCCAAAGCCAGCGCATGAGTCTGTTTTTTTCCTATAAATTTGGCAATCGGTGTTAATGCAAACGCAAAGAAAATGGCGTAGAGATTATAACTTCCGAACAGGCTTCCCGTTAAATCTCCGGCTTTATTAAATTCCACTGAATGGGTATCTTCCGGGGAAAGCCCGAAATGATGCGTCGCCAAAGCACTGGTTGTAAAAACCCACATGGTAAATAATGCAAACCATGAGAAAAACTGAACAATTCCCAGTTTTTTCATCTGTGAGGGTGCATTGGCAAAATCTTTGAAAATATCCGACATTTTGGATTTTTCTTCTGCGATTTGCTTTCCGCCTTCAAATGAAGCAAATTCTTCAGGAGAATATTCTTTGGTGGTAATAATTGTATATAAAATTGATAAAATAAGTACGGCTGCTCCGATATAAAAAGAATAGATGACATTATCTGCAACAAAACCTTTCGGAGCTTCATTAGAAATTCCCAGTTTGGTAAGCCAGTTTGGTAAATCCGAACCAATCACCGCTCCAATTCCTATCAAAATTGTCTGAACAGAAAAACCAATCGTCGCCTGATGTTTTGGCAGCATATCTCCCACCAAAGCACGGAAAGGTTCCATTGCCACATTGATAGAAGCATCCATCATTGCCAGAAAAATAACCGCCATCAGTAAAACGTTTGCAGCCATCATTTGTGTTGCAGAAGCGGCATTGGGAAGCATTACCAATCCGATGGCGCATAAAACAGCTCCTATTAAAAAGTAAGGTTTTCTTCTTCCCAGCGGACTCCATGTATTATCTCCCATGTGACCGATGATCGGCTGAACGATTAATCCTGTTATCGGCGCAACGAGCCAGAACCATGATAACTCATGAACATCAGCTCCGAAATTTGCCAAAATCCGGCTTGCGTTTCCGTTCTGCAGACCAAAAGCCATCTGGATTCCTAAAAATCCCATGCTCATATTGATGATCTGAGCCATGGATAAATTCGGCTTTTTTACTTTTCCAAATTTTCCTGCATCTGCTTTTCCTACAATTTCTGCCATTATTTCTTCAGTTTTTGGATTAACATCTCTTCGATTGGTGCTTTTTCAGCGACAACTTTGTCTACCACTTCATTTGGAACGGTTACAGAGAGTACGTACTGTTTTACTTTCCAGATTCCGTTGATTTTTTCCACCACTCCTGAACCGCGGCAGATTTTCATCTGGGTATTTAGTAACTCATCAAACCACGCCAGTTTTCCGTCTTTGCTGAAGTAGATATTTCTTTTCAGGGAAGTAAAATTCCATGTTTTCTTTTTATCGAAATAGGGTTTAGCCCAAACCATAAAGGCTTTTTTGTCCCAGACTTCTGTAGCATCTGTCCCGATAAAAACAGATTCGTCGGCAAAATAATTAAAGTAAGTGTTGAAATCTGCTTTTGCTGCTGCGACATTAAATCCGTCGAGCATGGTTCCGATTTCTGTTTTTTCTTTATCGAATTTTGACTGAGCAGAAATGGATGTAAAACTCAATACAAATAGGATGAATGTAAAGAATATTGTTGTTTTTTTCATGTATAATTTTATTTTTAAACACAAGCGACACTAATTTTTTCACGAATGACACTAATGATTTTAGTGTGAAATTTGTAAAACATTTGGGTTATCCGTGTTTTAATTCAATTCAATAACCATAGATGATTTTGCAGGGATTTTAAAATTGTCCTTTACCGAAAATTCTTTGCCGGAAATGATGTCTTTACCTTTTGAAAAACCGTTCAGAGATTCTGCGAAATGCTTCACGTCTATCGTTTGTTCGGCATCATTATTATTTAAAATGACCATTACGCTTTCTTTTTCGTTGTATCTAAAATACACAAAAACATTATTCTGCGGAACGAAATTTTTGGTTTTTCCTGTATGAATGACTTCTTTGCCTTTTCTCCAGTTCAGCAACTTCTGGGTAAAATCGTAAAATTCTTTTTGCTCAGGAGTCTGAGTTGAAGGATTGAAAGCATTGATCTTATCTGATTTCCAGCCGCCCGGAAAATCTCTTCTGATATCTGCATCGCCCCCTTTGTTTTTGTCGCCGCGCATTCCCACTTCAGAGCCATAATACAACTGTGGAATTCCGCGAACTGTTGATATTAAGGTCATGGCAAGTTTATATTCCGCAGGATTTCCGTTGAAAACTTCGTTAAATCTTTCGGTATCGTGATTTTCAAAAAACACCAAAAGATTGTTGATATTCGGGTACAGGAAATCGCTGGTAAACACATTGTATAATTTTACCATTCCGGAATCCCAACTGTCTTTTTCTTTCAAGGCTTTCGGCAGATCAGAATACAGCATAAAATCCATTACAGAAGGAAGGTTTGAATTATAACCTGCTAATTCTGCAATTTTAGAATCTTTTTGCCATGCTGCAATATGTGCACTGGAATACAGCCATGCTTCTCCTACAATATTGAAATTAGGATATTCATCTGTAATGGCTTTTGCCCATTTTGCCATCGCATCTTTGTCATTGTAAGGATAGGTATCTACCCGAAAACCACCCAATTCGGCATATTCGATCCACCAGATTGCATTCTGTGTTAAATATTTTAAAACCAATGGATTTTTCTGGTTAATATCGGGCATTGTCGTATCAAACCAACCGTCCAAAGCTAATTTTTTATCCACCTCAGAAGCGTTTGTATCAAACTGAGTGGTTGTTTTATAGTTGGAACGTTTAAATCCATTTTCTCCATCGCTGAACCAGTGAATCCAGTCTTTTGTAGGCAGATCTTTGATCATCCAGTGCGAAACTCCCCAATGATTGGTTACATAATCCATCACGAGTTTCATTTTTCTCTGATTCAGTTTTTGGGAAAGTTCTTTATACTCTTCGTTGGTTCCGTAACGCTGATCGATTTTGTATAAATCTGTCTGTGCATATCCGTGGTAGGAATATACTTTTTCGTTGTCCTCATTAACGGGAGTAAGCCAGACTGCTGTTGCTCCAAGGTTCTGAATATAATCTAAATTGTTGATGATCCCGCGCAAATCTCCTCCATGTCTGCCGTTAGGAAGATTTCGGTTTGCTTTTTCGGTTAAATTCGGGCTGGAGTCGTTTTTTTCATCGCCATTTGCGAAACGATCAGGCATGATGAGGTACATCACGTCTTTGGAAGAGTATGATTCTCTGTTTGCTGAATTTGGATTTCTCTGCTTCAGTTCATACGTGTAAGAACCTAACTTTTTCTTTCCGCTTTTTATATTGATGTTAAATTTCGGAACGTTAATTTCATTGGTATTAACGGTGACAAAAACATAGTTCGGATTTTCAACTTTCTGAATATCTTTGATCTGAACACCGTCTGAAAGCTCAATTTCGTTTTTGGCAATATCTTTTCCATACACCAGAATCTGAAGTTCCGGGTTTTTCATTCCTTTCCACCAGAATGCAGGTTCTACTTTATCGAGAGGCTTTTGTGAAAAAGCAAATGCCGCTGCGGATAATGTTATGATTGTATATATTTTATTCATTTATATGTTTTACTGAGAATTTATTTAATCTTATTAATTTTCTGTTCATTTTTTTTCGGAATATCCAATGCAGAAGAGGGTTTCCCCTTTATTTACTGGCGGGGTTCCCACTTTGTATAAAATAGTTCCTTCCGAGTCTGAGAATATGTTCTGCTTTTTGTTTCCAAATTCGTCGGTAATGTATCCTAAAAGCTGTTTTTTTCGAACTCTGTCTCCGCTTTTGAGGTGGCTGTAAAAAATTCCGCTTTCCGGAACTTTAATGTAATCCTGCTGATCCAGAATTATTGTGTTTTTTCTTTTTTGGATTTTTATTTTTTCTTCTTTATAATTCCCTGTGTATTCTAACATATTGTAGACTGCTCTTTTTATGATTTCTACATTTTCTCTCTGTACAGTTCCGAGTTTACCGGCTTCTATGCTTAATGCAGTTATTCCCTGCTGTGTTGCCTGCTTGAATGCGTATTTTGCAGGATCAGAAGGTGAAAGGTTGTAAGGATAAGAAACTATGTGTCTTATTTGAGAACGAAGTGATAAATCATAAGCCTTCTTTGTGTTTTCAGGGGTGTCTTTTCGATTATAGTAGCAGATAAAGGGCAGCAGATCTTCGTTTGCATCTCCCCCATGAATATCAAGAAATACGGTTGAGTTTGAAATTATTTCTCTGGCGATAAGATGAGCTATCTGATCCGTGGGTGTTCCGGCTTCTGATCCCGGAAATGCATTGTTTAGATTTTTATTATCTAAAGGGTTGATGAATGGGGTACGTTTTTGAAATCCTTCAACATTGGCTATCGGGACGATGATTAGTGTTCCTTTTAGTTTTTGGGGATCAATTTCTTTTATCATTTCCTGAACAGCAATGATAGGAGGATATTCGCAGCCATGAATTCCTGCTACAATAGTAAAAACGGGATCTTTTATTTTTCCTTTCATTATAATTACCGGTAAATGAGTTTCTTTTGAATCACTTTTAACCGATAAAACAGTATCTTTTCTGAATGCTCCTTCATTTTTTAGAATCTGGCTGATGCTTTGTGCAAATATTAATTGTCCTGTTGTTATCATCATCAGCAAAACTGCTTTCTTCATATTTTTCATATAATTAAAGATAATCAAATTATCATAAATAATAGCAGCTAAGTACTTGCTATTATTTGTTTCTTTAATGAAAATTAAATTAATCTATCTATTTTCTGCCAAAAAAATTCCTTAAAGGAAAAATACCTTTAAGGAATTAGCAGTTTCTGTATTATTTATTTTACAGGTTTGATAGAGATGGCAAAACCTCCGCTTCGTACCATTTTAAAATTAATTTTAGATTTGCTTGTGATTTCTTTTTTGTAGATGTTATAGCTTTGAGGATTGTTGATGTAATCCGCATCTTTTCCATCTTCGTAAATGGTAGCTTCATATTTTTTACCTTTATCTAAGAAAGAAAAATCTACAGTGTAATCTCGTTTGTTTTCATCGGTAATTCCGCCCACGAACCAGTTTTCAGTTCCTTTTGCTTTTCTTGCCGTGATGATGTAATCTCCCGGCTCTGCCGATAAAATTTTTGTATCGTCCCAATCTGCTGCAACATCTTTGATAAACTGGAAGGCGTCCATGTGCTTTTTGTAATTTTCAGGCAAATCTGCCGCCATCTGAAGAGGCATATACATTACCACATAAAGCGCTAACTGTTTTACTAAGGTTGTTTTTACGAAACGCTTGTCTCCGGGGAAATAGTAATCCAGTTTTGTCTGGAAAATTCCCGGCGTGTAATCCATAGAACCTCCCATCCATCTTGTAAACGGAAGAATGGTCTGATGATCGGGATTATTTCCTCCGAAAGCTTCATATTCCGTTCCACGCGCCGCTTCCGCAGAAATGTAATTCGGATACGTTCTGCTTTCTCCTGTAGGACGTACAGATTCATGAGAATTCACCATAATTTTATATTCGTTGGCTTTTTCAGCAATTCTGTAAAAATGGTTGATTGTCCACTGAGAATAATGATGTTCTCCTCTTGGAATCATATCTCCTACGTACCCTGTTTTCACGGCATCATAACCGTACTTGTTCATTAACTGATACGCTTTATCCGTCCATCTTTCGTAGTTCGTTGCAGAACCTGAAGTTTCGTGGTGCATGATCAGTTTGATGCCTTTGGAATGTGCGTAATCGTTTAACATCTTGATGTCGAAATCAGGATAAGGAGTGATGAAATCGAAAACAAATTCTTTTGAGTGACCAAACCAGTCTTCCCAACCAACATTCCAGCCTTCAATCAAAAGTCCCTGAAAACCGTTTTCTGCAGCGAAATCTATATATTCTTTCACTTTTGTATTGTTGGCTCCGTGTTTTCCGTTAGGTATCAGTTTAGAAAAATCTGTTACACCAAGACGTACATTCGATTCCGGCTGTCCGTAAGCCCACTGAGATTTTCCGATGATCATTTCCCACCATACTCCCATGTATTTTGTTGGGTGAATGTAAGAAGTATCGGTATATTTTGTTGGCTCGTTAAGATTAAATAGCATTTTAGAATCCATCACCTCTTCTGCTTTCGGAGCAACGATAATGGTTCTCCAGGGAGTTACGGAAGGAGTCTGAATGTAACCTTTCGCACCCTGTCGGTCTGCTGTAAGATGTGTTTTTAATTTAAAATTCTGTGCATCAACTTCTAAGTGAGAAGCCGGATAATCTAAAACGGCAGCTTCAGCTACATTGATGTATAATGGCTCTTTTCCTTCCTGCTTCAACATTACCGGCGACTGAACGGCATTTTTAATTAAAGTCTGCGAAGCGTTTGCATCTGCAGCTTTTGGCCATCTTGCAGGAATTTCAGAAAGTTTTGTTTCCTGATACTGGTATTCCTGAGAATCATAATCTGCAACAATCCACCAGGATTTCATATCTGTAGGAAAATCAATTTCAGAATCTTCTTCTCTGATTACGAAATAGTTGAGATTTTTCTGCTGAGGAAATTCATATCTGAAACCTAAACCATCATTAAACAGTCTGAATTTCACCACGATATTTCTGTCTGTGGAAGTCTGATTAAGCGTTACCGCCAATTCATTGTAATGATTGATATAGTTTTTCTTTTCTCCTAAAACCGGCTGCCACGTTTCGTTCTTAGCATCACGCTTTTCATCCACTTTTGTAAAACCGTTGTTAAGATCGAATTTTACATCTTCCGGTTTTGCAATTTCTGAGGCGAATTTTATTGAAGTATCTTTAAATAATCTGAGTCCCAATTTGGAATCTTCAACGATCGTTTTCCCGTTATATTTAAGATTGTAATAAGGTACGCCCTGTTTCAACTGGAAATCCATTTCGAACTTCCCATCCGGCGATTTTAAAGATTGTGCATTAACACCCGCAAACATCATAGAGAGCATGATTGCTCCTGCTGTAATTTTCTTCATAATGACTATTTATAGACTTTAAAAATAAAGAAAGTGTTGCCGAAAAGCAACACTTTGCTATGTAAAATTCAATTTAAAATTATTATTGGAAACAAGATTTGATTAATTCGCTGGAATTACAGAGAAATCACCTGTCATATCATTAAAATAGACATTATAATTAAATGTTGTTGCTAAAGGGATATTTCCTCCACCCAATAACGCTGTTCCAAAGTACTGCTGAGATAATCCCCAGTTTGTTCCCCAATCATGATTAGCTCTGAATTTAAATTCTCCAGAACTTAGCATTACATTTTTCTTCACCCATACATGAGGATCAAAAGTAGACTTTTCTAAATCTAAATCTGTAGACCATCCTCCGGCTGCAGGACCAATTAAAGAAATAGATGTATATGTAGTTGTTGAAGGTGTTACAGCCGTAACGGTATATGTTAAAGAAGAAATATTGATAGTAACTTTATAATATCCTGAACCAGTAATAGTAATATTTCCAGAACCACCACTTGTACTTAATACTCCTGCAGACGAACCCATTCCGTACTGTGGATCCCAAGCTCCTGGAGTTTTAATAATTTTAAATCCTCCCTGTGCAAAATAGCCTGTGTAAGTATAGATATTTGGGTCTGATGATTTTAGTAACGGATAAATTTTTGCATTTGTCGCCACGTTGTCCCATGCTCCTGCTGTAGCATCACCTATTAAGTATAGATCTGTATAAGTATAAATAGGACCATTAATAAATGGTGTAACTTTTAATGAAATTACATTTGAATAGTGAGTTTTACCAACAGCCGTTGACTTTATCCTAACCTCAATATCTGTAGCTGTGACAGAAGTTACTCCTAATCCTAAAATTATATTGTTAAGATCGTTTCCAATCATACTGTAGGATTTAGCTCCTGCTGAAAGCTCAACAATTTTTGGAGCTGCAAAATTAGTTCCCTTAAGCGCAAACTGCAATTGATTAGTAATTTGAATAGGAACCCCAAAATCTGAGTTTACCCAATTAAATGCAACAGCCTCATTGGCAGACTGATTATTGATTAAAACAACTGAAGTTTTATTTGCAGAAACTGTTGGATCCGTCCCATCGTTTACAACAGCTAAATCTTCATCTTTTTCACAAGAAGAAATAATAAATGCTACTGCAAACAGTGTGAATATTTTAAATAAATGTCTCATTTTTAAAAAGTGTTTTTTGTTAATATCCAGGATTCTGAATTAAATTTGGATTCGCAATAATATCTTTAGCCGGAATAGGATAAAGATTTCTAAAATCTTCTACCGCTTTACCATCTTTTACCCCACCTTTCCAAGGCCATAAATATGAAGCTGTTGTAAATTTACCGTATCTGATTAAATCTGTTCTTCTGGTCATTTCCCAACCTAGCTCTCTGCCTCTCTCATCTAAAATATAATCTGTATTGATTGATGAAACTGTAGGTGCACCGGCTCTTGTTCTTAATGCATTTACATATCCTAGTGCTGTAGTTATATTTCCTCCACTTCCACCTCTTAAAGTAGCTTCAGCATACATTAAATAAATATCAGCAAGCCTGAATATAGGAATATCTGTATCACAGAAATTTCCTGATGCGTCAGACCCAGCTACACCCCCACTTGTTAAATTTTTAAATTTAATAAAGCCATAACCGTCAGTGAAAACTCCCAAGTCATTTATTTCTAAACTTTGTCCGTTTGTATAAAAATTACCTCTTTGATCAGCTGGCGTTCCTGAAAATAAGTTTACATAAGCCTTAGTCGTTCTTAGACCTCCCCAGCCTCCGCTAATTCCGAAGTTTGAAGCTGGCATACTTCCACCCACGCCAGCATGGATAAGATATGTTGTCCCTCCAGATGTACGAATGTGAATTCCATCAAATGCGACTGGTAAGATAACTTCTGGATTATTTTTATCATTATCAGCTAAAAATAAATCTCCATATTTTGTTTTTAAAGAATATCCCGCTGCAATTACTTTATTACAATATGTGATACAATCTGTATAGTGATTAGATCCGTTATAAATTCCAGAATTTAAATATAATCTTGCCAATAATGACCATGCCGCCGCCTTATCTGCTCTAGCATATACATTAGTTTTGGGATCTTTCAACTCTCCAGCTACTGCAAGCAACTCACTTTCAACAAAATTAAAAAGTTCTGCACGTGTAATTCTTTTTGGAGGGGTTACAGATCCTGGTAAATAACTTTCATCTACAAAAGGTACATTTCCAAAAAGGTCTAAAGCATAATAATAAGATAGTGCTCGAAGATATCTTACCTCTGCTCTCATATACTTTGCTTCAGTTAAATTACTTCCTGTAATATTATTTGCAGCCAACTTTTCATCAGTTACATTTCTTAAGAATTCATTACTAGTTGCTATTTGTGTAAAAATTCTATAATAAGCACCTTCAATAAATTCACTAGAAGAATCCCATGTCATTTTATGAATTGTTTGTAATGTTCCATCATTCCAAGCAATAACCGCTTCGTCAGTAGGCAAAGTCTGTAAAGTATAAAGAACTCTCGTATATTGTGAAAAATTTCCATCAATACCATTAATATCAGAATTTCCACCATTCGAGGATTGTCCTCCGTTGGCAAAACCACCATAAATTTTAGCTAAAGCCATCGGATAGTTTGTAAAATCAGCAAAAACACTGGCGGAAGTAACATCTGTAATTGGAATCTGTTCTAAATCATTCACACATGATGTTGCAGTAAAAATACTTAATAAAGCTGCAACTGCTATTATATTTGTTTTAAATTGTCTCATTTTAATTAAAATTGAAAGTTAAATCCTAATGAATACACCTTTGGCATCTGATAATATCCATTATCAATATTCCCGAAAACTTCAGGATCTATTCCAGAGTATTTAGTAATAACAAAAACGTTTTGAAGCATTGCATATACTCTAATGTTACTTCCTTTATAAAAAACATCTTTAAAATTATAACCAGCATTTACATTATCCAGCCTGAGGAAAGATGCATTCTCTACAAATATATCTGAATTATACTGAGGGCTGCTGAATCTGTAATTAGCAGCACTAGAATACACATTCTGTAAATAATTATTGGTAGTTAAAGACTGAATTGAACTATTTGAAGCGGCATTATTATATACATAATTTCCTAAAACAGCTCTGGCACTAAGTCCGATATCCCAATTGTTATGAGTAAATTTTGTATTGAATCCCAAAATAGCATCTGGTTGCGTGGATTTATAATAATATCTGTCGTTCACATCAATTTTTCCATCTCCGTTTCTATCAACATATACTCCATCTAAAGGTTTACCGTTAGAATCATAAACCTGCTGGAAAACATAAAAAGCATTAGGTTGATATCCTACTGTATGTGCCTGAACCGTATTGTTAACGCCACCATCAATTCCTCCTACTAAAATTCTGTAAGTAGAATCTGCTCCATTAATCAATTTAGTAATTTTTGATTTGTAGTGTGTAGCATTGAATGACACTTCCCAAGTTGTATTCTCTTTTTTAATAGGAATAATCGTAATTGAACCCTCAATACCTTTTGTCTGCATATTGCCTACATTTAAAAGATTATGATTGCTTAAATCTCCCGCAGCAATCGGAGAATCTACAATAAGATCTTTAGTATCTTTCTGATAGATATCGATTGATCCTGTAACTCTGTTTTTAAGGAATCCAAAATCGATACCCGCATTTTTTGTAGTAGTTGTTTCCCAACTTAAATTTGGATTATAAATTTCAGGTCGCATCATGAAAAAAAACTGATCTCCAAATTGATATTGTGCTCCATCAAAACTCATATTATAAGCTGCATATGCCGGATAATTTCTAGGCTTGTTTGTATCCAGAGTAGGAAGTTCTTGCTGCCCTGTAACTCCCCAACCTGCTCTTAATTTTAAAGCATCAATACCTTTATCTTTTAAGAAGTTTTCTTCATTTATTTTCCAAGCAACCGAAACTCCTGGAAAATTACCCCATAGATTACTCTTTGTTCCATTATAGAATCTTGATGATCCATCTCTTCTGATGGATGCAGAAATAATATATTTATTAGCTATTGTAAATATTCCTCTACCATAAAAAGACAATAGAACATTTTTGGTCTCAAAATTTGAAGTAGAAGTATTTTGACCAGTTCCTTTAAACGTTACAGATCCCGGAATGCTAGTATAAAAATCTTGATAAGAATATCCTGCAGTTAAATCAATTGTCGTAGAGATAGAATTAATTGTTTTTAGATAGCTAAAATAAGTTTCTAACAATTTATTCTTTTTTTCCATTGAATAATTATTGTATGTTCCCAAATCTGCAATTCCTGCTCTGTAAATAGGACTTACTGTTTTTGCGCCATCACTTTTAGAATAATCATAACCAGCATTTACATTAAAATGTAAATCAGGTAAAAAATGTAATTTATAGTCTAATTGAATATTACCTAAACCTCTCCAAGCGGATGATACATCATGTATTCCATCTATAAGACCTAAAGGATTCGAAGTACCATTAACGTTTAACCCTGTGTTTGTATTATTTGGATCGGTCCACTCATAATAGCCACCATATTTTGGATTACCTGAATAAACTGGCTGAGTAGGATCAAAATAGGTAGCTGCTTTAATAACTCCAGAATCTACAAATCTATTATCTGTAAAAGTTCCTTTTGCATTAATATTAACAGATAGATGATTGTCTAAAAATTTAGGATTCAAATTTAATCCCACAGACGTTCTTTTAAAAGAATTGGTTTTAACAATACCATTCTGATCATTATAACCAATAGATAAACGATAAGGCAGCCATTTTACACCTCCTGAAAAAGCTAAATTATTATCAGTTCCCCATGCATTCTGATAAATTAAATCCTGCCAATTTGTATTGGCAGATCCAAGACGAGATGCATTTACAGCAACTGCAGGATTTGTTTTTGCAATCTCATTTACAAAGGATCTATATTCATCAGCATTAAGAACATCCACATTACCCATCTTCGTAGAAACAGATGTCATAGTAGAAAAATTAACTTTAAATTTACCCGCTGTCCCTTTTTTTGTTGTAATTAAAATAACACCATTAGAAGCTCTATTTCCATAAATAGCTGTTGCAGAAGCATCTTTAAGAATATCAAACGTTTCAATATCATTAGGATTAATTAATGATAAAGGGTCTGAAATTCCATTGATTCCAACGAAGTCCTGCGGAACTCCATCAATCACAATCAAAGGTGAGTTTTCCCCATTCAATGAAGATGTTCCTCTAATTCTAATTTTAGTTCCCGATCCTGGAGCTCCACTGCTATTAGTAATCTGAACACCTGGTGTTTTTCCTTGAATCAATTGTCCGGCAGAAAGTGCACCACCATTAAAATCTTTCGCTGTTACTGAAGTTATAGACCCCGTAAGATCCGTTTTCTTCTGTTTACCATACCCAATCAAAACAACCTCTTCTATTTTTTTCTCTTTCGTAGCAGAGTCTTTTGTTTGCGCATGAATCATTGTACTTGCCAATAAAAATGCAGGCGCAATTTTTAATACCGTTGTAAAGTTTTTCACAATATTTCTTTTATATAGTTTCGTTCTTGTTAAATAAGCATTCCTGCTTGCGTTGCAATTTATAAAAAAATTATAATTATGATAAATTTATTTAAAATTAACATAAATTTATGTATATTAAACGATCCATTTAAGTTAAATATTTATTTTTCAAATCATTACATTAAAATATGCAATACATAATACTGGTTTAAAATTAACAAAAAGTTAAACATTCGTTTAACCAAATGTAATATTTAATATCTTCAAATTACCCGTAAAGCTTCAAAATACAGACAATATCAGATTTTCATGGATAATGCTTATCTTTGCACCTTAAAACTTTACTATAAATGTCAAACAGAAAGATGATTACGGCGGCATTGCCATATGCAAACGGACCGGTTCATATAGGGCATTTGGCAGGTGTTTATATTCCTGCGGATGTATATGCGAGATTTCAGAGAAGATTGGGGAAAGATGTAGCGTTTATCTGCGGAAGCGATGAACACGGAATTCCTATTACCATAAGAGCTAAAAAAGAAGGGGTTACACCACAGAATATTGTAGACAAATATCATGAGATCATTAAAAAATCTTTTTCAGATTTGGGGATTTCTTTTGATGAATATTCCAGAACAACCTCTCCAAAACACTACGAGACTAGTCAGGATTTCTTTAAGGTTCTTTATGAAAAAGGAAAATTCACCGAAGAAATGTCTGAGCAGTATTTCGACAAACAGGCTGGAGAATTCTTAGCAGACCGATACATCGTCGGAACCTGCCCGAACTGCGGTAATGAGAATGCTTACGGAGATCAGTGTGAAAAATGCGGTACTACCCTTTCACCCTCGGAATTGATTAATCCGAAATCCATGTTAAGCGGAAACGTTCCTATTTTGAAAGACACAAAAAACTGGTACTTACCATTAAATGAATACGAAGATTTCCTGAATGAATGGATCATTGAAGGTCACAAGGATGACTGGAAACCCAACGTTTACGGACAGGTAAAATCATGGTTAAATGATGGTCTAAAACCTCGCGCCATGACCCGAGACCTGAACTGGGGTGTTCCGGTTCCTCTTCCGAATGCGGAAGGAAAGGTGCTGTACGTTTGGTTCGATGCACCAATCGGATATATCTCTTTCACGAAAGAATGGGCGGAGAAAAACGGAAAAAACTGGAAAGATTACTGGCAAAGCGAGGAAAGTGATTTGGTTCACTTTATTGGAAAGGATAATATTGTATTCCACTGTATTATTTTCCCTGCGATGATGAAAGCTCACGGAGATTACATTATGCCGAAAAATGTGCCCGCTTTTGAGTTTTTAAATCTTGAGAACGATAAAATTTCCACCTCCAGAAACTGGGCGGTTTGGGCGCACGAATATGTAGAAGATTTCCCGGGACAACAGGATGTGTTAAGATATGCCTTGCTTTCATCCGCTCCTGAAACAAAAGATAATAATTTTACGTGGAAGGATTTTCAGACGAAAAATAATTCTGAATTAGTAAATAAATTTGGAAATTTTATTAATAGAGTAATTTCTTTCACAAACAAAAATTTTGAAGGAAAAGTTCCAAACGGAGTTTTAGATGAAGAAAGTAGAACTGCTATTAAAACTGCGATAGAAAAAGTTAGCTATCACTTAGAAAAGTATGAATTTAGAAATTCTTTGAATTCATTCATGGAACTTGTTGATTATGGTAACTTGTATCTTCAAAATGCAGCTCCTTGGAAAACAATAAAAGAAGATGTTAATATTGCTGGTCAAGCAATGTTTGTCGGAGCACAAATTGCCGCTGTAGTTGCCCAATTATGTGAGCCATTCATGCCTTTCTCAGCAGAGAAATTATTTGGCTACTTTAATATTGAGAAAAAGAATTGGGAAGATTTAAAAAATTCCGAGATACAGATTGAAGCTGGTCATAAAATTGAAAATGCTCCACTTTTATTTACTCCTATTGAAGACAGCATTATCGAAGCTCAAATCCAGAAATTGGAAGACACCAAGCAAAACAATAAAAAAACAAACCCTAACGCAAAACCTATGAAAGAAGAAATCACTTTTGATGATTTTATGAAAATCGACTTAAGAACAGCTACTATTTTAGAAGCTGAAAAAGTTGAGAAAGCAGATAAATTACTGAAACTAACTGTTGATACAGGAGTGGACGTAAGAACTGTAGTTTCCGGGATTGCAGAAAGCTTCACGCCGGAAGAAGTTGTTGGAAAGCAGGTTATGATTTTATTGAATCTTGCCCCAAGAAAAATCAGAGGAATTGAATCTCAGGGAATGTTGCTTTTAACTACAAAACCGGATGGAAAATTATCTTTCGTAACGCCGGATGACAGCAATATTGAAAACGGTATTGAGATCGGATAATCCGATATTGAGATAAAAAATAAATCCACGTGAATTCAACTTCATGTGGATTTTTTATTTGTCATTGCGAGGAGCTTAAGCGACGAAGCAATCTTTTATTAATCTTAACGATATAAATAAATCTTAATGTTTCAAATTTTAACCATTAAGATTCTGTTAAGGCTTTAAGAAAAGTTAAGTCTGAATGTTATTTTTTTTAAGTTTGAGATTGCTTCGTCGCTTTGCTCCTCGCCATGACAAAAACTAATTATTTTTTAATCAGTTTCGCCAGATAAGAATCCTCTTCCTGCAACACTTTTTCTATTTTAAAACCATTATTCTCTGCTGCATTTTTTAAGGTATTGAAATCCAGATACAGCCATTTTATCGGATCTTCAGATTCTCCTTTATAATGAACAATATAATCCAGTTCGCCGTAATATCCTTCCGCAGGAATATAAACTCCGCCGTCCTCATCTTCGTCAAACATATACAGAATATCTGTGCTGTCGATTAAAATCTGACCGTTCGGATTCAAAAGCGAATAAAGTTTTTTCAGATAAATATCAATCACATGAAGACTTTGGAAAATGCCTGTGCCGTTCATAAGCAAAAGAATCGTATCAAATGTTTCTCCGGAAAAATGAAGCATATTTTCAGCAACTGCTTTCTTTATTCCTCTTAACTGACAAACTTCAATGGATTTCGGAGAAATATCCAATGCGGTAACATCCAGATTTTTTTCATTCTGAAGATACAAAGCATGAGAACCTGCTCCTGCTCCAATGTCTAACGTTTTTCCTTTCGCAAGCTGCAGGGCTTTTTGCTCGATTGCATTCATTCCGTCAAAATCGCGGAACAGATATTTTACAGGAAGTTCATCCAGTTCGGAAATGGAAGTTTCGGTCTGCAGATCTTCAGGATTTTCGTTGTGATAAAAATCCCAAATGGCTTTCCCCATTAAATCTTTCATAGCGTAATATATTGATGCAAAGATAAGTTTTTTGAAATTTTTAAATGAACATCTATTGTGAAAAACGCACTTAACTAAAAGTCTGCTTAAACTTTTATTTAACCGCAAAAGGTGCAAAAGATCTACTAAATTTTTATTTCAAGTTGATGAAAAAGGTCACAATAGTTTTTAAAAATCTTTGATTTTATTCTTTTGAGCACTTTGATTATTCTGGAAATTCGCTTTAACATTATCTTTTGTCCCTTTTGTGGTTAATTCTGAAATTAGTTTATCACAAGTTTTAATACTAAAATTAACATTCGGAATTTTTAACTTTAAAATTTTAAACCATTCTAAAAACGCAAAGCCCCACTTAACAATTAAAATGGAGCTTTGACTCAGTAAATGAAAAACAAGGTTCTTTACATCGCAGGACCTGCTGCGTCTTTTATTTCTTCGGATAATCTTTTTCTTTCCAAAAGTCTTCTTCTGGCAATTACAGATTTTCCGCTTAACACTTTTATAAATCTTGTCGATACAAAACGCTCTCTTCCAAAATGATGCGTAAGAATATATCCTAAAATTCCAAACCCGGCAATAACGATATATCCGAAAATCTTTTTATTGGCAGCAATAATGGCATTGAGCTGAATTCCTTTCAGATTGGCAGCCACACTTTGTGAACTCACCGTTAATCCATCCATATAAACCGCCAGATTTCCTAAACTTTCCACCTGAAAACGGTACTGAAACCATGAAAATACCGCCGAAAAGAAACCGATCGTAAGAAAAGTTCTCCAGACTAGAGCCAATCCGATGGCAGCCATCATATCATCAAGTTCAAGCTTATCCAGCGTGTAATACCAAACGGAAATAAAAAGTACCGTCATCCCAAAACCTTTCAGGAATAAAGGAAGATACCAGTTGTCATAATTAAACTCCAAAACCATCGAGAAATACATAATAACTGAATATCCCAGCATCGCTGCAAATCCGGAAAAAATATACATTTTCACAGGTTTGTCTCTTTTAAACCAGATAATCGCCACAATTCCGGCAACTACAATTCCGGGAATCATCAGAAGATTCAGCTTCGCATTCGTTAATTGATCATATCCCAAAACTCCGACGGCAAAAATATTCTGTAACGTTGCCGTTGCCATAAACATTCCCAAACAAAGAAGCATAAACAATCCGTGAAGAACATTACTTTTTGAAAACACTTTGAATGACAAATAAGGTCTCTTCAGATGCGTCTGTCTGGTCACCAGAAGCGCAAAACTTACAAAAGCGCCAATTGATGCATTGATGATATTTTTAGAATTCAGCCAGTCCTGCTGCTTTCCAAAAGCAAAGACATAAGCCGAAAACATAAACGTTGCCACAAAAAGCAGAATACTCAGCCAGTCAATATAATGAAGCGGAACTTTCAGCGCAAAATATTGATCGTGCATAAAAATCCACTGCAAAACAGCCAGTCCGAAACACAAAATCGAAATCAGCACGAAAAACTGCTGCCAGTTATACAAAACAGAAACTTCTACGGCATAATATCCCGCAATCTGGTTCATAATCAGAATAAAAGAATAAAAAACACCGTAAAAAACACCACGGTTTCCGATCATTGCCATAACGGGTAAAAATAATTCGATCGCAACAATCATTTTAAAGAAACCGATCAGAAGAGAACTTCCTATGATTACAGAAGGCTGAAGTGTAGTTGCATTGATGTAATTTAAAATTCCCAAAAGAACCAGAACAACCGTAATTTTATCCCTGATCTTAAACCGCATTTTCAGTCTAAGAACAATCGGCATTGCCGCTCCCATCCCGATCGTGGAAGCATAATTCGCAAAAATATAATTTTCCGAAAGCGCACCGGTTCCGCCTACCATATAACTGATGTTTCCTGTGTAAACACCGCCCAAAGGCATTACGATTGCCAGTAAAAGAACGATCAGTAAAAGCTGAACAGGTTTCGGTACCCAATCCCGGTATAATCCTTTGTTATACATATTTTAAAATTTGATTTGAAGGCTAAGAGTCTGAAGACGGAAGATTTTACAAATACACTAACCTCGGTTGTCCTCATTCATCTTTCTGCCCTTATTTTTTAATTACAATATTCATATTCATTCCTGCGCTCAGCTTTTCGATATCTTCTTTTTTATTGGAAGTCGTAAACTCAATTCTTACAGGAATTCTCTGCTGAACTTTAATGAAGTTTCCGGTAGAGTTATCCGTCGGAATATTAGAATATCTTGAACCTGTAGCCGCAGAAATAGCTGTAACCACTCCTTCAAATTGTTTTCCGCCCAATGCATCGGCTGTCATCATCATTTTTTCTCCTGTTTTTACATTTGGCATCTGACTTTCCAAAAAATTGGCAGTCACCCACTTCTCACCGTTCAAAACAATCGTAGCCACCTGTTGTCCCGGCTGAATCAACTGTCCTTCAGAAATCGTTCTTCTTCCCATCACTCCGTCATAAGGCGCGGTAATTACCGTATAAGAAAGATTAATTTTCGCCATATCCAGAGCAGATTTTGTTCGTTTAATTTCCGCATCAATGATCCCGAATTTGCTTTTCACCTCTGTTGTGGAAAGATTCGCCGACTGTTTCTGGTTGATTAAAGTCTGATACGCCGCTTTTTGTGCATCATACTCCGTTTTTACCTGATCGTACTGCTGTCTCGTCACCGCTTCGGAAGCCAGAAGGTTTTTATAACGGTTTAAATTCTGCTCTGCATTCCAGAGTCTTGCTTTTGCTCCGGCAATATTAGATTCCATTACATTCACGTTATTAGAAACCGTATTCACAGACGAACTAGTTGCCGCTCTTTGCGCCAAAGCATTCTGATACGCTGCTTCCGCCTGTCCGATCTGGGTTAAAATTTCGCGGTCATCCAATACAACAAGCGTATCTCCTTTTTTAACCTTTTGATGCTCAATGAATTTTATCTCTTTGATGTAAGCTGAAACTCTTGTGTTGATAGGATTGATAAATTCCTCAACCTGAGCCGCTTCCGTATAGGTTTTATCACCGATGTGAAAATATTGCGCAATCAGCCAGTACAATCCAAAACCAATCACGGCAAAAACCACGATATTGGAAATGACAGCTTTGATTCTGTTTTTCTTTCGTTCTTTTTTATTGGCTGCAGCTCCTGAATTGGCAGAAGCCTGAGTTGTATTTTGTGTATTTTGTTCCTTGTTTTCCATTTTGTTTTTCAAATTTTAAATATTAAAGTGTTCCGGTAGATTTTAAAAGATTATAATACTGATACAGCACATTGATTTCTCCATTTGCATAATCAAGCTCCGACTGTAATTTCTGGTTCTGCGCGTCGATCATTTCAGCCTGTACCGCCAACTGATTCAGATATTTAGCTTCCGTAATTTTGTAGTTTTCTTCCGCAAGTTTTTTAGCATCATTTAAAATTTCCGCCTGCTGAATCGATTCCTGATATTTGGTATATGCCGCATTTACAGCCATATCAATATTCTGTTGCGTTAAAGTCATCGCATCATTCGCCTGCGTTTTCTGCAGCTCTCCCAGCTTCACTTTTTCTTTGGTTTTAAAAAGATTATCAATATTGTAACTTAATGAAATCCCCGTTTGCCAACCACCGGAATACATATCCAGAACAGGATTTCTTGTAGTGATAGGTCTTTGCAGAGAATATCCTCCAAAACCTGAAATCGTAGGCATTCTGTCGGTTTTAATAATTTCAATATTTTTGTCGGCAACATCAATGTTTGTTTTCGCAGATTTCAGCAAAGGATTGCTGTCGTGAGCGAGATTTACATAATACTCGATCCCGATTCCCGATTCTTTGTTCTGCAAACTTTCAACAGGAACTATTTCCGTATCAGTAGGCAAACCCAAAGCAATGCTTAAATTATAATTCAGAATTTTTTTATTGTTTTTTAACGTTAAAATACCCTGATCTAAATTTTTGATTGCCAGTTCACCACGAATGACCTCATTTCTCGTCACCATTCCCTGCTGATAAAATTTCTGAATATTTTTCAGTCTTTCCTGAGCCAGTTTTTTATTGTTCTGAAAAACTGCTTCCTGATTTAAAATTTTATAAATATCCAGATAATTTGAAATGACCAGAAGTTTCACGTCCTGTTTGTTCTTTTCCAGATCCAGTTTGGAAAGCTGCTCACGAAGTCCCGCCATTTCAATAGACTTGTTCACCAATCCACCTTTAAATATAAGCTGTGTTGCCTGAACTGCATACGAACTTCCGTAGTGCGGCATCGGAACATTTGTGGAATTTGAGAAATCTTTGTCGATAGCAACCGCATCGCCTAAGTAGAACTGACTGGTAGAAGCCGTAATGTTCGGCAGTTTCTGTAGTTTTACCACTTCCGTATTTTGTCTGGCAATGTCGATATTCTGTGCCGAAACTTTCAGTTGCTGATGATTCTGCACCGCGAGTTCGGCAACTTCTTCTGCAGTGAGCTGTTTTATTTCCTGTGAAAAAAACAGCGCAGGAAATAAGGCTATCACGAGTGATAGCGCTGTTTTTATGTTCTTAACCATTTTACCTTGTTTTACGGATACAAAGTTACGGCAGCAACAAACTCAAACAAATGTTTAAGAATTGGAAAAAGATGTTCAAATGTAAGATTTTAGTTTTCGAACTGATTTCTGTATTGAGAAGGACTTTCGCCCATATTTTTTTTAAAAAAGTGCGAAAAAGAATAAGGATCACTAAAACCGAGAATACCGGAAATCTCCGAAACCGGCTTATTTGAAGAGTTCAGCAGCACTTTTGCTTCGTTCATCACAATCAGTGAAATAATCTGGCTTGCCGACTTTCCCGTAATCTCTTTTACCACCGCCGAAAGATGTCTGGTTGTAATCGACTGACGCTGCGCATAGAACTCCACGCTTCGCTCATGGGTGTGGTGTTGCGCGAGATCATTCAGGAAAATAAAAACAATTTCTTCCTGTCTTGACATCTGACTCATGGAATTGCTGTCTTCCTTGGAAATAATTCCCGCCATCTGATAGCAGAATACGGAAAAAAGATGTTCAACAATTTCTTTCTTGTAGGTCATTTCTGTCTCAGAATCGAGAATATATTTAAGGAAATTTACACTTTTCCAGACCACTTCCAGTTCATCCGGTTCGAAAGGAACACCAATGTTCATCTGCTGTCTGAAGTAACGGTATGTAATTAATCTGTTGAACTTCAAAGATAAGGCGGAGATAAATTCACGTTTGTAAGAAACCATTCTCGACTGGAAATCATCGCTGATGGAGATCATTTCGTACACCGTCTGAGGATCTGTTACCATAAACATATTGGCGGAAAGCTCAAGATCGCGGAAGTGCTGTTTCAGCTTAATACTTCCTGTTTTCACAAAGATAAACGCCGGATTATCAGGACGGAATGGTTTATCGACAGAAATTCTCTCGAAAATATTATGTTGCGTAAAGATTTCAACCCCAAATTTTTCTAAGACAGACATAGTACAAATGTAAGCAATCTCTTGAGCGGTCACAAAAATTTATTATTTTAGTGTTTTCCAAATTAATGATATGAGAAAAATCGATTTACTATTTGCAGAATACGCCGAAAGCCACAGAAACTCGACCAATAAGCTGATCCACTGGATCTGTGTTCCTTTAATTTTCTGGACAATTTTAGGTTTTATTTCTATCATTCCTTCAAAATCAATTGGCTTCAGGTACATCGGCGAAATCAGCTATATAAGCTTTGCTGCCATCGCTTTAGTGACTATTTTTTATACCAGACTTTCTTTTTTAATCGGTCTGATTATGTTTTTCGTGATGATTTTAATGGAAAGTTTCGCTTACGGAATCAACATCCGTTTTGAAGAAAAATCGTGGATGGTTTACCTCGCTGTTTTTGTAATAACGTGGATTTTTCAGTTTGTAGGACATAAGATTGAAGGCAAAAAACCTTCATTCCTGAAAGATTTGCAGTTCCTTTTGGTAGGACCGATCTGGCTGTTGAGTTTTATTCTTAAAAAACTGGGAATCAGATATTAGTATTAATGAATGATGATTGATAATTGATGATTGATAACTGGAACAGATGATTGAAGATGGAAGTTGATTTTCATGCTATACAACTTACCTCTTACTGTATTGTGTTTCCAGCAAGAGTTATTTCAACCGTTGAAATCGCGCATATAAAACTTCACTCTTCCGACATCTAACTTCCAACCTTATTAATCTTCCAGAGCATAAACGGCAAAACTTGCCAACCAATGATCTCCCCCATAATTCCCCTGAAAAAGCAATGGCAATCCGTTGTTTAAAAATACTTTTGCTGTTTTCTCAAATTTTTGTTTCAAAGGATGATTTGCGGGAAGTGATTTAGCGATTCCTTTCATGCACCACGCCTTCGAAAAAGATAAACCAACTAAATGAACCGTCTGATAATCTGAAAGATCACTCACCACCGGAATTTTTTCAATATTTTCCAGGCTTCGCTTTTCATAGAAATTATTTAACCACACGACAAATTCTTTTTGGGGTAAAAAGCGTCGCATGAGATCTGCAATTTCCAGACTTGGCGAAAAGAAATCCGATCCGTCCGGCTCAAGATAAGCAGGCGTTTTGGTATTGTTCAGATAAAAATACTTTGCCTTTTCAATGAGCTGATTTTCAAAATCTTTATCTCCGGTCGCTCTTGCCCAATCGAGTGCAAAAACCATTGCAAAAGCGGTATTGGGATGAACTCCCGTTCTGTTAGGATAGGTTTGTTTAGGCAAAAAAGTCTTCCAAGAAGCTAAAATTTTATCGGTAAGAGGCTTTAGATTCTCATGCCATACTTTTGCTTTGGGATGATTCCATGTTGCCAGTTCTTCGTCTAATTTTAGCAACCATGCCCATCCGTATGTTCTTTCGAATGTTCCGGTTAGCTGATATTTGGTGAAATAATCGGCTTCGGTCTGTAGATTTTCTTTTTTAAATGAATTGTCGAGAATGTTTTCAATGTCTTTTGCCACGGAAAGACCGGGTTTTGTCTTCAGCAACCGAAGCAGCATCCAGTGTCCGTGAACAGAACTGTGCCAGTCGAAGCAGCCATAAAAACTGGGATGAAGATCTTTAGGACTTAAAGGAACTTCTTTTTCGTTATTGATGATATGAGCCGTTTTGTTCGGATATTCCTGATTGATGCAGTGAAGCGGCTTTTCAGATAATCTCACCGCCATTTCATCGGTAAGTTTAGGAATTTCCTGACCAAACACAAGAAGCGGTAAAAAAATGATGGCTAAAAGACTCTTTTTCATTCATTAAAAATATAAAATAAATTCAATTTTTCATTTGTGATCAGGCTAAAAACAGAAATTCACAAATTATCTTTATCTGTTTTGAATATTTATTAAAAGCTTTTTACTTATCCTTAATAATTCTAGTGCTAAATTTTAACGCAAAGTTTACAAATACTTACCGCTTTTAAGCTTAAAATCTGTAAAAAATCTTGAAGAAATTCATTACAAGCAATTGCAGACTTATTTGAAACTTTCAGATAAAAGACTCGGATTATTGATTAATTTTAATAATACGAATATTTTAGATGGAATTAAAAGAGTAGTCAATAAGTTATAATTATCGCTCCCGCAGATTTTGCAGATTAAGCAGATTAAATTTGCACTAAAAAAATCTGCCTGATCAGTAAAATCTGCGCAAGATTATAAAATCTTCTATTTTCCCAAAACAAATACCGCAGGAATTTTATGGAGTTCCGGTTTTTGCTTCTGCCACTCTTTTATGGTTTTGGTTTTGATGAATTCCTGTTCAGGATCGTTGATGTTGGCGGCGATGCACAATTTTGTGTTGGGTGATAAAAATTTCGTAAGATCTTCAAAAAGTGCGTTATTTCTGTAAGGCGTTTCCATAAAAATCTGCGAATATCCTGTCTTCTGAACCAGACTTTCGAGCTGAAGAATCTGCTTCTTCTTTTCACTTTTATCAATCGGAAGATAGCCGTTGAAGGTGAATTCCTGACCGTTAAAACCACTGGAAATTAGTGCTAAAATAATGGATGAAGGTCCTGAAATCGGGATAACGCGGATGTTTTTCTCATGACACCATTTTACCATCAGATTTCCCGGATCTGCAATGCACGGAAGTCCCGCTTCAGAAAGCAAGCCGAAATCCTGACCTTTTAACATCAGTTGCTGCGCTTCTTTAATATCTGCGTTTTCTGTGTATTTATCCAGCAAAAAAAGTTTCAGCTCCGACTGTTTTTTTTCAGGAGCGAAAAATTTAACCACTTTTCTGGCAGTTTTTTCATTTTCCACGAAGAAGTAATCGGTCTGCATGATATACTCTTTAATCACCGGTGAAAAATGCGTGATAGAAGTATTTTCCGAAAGATAAGCAGGAAGTAAAAAAAGCATGATTTTATTTTTTTGTTCTTTCTTTTAAAGAAGGTTGTGGGTAATATTTTGTAAGATCCATGGAAAAAGAAACGGAAGTAATTTTCCATTTGCCGTCCGTTTTCATCAGCGTCCAGATTTCTTTTCCCCAGTTCAGCATTTTGCCGTCATGCCAGAAACTGTAATCGAAATTAGCAGAAGCAATCGATCCGTCTTCGATAATTTTCACATTATCAAATTTTTCCTCCGATTTATTGTCTTTAAAACTTTTAATGAAGGCTTTATAATTATCTGTAAAATAGCTTTTTTCGTCGGGATATTCTGTTACAACTTTTTTATAGGTACGATCTGTATACACTCCCGTCCAGAGAACCGGATCCTGAAAAAGCGATACAAACTTTGCCTCATCTCTGGTTTTAATGCAGTTCATAAAATCATCCATCATGGTACGGATGGCGATTTCATCTTTTGTCTGGGCAAAAGCAAAACTGCTGTAAAAAAGAAAAAGGACGAAAAATTTTTTCATAATTATTTTGAAATTTTATTTAAAACAGCATCGCAGCCACGATCCAGCAAATGATAGACGTCTTCAAATTCCTGCATATCTCCCCAATAAGGATCGGGAACTTCAGCATTTTCATGATCGCCCAAAACTTCAAGAAATAAAGACACTTTTTTTCGCTGTTCTTCATTTTTAGCTTTAGAAACCACATCTGCCAAAACATCGACATCCATGCAGTAGATTTTATCAAATGTTTCAAAATCTGCAGACGTTATCGGTCTTGATCTCTGTTTCGAAATATCAATTCCGTGGTTTGAAGCGGTTTTAATGGCTCTTTTGTCGGGATGATTTCCTTCGTGCATGGAAATGGTTCCGGCAGAATCTATTACAAAATTTTCAGGAGCCTTCGCTTTCATAATTCCTTCTGCTAAAGGACTTCTGCAAATGTTTCCCAGACATACCATTAATATTTTCATCTCAGTCTCAGTTTTTAATGTTTCAGGTAACAAAACTAAATAAAAAAATGAAGAATAAAATTACTCTCCATTTTCTGTATTTAAATTAAATTATTTCTTACTGTTTAATTCTCTCTCCCAATTCCTTCACATACTTTTTAACTTCTTTGTCGATCTTGGAAACATCTTTGATGGTATCACAAGCGTACATTACCGTAGAATGGTCTTTTCCACCCATTTCTTCCCCGATCTTTGTGAAAGTGGCATTGGTTAGCTCTTTAGAAAAATACATCGCCAATTGTCTTGGAAGTGCAATTTCTCTTTTTCTTGTTTTGGATAAAAGCTGCTCTTTTTTGATCCCGAAATAATCGCAAACCACTTCCTGAATATAAGGAATGTTGATGACTTTTTTCTGGTTGGATGCAATCTTATTAATGGTATCCTTCAACAAAGTTAAGCTCAGATCCTGCTTATAAATGGTAGAGTAAGCAATAACAGAATTGATGATTCCGATAAGTTCTCTCACGTTTGTTTTTGCTTCCGCAGCAAGGAAATCCAGCATATCATCCGGAAGAACGATTCCGTCTCTGCTTAATTTATCGATGATAATCTGCTTTCTTGTTGAAATATCCGGAGATTTGATCTCTGCAGAAAGTCCCCATTTGAATCGGGAAACAATCCTGTCCTGAATATCCAGAATATCTGCAGGAGCTTTATCTGAAGTAAGGATGATCTGTTTTCCGTTCTGATGCAAATGATCGAAGATATGGAAGAAGCTATCCTGTGTTGCAGATTTACCGGAAAGGAACTGAATATCATCAATGATTAAAACATCAACCATCTGATAAAAATTCGCAAACTCGGTCTGTTTATGTGCTTTTGCCGCCGAAATAAACTGTTGGATGAATTTTTCGGAAGAAAGATATAAAACTACTTTATCCGGAAACTGGCTTTTTACTTCCAGACCTACAGCCTGTCCTAAGTGCGTTTTACCTACACCGTAACCACCGTATAAAAATAATGGGTTGAATGCCGTTGCACCCGGTCTTTTAGCGATAGATCTTGCAACAGTAGCTGCAAATTTGTTGCTTTCTCCTTCTACATAATTATCGAAAGAGAAGTCAGATTTTAAGTTGGAATCAATATTTACTTTTCGGATTCCCGGAACCACAAAAGGATTCACGATATTGGCAGAAAAACCTTGCGGCATTGTTTCCTGCACTTTCGGAGTAGGTACAGATTTACCTTTCATATTCATGGTAACAGGTCTTTCCAAACCGGCAGGTTTGTTCTCCATTACAGAATACCATAATTTCACTCCTTTTCCTATATTTTTCTTCAGGGCAGCCGAAAGCAGGGACAGGTAATTATCCTCAATATATTCCTTGTAAAAATCGCTCGGAACCATAAGCGTAAGGTTGTTTTCAACCAATGAGATCGGCTGAACCTTATCGAATAGTAAATCGAAAGATTTTTCAAGTTTTTTCAGATCAGAATTATCTTCAGCTGCGTTGAGATTATCGCGCATGAACTGAAGGCACTTCTGCCATATCATCATTAAATTTTCATCCATAATTGATGCCCCGATTAATTCTTAGTTGTTAGTACTTTTTGGAAGGACGACAAAGGTCTAATTTTTTTATTTCAAAAAAAAATATTGTGGTTATTGATTATTTAAAAATATATTTGTATGTATATAATGAAGCTTAAAATGATACACACAACACACTCATTAAGAGTACGTTACGGAGAAACAGACCCTATGAAATACGTTTACTACGGCAACTACGCCGAGTATCTGGAAATTGGAAGAGTGGAGCTTTTCCGAAGCATAGGAATGTCTTATAATGAGATTGAAAATCAAGGAATTTGGCTGCCTGTTTCGGAGTATAAAATTAAGTATCTGCGACCTGCTTTTTATGATGAAAAATTAGAAATTCATACGTACGTAAAAAAAATTCCGGGAGTGAGAATTGAATTTGAATATGAAATCTTCAACGAAGAAAATAATAAAATCACAGAAGCTTCCACTACTCTTTTCTTTTTGGATGCCAAAACCAACAAAGTGGTGAAGTGTCCGGATTATCTGATGAAACTGATTGAGGAGAACTGGAAGGAATAATTCAGACCAAAAGAATACACAAAACATTAGTTTATAAGGCTAATTTTAGAATACCAATTTTAGCGGACCGTATAAATTTCGCTATATTTAAATAAATAATAACAGAGATATAATGAAGATTGCATTTTTGGGACCGCAGGCAAGTTTTACACAGCTTGCAGCCACCCAGCTTTTCCCGAATGAAGAACTTTTACCACAAACCAATATTTTAGACTGCTTTACTGCGGTAGAAGCCGGAGAGGTTGAAAAAGCCGTTGTTCCGCTGGAAAACTCCATCGAAGGAACGGTTTCCATGACGCTGGATTATCTTTATAAAACACCGGATATAAAAATACAGGCTGAAGCTGTAATGCCGATTGCGCATCATCTGATGATTCATCCAACATGTGATGAAACAAATATCGAAAAAATATATTCTCATCCGCAGGCTTTAGCGCAGAGTTTTCATTTTCTGGATAAAACATTCAAGGAAATCCCGAAACAGGACTTTTCTTCCACTGCTGCTGCTGCAAAACATGTTTCTGAACATTCGGACAGAAATCTTGCCGCGGTCGCGAATCAGTTTGCTGCAAATTTATATGGTCTGAAGATCATTCACCGGAATATACAGGATTTTGAACAAAACCATACGAGATTTATTGTTATTTCAAAAAAGCTGGAAACTTATGATAATAAAAATCTGGAAGTTTTGGGAGAAAAATCCGGTCTGCTGATTACCCTTCCGGAAGATCATGCGGGAGGTCTTCATCAGGTGTTGTCTGTTTTTGCATGGAGAAAGATGAACCTCAGCAAGATAGAATCCAGAACGCTGAAAACAGGTCTGGGAAATTACTTTTTTTACATCAATGTATCCGGAATCTGGGAATCAGCACTTTACAAAAACGCTTTGGAAGAGCTTAAAGCACTGAATGTAGAGGTAGATTTCTTAGGAAATTACAGAGAATATATTCTAACGAGTTAATTTATAAGTACATATTTGTAAATTTTTTAAAATATTTCATATTAAAGAGATTTAATAAGTTATTTTTGGTGGTAAGCAGGAAAAAAACTAACTTTACTATAATTATGTTCATAAAATATTGATTTTCATATTTTTCATAATGTAATATAATTGAAATTTATCTTCAAAAAAAGCAATACAACAGGGTTATAAATGCGTTTTTTTAATAATTCTTCATCAATTGTTGAAAAAAAATAACATTTAACATATTTATTGCATACTATTTGATGTAAATTGAAAATAACTAACTGAGACTAAAACCATTAACTAATTTAAATTTTATAGCATGAAAACTAAAATCTACAGCTTACTTTTAGCGACGATGTCAACTTTAGCTTTTTCTCAAAGTGGATGGGTTGGTATTGGTACTCCGAATCCTCAGGCTAGTCTTGATGTTAACGGAACAATGAAAATCAGACAAACACCTGCTGCTCCCACTCTTCCGGGTTATCAGGTTCTTGCTGTCAATCAGAATACCGGTGGAGACGCTCAGGTCGTACAGGTTTCCCCACAGGTTATTTCAGATTATGTTATTAATTCGGGAATAAATACTTCGGTATATTCTGCGAAAAAAACTTCAGGAATTACTCTTATTAATATCGGAATTCTGCCTAACGGTTTCAGACCGGTTAACTTTTTAGTGGCAGAAAAAACAACGGGAACCTCATCTCTTTTCTCAGATTCCGATGGTAGTTATACTGCTCCATCTGCAGGAATCTATGCCATTGGCTTTACTTTCAGATACGGAACGGGGCTTCAGTCCGGAGTTCTTACCACACCTCCAAGTATTGCGATTTTAAGAAACAGAGCCGGAACAGGAACAATTATCGATACTAGAGAATTCAGCGGGATCAATCTGGGATTGGTGAGCTTAACAATTTCTGAAGGAAGCATTAATTCTTTATACCCTCTTCAGGCAGGAGACAAAATATCTTTCGGACTTACAAATAATTCTGTGCTGGATTTAGGTTTATTAGGTTCAAGCACTGGTTCATTCTATATTTATAAAGTATCCAATTAATTTTTTTTATAGTTCAAATATTACTTTAGAATTAATCCGCCATATCATCTGTTGATGGCGGATTAATTATATGGCATTAAGTTTATTGTTATATTTGATATAACCAAAAGTCTAAAAATGATTTATTCGATCGTTATTCTCCTCATTCTATGTATTCTGATCATCTTTACTCATCTGAACAGCAAAATCAGCAGACTGGAGGAAAAAGTTTCAGAACTGAGTTCAAAATTAAATGCTGAAAAGCCGGAAGTAAAAGAAGAAAACCACGAGAAAATTTCTTTGGCTGTACAGAATGCAGAACCTACACTTCATGCAGAGCAGGATATTATTCCTGAACAGGAAGGAAAGGACTGGATGAATATCATATTTGAATTTCTGAAACAGAATGCTTTAACGATCATTGGTATTTTCACATTGGTTTTAGGAATCGGCTATTTCGTAAAATATGCGATTGATAAAAACTGGATTGGGGAAACGTTGAGAGTGGGAATCGGATTCTTTTTAGGAGCCATCATCATTTCGCTTGGTCATTTTTTGAGGAAAAACTATGCTGTATTTTCTTCCATTATTACCGGAGGCGGAATTGCTGTGTTGTACTTTACGGTAACGATCGCTTTCCGCGAATATCATCTGTTTTCCCAGAATACTGCATTTTCCGTAACCTGCCTGATTACATTAATGAGTATTGCGCTCTCCTATTATTATAAAAGTGAAATTCTGATTATTTTCTCTTTATTCGGAGGATTTTTAGCTCCATTAATGGTAAGTTCCGGACATAGCAACTATCTGTTTCTGTTTACCTACATTACCGTTCTTAATCTTGGAATGCTTGCCGTTGCTTTTCTTAAAAACTGGAAGAGTATCGGATGGATCGCTTTTATCTTTACGTATGTTTATCTTTTCTACTGGACTTTTGAAACTACGCAATTTACTAGCATCTATTTCTATATTTCAGGGTATCTTATTTTCTATTTTTTTGCCTTAAAAAATTACTTCAGGAAAGAAGTTATGTCTTCATCCGATATTCTGATGCTTGTCTTAATCAACTTTACCAACATCATCGGACTCGCTTATATTTTTGATCAGCTTGGCTATGAACCGGTGATTATTTTTCCGCTGATTTTTGCTTTGGTGAATTCCGTTTTACTGTTCAGGGAATATTCTCAGAAGAATTTTGGAATTAACTACTCTGTTTTTGCAGCCATTACAGTGAGTCTTTTAACATTAGCTGTTGCATTGCAGTTCAAGACCCATCTCATTACGAGTGTTTGGGCTATTGAAGCAACACTCCTTTTATATATATGGAAGAAAACCAACCTTGAAATTTTCAGAAAATGCTTTAATGTTCTCTTTCCTTTGGTCATCATTGCACAGATCATCACCTGGACAGAATATATCGATGCAAAAAGCCTGAATATCGTTTTCAATCCTGTATTTCTTACAAGTTCTGTGACGTTGGTTACTACATTTTTCAATTTATTTTTACTGAGAAAACATCCCGGTCACGATGATAAAATCAATGATTTTTTTGAATATTTGTTTTTAATATTAAGCTACAGCGTGATCTATTTTGCAATCCTTCTGGAGATCATGTATCATCTTTCTGCACAACCGTGGATTGTAATCTTCAGTGTCGGAATCATTTTTTCGCTGTACTATATTTTTACCATTTTGCTGTTCAGGAAAAAACTGGAAATGCCGAAACCTGCGGAAACCAATCTTATTTATCTTTTCTGTGTATTGATTATATTGGATACGGTAATTTCAGGTCCGGGAATTGTTTCCAATTTTCTGCTGCATAAAGTATCTTCTGCCTTTTACGGACTTTATCTTCTCTATTGGGTTCCATTCATTTATATTATGCTGAAAGTGTTGCCACGATCTCACTTCTTAACTGTAAAATTATCTTACTGGATGATTTCTCTTGCTGTTATCACTGCATTAAGCTTCGAATTGTACAACATTTATATTTTGCTGAATGCCGAAAAAACATCAGACATCCAAGCTTTAAGAAAACACTTCGGTCTTCTTTATCTTCCTATTATCTGGGCGGTTCTTTCCTGTATTTTTATTTACAGAGGATTGAAGAATAATATTTCAGAATACAGCAAAATCGGTTTTGCACTGGTTGCCGTTACCATCCTGAAACTGTATCTCTATGATGTCTGGGAAATGGATAACGTATCCAGAATTATAGCTTTTATCATTCTGGGCGTCATATTATTGTTAAGTTCATTTCTGTTTCAAAGGCTTAAGAAAATCATTAAAAATCTGGTGGAAACGAAAGAAGATAAGCCGGAAACTGAAAATTTATAGTTTTACAAAAACTTTTATCGATAAACAATCGTTAAAATATTATGAATTTTTATTTACATTTTGTAAAAAATACCTATATTTATCAAGTTTTTAATAGTCATTTATTCAAGAAACATTATGAAAAAAATTCTCTACTCTTTTTTATTATTATCTTCTGCTACGCTGTTTGCTCAGAAGAATACAGCTACAAAATTTGCAGTGGCAAATGATATTGTAGGAACGGTAGATATGTTTAATACTCATTATAAAAGTTCTGTACAAAGCTCTAAAGCTTACAAATCTTCAACAGAACTTCCGCAGAACCTTAAAAAATTCGATTATATTGCAGATAACGGATTGGTAGAATACAAACTGAAAAGCAATCAGCCTGTATTAGACAGAATGCCTGTAAACGAACTGAATGCGCAGTTCGGGCTTCCTGCAGATACACCGGTACTTATTGACGGATACGAGTTTACCAATACAAAAACGATGGTATACGGAGACATCATCAATAATGCGCAGGTTGTTACTAACAACGGTAAGAAAATGGTATCGGTAACGACTGCTAAAAAGTAATTTCTCAGATCATATTTAAAGAAAAGGATGCCCAATTTGAGCATCCTTTTTCAGTAATATTGCTTAAAGCTTTTCTTTTGAGAACTTTAAATATTCTTATTATTTAACCTGAGTTCGGGATAAGTCTTCTTAACCGCAAGGTTAAACAAAGAGATTCAATTATCAAGAATTCAACTTTTAAGATATACAAAGGCGTAAAATTGATCAAAGTAATACCATTTTTGTGTTTTCTAAATAAACGAAGTGCCTTTGTTTAGCTTACCAACTTTCAATAAGTAAAAAAATCTTTTGTTTTTCTTTGCGATAAATTAATACAATGCTATAAATCAATTTTTTTAAATTTATTTATTATCCCGAACTGAGGTTATTTATGATGTTTGTCTTTTGGAACTTTTGCGGTTAATGAAGATTTTCAGTATTTATTGTTCCATTTTTTCTTTAATTCTTCGTAGATCTTCTTTTCGGTGGCGTTGTTTCCCGGTTCGTACAATTTTACCTCTTTAATTTCTTCCGGAAGAAAACTCTGATCTACAAAGTTGCCTTCATACGAATGCGCATACTTGTATTCTTTCCCATAGTCCAGATCTTTCATGAGTTTTGTAGGTGCATTTCTTAAGTGTAAAGGAACGGGAAGATTTCCTGTTCTTTTAACCAATGCCAAAGCTTCATTAATCGCCATGTACGTTGAATTGCTCTTTGGTGAAACCGCAAGATAAACCGCCGTTTCACTCAGGATAATTCTTGCTTCAGGATTTCCGATCACGTTCACTGCTTGAAAACAGTTGTTGGCGATCACCAATGCATTCGGATTGGCAAGACCGATATCTTCGGAAGCCAGAATCAGCATTCTCCTTGCAATAAATTTAATATCTTCTCCTCCTGCAATCATTCTTGCCAGCCAATACACCGCACCGTTCGGATCGCTTCCGCGCATGGATTTAATGAAAGCCGAAATAATATCGTAATGCTGTTCTCCGTTTTTATCGTAAAGCGCCATTGTTTCCTGCAAAACTTCAAGCACATCTTCATTTTTAATTTCTGATTTTTTGGAATTTTTATATTGATTTAAAACCAATTCCACAGAATTAATCAGCTTTCTTGCATCACCTCCCGAATATTGGATAAAAGCTTCTTTTTCAATGATTTTGAACGATGTTTTTTCATCCTGATTGAATTTTTCGGAAGCTGTATCAATCAGTTCTTCCAGTTTTTCATAAGTTAATGCTTTTAAAACGTAGACCTGACTTCTGGAAAGCAAAGCCGAAACCACTTCAAAGCTCGGGTTTTCGGTTGTCGCACCAATCAGAACAATCCAGCCTTTTTCTACAGCATGAAGAAGAGAATCCTGCTGAGATTTATTGAAACGGTGAATTTCATCAATAAACAAAATCGGCGATTTTCCGGAAAAGAGATTCTGCTTTTTGGCATCTTCAATTACATCACGAACATCTTTCACTCCCGAAGAAACGGCAGAAAGCTTATAGAATTTCCTTCCCGACTTTTCGGAAATAATTTCCGCCAAAGTGGTTTTTCCGGTTCCGGGAGGTCCCCAGAAAATCAGAGAATTCAGGGAATTGTTTTCCAGCATTTTGCGGATCGTGCCTTTCTCTCCGGTTAAATGTTCCTGCCCGAGAACATCGTCCAGTGTTTTGGGTCTTAATTTTTCAGCTAATGGAATATTTTGGTTCAAAATTTCAGATTTAAAAAGTAAAATATTAATGTAAATCTTCCGGAACGATAATCATTTTTAATAGAATGAATAAAGAACAGAAATTCGGCAGAGATTAAAAAACAATCCTCCGAACAGACTTTTACCGTCCCGAAACTTCTAACAAATTTAAACTAATTTTCAATTTTTTACCCTATTTTTGCATTGTTTTGAAACTTACATTCAATAAAATCATCACTTTTCCTTTGGTAATTCTCATCAGATTTTACCAGTGGTTTATTTCGCCCCTGCTTCCCAAAAACTGCCGTTATGAGCCTACCTGTTCGCATTACATGGTGAAAGCGCTTCAGGTGCATGGTATTTTTAAAGGATTCTGGCTGGGTGCGAAGAGAATTTCAAGATGTCATCCGTGGGGAGGAAGCGGATATGATCCTGTACCGCCAAAAAAGTAAAATTTAAAATAAACAACTACTAAAAAAATAACAATGAGTAATATTTTTTTCAGAATGTATCTCGTCATTTTTGCGTTCATTACCCAGTGTCTTGTTGCGCAGAATTATCCGGACGGAATGTCCGACGGAACTTTAAAAGTAAACTCTACGGATGTTCCGGTAAAAATTTATTCGACCACTGAAATTCAGGATCTGAATGAATTTGCCGACAAACCCATCAAAGAAAATGTGCTTGTTATTCTGAATGAGTCTAATTTCGAACCTGTTTATGTAAATTACAGTATTGCGACACTGACGAAATATAAACTTGTTCATTATCAGCTTTTAGACAAGAATTTTAAAGTGATTGATGCGGCGGCAACCAAAGAAAATCTCGGAAGCTTTAAATATGCAGTAAAAACAGCAAAACCTCTTACAGAATCAGACAACATCAGTCTGGAAACTCCTTTTAAGATCTGGGATCCCACAAAGGGAATTCAGTTGGGACCTGTTACGCTTCATTTTTACAGTCTGATGTTCATTTTTGCATTCGGTTTCGGATATATTTTAATGAACAGAATCTTTAAAATCGATAATGTAAACCAGAAATATTTAGAACCGCTTTTCACATGGACTTTATTGGGAACCATTTTGGGAGCAAGAATGGGGCACGTTATTTTTTATCAGCCCGAACTTTTCAAAGAAGATTTCTGGAGTGTATTTTTACCAATCAGTACTAAAAACGGTTTGAAGTTCACCGGATTTTCAGGACTGGCGAGTCACGGTGCAACGATCGCTCTAATTTTCACCACTCTATATTATTCATTTAAAATCATCAGAAAAAATCCTTTCTGGGTGTACGACAGATTGGGAATTGTGGTTGCTTTGGGAGGTGCTTTTGTGAGAATGGGAAATTTTTTCAACTCTGAAATCATCGGAAAACCAGTTGATCCCAACTCTCCTTTTGCATTGCTTTTCCCACAGCAGAGCAGTGAATATGGTGTAACAGTTCCGCGCTATCCTTCACAGTTATTTGAAGCTTTCGGATATGTTTGCCTTTTCGTTTTACTGTGGATTCTGTACAGAAAAACCAACAAAAAATATCAGCAGGGATGGTTATTCGGATTGTTCTTTATTATTCTTTGGGCAATCAGATTCTTTGTAGAATTCCTGAAAGAGCCGCAAGGTGACGAATTTATCCAGTTTGGAGGATTAAACACCGGTCAGGTTTTATCTATTCCGTTCATGATTGCAGGAGTAATTATTATGATCGTTTCTAAAAAGTTCAAAATTACTCAGGCTGAAAACGAAAAACCTGAATAAGCTTTTAAATAATTTCAGAATTAACCACAAAAGGTACTGTGTTG
>NZ_JAULSJ010000003.1:0-200645 GCF_030518295.1 Chryseobacterium urinae | reverse complement strand
CTGTTTCGTATTTGCGAGTGCAAAAGTAATAACTTATTTTCATCTGACCAAATGTTTTGAAAGAAAATTTTAAAGTTTTTTTTCTGTAACCTTAACTCCTCTCTAAACCTCAATCATCCACTCCTGCGCTTCCCCGTTTAGGGACTGCAAAGATACTGATCTTTTTTATTCCCGCAAGTTTTATTTTAAGTTTTTTTTATTTTAAAATAATGAAGGAAAATACCAGGATCTCTTAAAAAAGACGTATCGCCTCTTTTCAGGAATCGTAAATTATATGCTTGTCTAAAAGCTCTTTTGCGCTTACTGATCCTCTCTCGTTTTCAGTGGGGCAAAGATAGAGACTTTAACCTTCCTCTTCCAAATATATTTAACATAATATTTACGCTGAAATGCTTATTGTGGGTAAATTTATATCATAAAATACTGGTTTATTTATGTTTATATGGGTATTTACAGTTTTCCACATTAATCGATTTGATAGTTTTAATTCTGAAAAACCGTTGAACGGACAGTGAAATCATGGAAGACAGACGGAAATATTGAGTTCTGAAGAAAAATTTTGTTGCATTGAATGGGAAAATGAAAGGGTTGAGGGTGGAAGTGTTGGAGAGAAAGGAGTTTGTGGGCTGAGAAAAAAGATGAAGAAGAAAAGTTTTTTGAGGAGGCAAGGAAATTATTTATAAATGAAAAAGCAGAGTTTAATTACTCTGCTTTTCTTTATTATATATGGTGCTTAAAAATTCTCCGTAGGATTTTTCGAGACCGATGATATCGCCACTTTTTAGATTAAGTCCGCCTACTCCGCTTTCGTCTGATTTTATTTTTGTAGCCGAAATCTGAAAATACTGATTAGAACTATTGTCTTTAGGCTGAATTTTGATGGTTGAGCCTAATAACTTTTTAGTTGAAATTGTATAGACTTCACCGGAAACCGTTTTCAGTTTTAAGTATGATCTTGGTGAAAGTACATAATCGGTTTTATTGATCGCAATTTTCTGATTTTTTTCTGAAGAAGCGAAAATGTACATATATCCTGTCTGATCTTTGAATTGATCTTTTGGAAGAAAATAAAGATTTAATCTGTAATTGGAAGGATTGAAATTCTGGGGAGTTCCATCAATATTTTCAAAAGGTTTCCATGAAAATGCATTGGCTCCGATTTCTTTTGCCTTCTTATACACTAATGAAAAAACTTCATCGTCGTATTTCCAGAATCCCTGAACTTCGACTTCGCCCAAATATTCGGCATCTTTTATTTCTTCATTAATTTTGTACAGGAATTTATCGGTATTCTCTTTCGTTTTTTGAACTTTCGTAAGATACACATTTTGTGCGCTGCAAAGCTGGGTAAGAAAAGCGAAAGCAACAATGATGAGATTTTTCATTCTATATATATTATTGTGTAAGAATGGTAACGCATTCTTCGAGACTATTTTCCCAATATTTGGGTTCGATTTTATAAACTTCTTCAATTTTATCGAGAGACATCGTGCTTCTTTTCGGTCTTTTTGCCGGAGTAGGATATTGCTCGGTAGTTAAAGGATTTAATTTAACTGAAGATTTAGAAAATTCAGCTATTTTTTCAGCAAATTCAAACCAGCTTGTTTCGGGATAGTTTGAGAAGTGGAAAACGCCGTATTTTTTTTCTTTTGCTTCAATGATGTCCATGATGGCTTCAGCCAGATCGTTTGCATTGGTAGGCTGCCCGAACTGATCTGCCACAATTCCCAATTCGTCTTTCTGAGAAAAAAGATTGAGCATTGTTTTCACAAAATTTTTATTGAACTCGGAATACAGCCATGAAGTTCTTAAAATAATGGTTTTCGGATTAATTTCCAGTGCAAGTTCTTCTCCTTTTAATTTGGATTCGCCGTACACTCCGATCGGACTTGTGAAATCGTCTTCGGAATAACTTAAATTGGTTTCTCCGTCAAAGACATAATCTGTGGAAACGTGGATAAACGTTGTTTTAGCATCTTTACACGCCTGTGCAAGGGAAGCAACACCTTCTGCATTTACCGCAAAGGCTTTTTCTTTTTCAGTTTCTGCAAGATCTACTGCTGTGTACGCTGAAGCATTGATACAGTAATCCGGTTTATTTTCTGTAAAAACAGTATTGATCTGATCTTCGTTGGTGATATCTAAAGTCTGCGAATCTGTAAAAATGAATTCATAATCCAGCTCAAAATCCGGAGCAATTTTTCTGATGCAGTTTCCTAACTGCCCGTTTCCTCCTACTACTAAAATTTTTTTCATCATGAGTTTCTCGCGTTTTGTGATCTTAAATATTTAACTCTCGACTGGAAATCTTTCTGTTCCAAATCTACATAAAACTTATTGAATGTTTCTTTAATTTCTTCGGGGTGTACTTCCGATTTTCTGGTTTTAACATTGAAGTAGATTACCGTAACCCATAATACTGCATGAATTGTTTTTTCGTCTAAACTTTTCATCAGGATTTCTACTTTTGCCGTTCTGTCTGCCACTTCAATGGTCTTGCTGCTGATAACAACCGAGGTATTATACCGTACTTCCTTTAAATAGGCTATTTCATTCTGAATTGCAATCCACGTGCACCCCGTCATTTTGGTGTATTCTTCATAGGTGAAACCATAAAATGTTTCCACATGATCTTCTCTGGCATTGAACATATAGTCCAGATATTTCACGTTGTTTAAATGACCAATGGGATCGCAGTCGCTGAATCTGACCTTTACCGTGGTTGATACTTCTTTTTCCATTCCGCAAAAATAAAAAAACCACCTCGAAGTGAGATGGTTCATGTTTATAAATATTTATTAATTTCTAAAAAATTACTGAATATTCAATTCTTTTTTCACTGCAGCTGTAGCATCTGGTCCTCCTTTGAATACGAATGCAGAAGAATTTGCATCCATTATATAGTCATAACCGTTAGCTTTTGCTACTTTAGACACAGCCTCGTTCAGTTTTTTCTCGATTGGTTCGTAAGCAAGATCCTGCTTAGCCACGAAATCTTTCTGAGCTTTATCGTTCATCTGCTGGATTTCTTCCTGCATTTTTGCCAATTCTGCTTCTCTTGCTTTGTTTTCTTCAGCTGTTTTCTTTGGAGCTTCTTCAGAATACTGCTTTAATTTAGCCTGTCCTGCATCTGCTTTTTTCTTGATTTCTGCCTGTTTAGTATCTAAGAAAGTTTTAAGATCCGCATCTGCTTTTTTCTTTTCAGGCATTGCGTTAAGAATTCCTATAACATCTAAAGTTGCAATTTTTTGAGCTTTTGCCATACCTACCGATACAACCATCATTACCGCTGCAAATAATACACTTAATTTTTTCATAACTGGTAAATAAATAATTTAATTTTGTTTTTAGATTTGTAAATGTAATAAAAGTTAAACTTTTATTTTTTTGTTTTGCCTTTTTCTTTGGGTTCAGCATCTTTTAATAAGATTGCTAAAACTTTATCCGAATAGTCGGATCTTTTCTGAAGAAAAATAACATTATTGCTTGTTTTATCTAAAACTATCGCCAAACCGTTCTTTTCAGACATTGTTTTGATAGCTTCCCAGATCTGATCCTGAAAAGGCTGAACCAGATTTGTTCTCAGTTTCTTTATTTCTCCGGTGGCACCAAAACGTAAACTCGTTGTTGTTTTGATGTTTTTTTCCAGATCCATTACTTCTTTTTCTCTCAATTTAAGCTGATCTCCGATTAAAAGAACTTTTTCACTTTCAAAAGCAGATCTTTTTCTTTCGTATTCAGACTGAAGGTTCTGAAGTTCGGACTGCCATGTGTCAATCTGTGCATTCAGTCTTGCTTCGGCTTCTTTATATTGAGGCATTTTATTCAGGATGTATTCGGTATCTACAACGCCTACTTTCTGTGCATTGCTTAAACCGAAAAGCAGGAATAAAACAAATGATAAAACAATTCTAAAATTTTTCATAGGGTGGATTATAATGATTGGTTCATCAAGAAGTGTGTCTTCCATCCAGAAGGCTCAGTTCCTGAAACTGTTTTGTCGAATCCGTAAGCGAAATCAAATCCAATTAAACCAAATGCTCCCATATATACTCTTACACCGATACCTACTGATCTTTTCAATTGGAATGGATTATAATTTCCCCAAGAATTCCAAACGTTACCTCCTTCCGCAAACGTTAATGCATAAATTTTTGCAGTCTGGTTCAATGAAATCGGGTATCTTAATTCTAACGTAAATCTGTTATAAATAGTACCTCCTCCTGTTGGAGTAATATCTTCAGAAGTTCCTCCGTAGGTAGAAGCATTTTCATAACCTCTTAACGGAATTAATTCTCTACCATCATATCTACCTCCGAATAAACCTGTACCTCCTACATAGAATCTTTCAAACGGCGGTGCTCCCAATTTAGAGTTATATCCGTCCATGAAGCCCATTTCCGCAGAAGATCTCAATACCAATTTTCCAATAATTTCATTGTATACATCTGCTTTGAACTTCACTTTATAGAATTCCATCCACTTGTATTTCTCTGTAGGACTTAAAGTAGAATAATCTTTATTGTTGAATGCAGAATATGGCAATGTAAATTTCACCGAAAGGTCTATGTTTGAACCTACTGTCGGGAAAATCGGGTCGATACCTGCAGAGTTTCTGCTTAATCCTAAGTTGATACTTAAGTTGTTGGCAGAACCATAATATTCTGTAGCATCACCAAACTGGAACGGATAGTTCTTAAAGTCATACTTCTGGTACTGAAGACCTGTATACAATGAGAAATAATCATCCGGCCATTTTAATAATCTGTTTAAACCTACGGAAGCCGAGAATATGTTAAGCTTCTGTGCATTTCCGTAAACATCAGAATATTTTACTCGGGAATTGTTCAAACTTACAGAAAGTGCAGTCGGTCTAGTTCCGAACAACCAAGGTTCTGTAAATGAAACTCCGTAATTCTGGAAATATTGTCCAGCCTGTGCCTGAAGAGACAACGTCTGTCCGTCACCTTGAGGAACCGGCTTAAAGTCTTTGAATTTAAGGAAATTCTTTAACGAGAAGTTATTGAATGTCAATCCTAAAGTTCCGATGAAGCTGTTACCTCCGTAACCTGCCTGTAACTGAACCTGTGAAGAACCTTTTTCAACCAGCTTCCAGTTGATATCTACCGTATTATCCTGCTGATTCGGCTGAATATCCTGTCCAACCTGTTGAGGATCAAAAAACTGCATTCCTGCTAAATCGAAATATGTTCTCTTGATATCACTTTTAGCAAATAAATTTCCTGGTTTTGTTCTTAAAGCTCTGAGGATAACGTGGTCATGGGTAGTTGTATTCCCTTCCCATGTTACTTTATTCCAAGTTGCTTTTTCACCTTCATTGATGCGGATTTCAAGATTAATTTTATCTCCATCTACCGATTTTTCGACCGGTGTAACATTTGAGAAAAGATAACCGTTGTTCATATAAACGGATTTGATATCAGAATCATCCTCTTTTCCTCCGTCTTCCCCTACTTTTTTGTTGAAACCTACCGCATCATAAATCTCACCTTTTTTGTATCCTAAAAGTCTTTGCAAATAGTCTGTAGAATATACAGTATTTCCGGTGAACGTAATATCTCCGATGTAATACTGTTTTCCTTCCTTAAGTTTTACATTGATCTCGTAATTGTTTCTTTTGTTTCTCCAAACAGAGTCTGAAACAATGGCAGCATCTCTATAACCTAAAGAGTTATAATAATTAATCAGGTTCTGCTTGTCTTCCTGATATTTATCTTCAATGAATTTTGAAGATTTCAGGATTCCGCCAATACCAAATCTTTTTTGTTTTGTTTCTTTAAAGGCTTTTTTTCTAAGTTTTCTGTCGGATACATACTGATTTCCTTCGAATTCGATATGATCGATCTTGATTCTTTTGCCTTTATCTACATTAATCGTCCAGTCTACTAAATTAGGATCTCCTGCATTTACTTTTTCCTGAATGGAAATTTTAGCATCTGCATATCCTTTTTTAATGAAATCTTTCGGAACATTTGTTTTAAGACTTGAAACTAAGTTCTGTGTAATTTTTGTTCCCGGCTTCAGATTATTGTCTTTAGCCATTTTTTCATTTTTGGACTTTCCGATTCCTTTACCCGTAAATTTAACCTCTCCAAGATCCTTCAGATCCTGCAGATAAAATTTCAGAATAACGGTTTCGCCTTCAATACTTTGCACATACACTTCTACTTCAGAAAAAGATTGAGTGTCCCAAAGTTTTTTTACCGCATTGCTGATTTTCTGCCCCGGAATATCTACTGATTCTCCTTTTACCAGACCTGTAAATCTCAGGATCTGAGCCGGCGTATATTTTTTAACCCCATCTACAACGATGTCTTTTAAGGTGTACGTCCCTGCTTGGTTTTCTGCTTGTACAGATTTGCTCACCTGTGTGCTGTCCTGTGGAGTTACCTGTCCATAAAAATGTGCAGAAGCAACAAACATAATGATGGGTAATAGTCTAAACTTCATTTTATCGTAGTCTTTCTTTTCTTAAATTTTACTGAATTTTTATCTGTTCTCCGGTTTTACCGAATCTTCTTTCTTTGTTTTGATAATCTACAATACACTGAAAGAAAATATCTTTTGAAAAATCCGGCCACAGAACGTTTAAAAACTGCAGTTCTGCATAGGCGATCTGCCAAAGGAGAAAATTACTGATTCTGATCTCACCGCTGGTTCTTATTAAAAGATCTACGGGTGGAAAATCTTTTGTGTAGAGGTGACTTTCGAATAATTTTTCATCGATGTCTTCAATGTCTACCTTTCCTTCCTTTACGTCTTCGCTGATGCTTTTAACGGCATTTAGTATTTCATGCTGCGAACCATAGCTGATTGCCAGTACCAAATTGCCTTTTGTGTTTTCTTTTGTAAGTTCCACCACACGTAAAAGCTGATCTTTTACCAGTGAGGGAAGTTTTTCGAGATTTCCAATAACGTGCATTCTTAACCCTTTGCTGAAAATTTCTTCCGCTTCAAGCAATAAGGTTTCTACAAGTAAATTCATTAAAGTATTTACTTCCTCTGCCGGACGGTTCCAGTTTTCCGAAGAAAAGGTATAAAGAGTTAAATACGGAATATGTATCTCATTACACGCATTTATGGCATTTCTTACCGCATCAATGGCATTCTTGTGACCAAAAGTTCTTTCTTCGCCACGAGATTTTGCCCATCTTCCGTTACCATCCATGATGATAGCCACATGCTGTGGTAAATTCTCAGGATCTATTTTATCTTTTATCAACGACATATTAATCACAATAACATGGAGGTCTTCCAAACGAATAAGTAAGCCCAAGACTCACTGTATTTATCCAGTCTTTAGACTTAAAGTCTCCAACGTTCCTTTCTCCTATAATTGCAGCTTCTCTTTCTTTAGACACTACATAATAAGCATCTGTCTGCAAAAGAGATCCGCCTGTAACGGGGCTCAGAATATCTCCGTTATATGTAGCCACTACATCCTTGCTTTGAATTTTGCTGTAATCCAACTGATCCGTAAGCGTATATCTGAATGTAGCTTCTGCAAAAATTGCCCAGTTATAATTAAATTTATATTTTAAACCTACTCCAAAAGGAATATGCATTGTAGTTTTGGTTCCTGTAGAATACACCGGAGTTGTTGTAAAATCCAGCTCATTAATTGGAGCCTGCGCCACACCATCTGCATCTCTTCTGAAATCATTAACTAACGTAGCTTTAGGCGCATCGAACATTAAAGCTCCCACCCCACCGAAAATATATGGGCTTACCATACTTTTCTGCTCGTTGTTTACCGGGAAGAAATTATATTCGAAGACTAAGCTTGCTTCGTAAACATTATTTTTCCCGAATGAGTTTCTGTTTTTTCTATATTCTTCTTTCGCCACCTTATCGTTGAACTGGATCTGATTATATCCAAGATCCAATCTTACAGTCTGGTGAGGATTAAAATTAAATCTGTATAAAATTCCACCATAAAAAGGAACACCCCAATCTGACGCTTTACTTAAATCCAATGGCTTTTGTAAAATATAATTCGTTCTCCCTATATCCCCAACTAGGTTACTCATACCTAGACGAACTCCAAGTTCGTTTCTTTGTGCTTTAACACTTACCACAGTTCCTAGAGCGGCAAGGAAGCTAAACAATAATTTTCTATTCATAAAAGAATATGGATTTATGGTTATTTTAAAATTTAATTTTTGCAAATATAAAACTTTTTTATATTAATGATAATCTTAATGTTTAGTTAAAAATAAACAAAAAAACATAATTTGTTATAAAGTAAACGACAAACTAGCAAATTTATTCTTTTTTTAATAGAATGAAAATTATCATGATATAATAAACCCCCATTAAATGAGGGCTTAAATGTATTATTTTTTATTGAATAATGACTGTACTTTATTTCTAATTCTTATCAGCATTGGTTCTTTGTAATTTTTGTCTTCATCAAAATAGCCATAACCATATCCATAACCGTATCCATAGCCGTATCCGTAACCATAACCCTGCTTTGTATTGTAGTCGTTATACACAAGACCTAAGTGCCCTATTTCTCCGCCATGATATTTTTCTGTAATCATTTTCAGCATATATTTCTCCGTATATTCATGACGAACTACATAAATATTGGCGTCTGAGTGCTTCATCAGTTCATAAGAATCTGCAACAAGACCTACCGGAGGAGAATCTATAATGATAAAATCATACATCTTTTTAAGGTCTTCAATGAACTTGATATTTTTATCACTCATCAATAACTCGGACGGATTCGGAGGAATAGGTCCCGAAGTCGCCACATCAAGGTTCGGAATTCTTGTTTTGTTGATAATCTGGCTCATTTCCACTTCTCCTGTAAGATAGTTTGAAATTCCGAATTTATTATCAATCTTAAAGTCTCCGAAAATCTTAGGCTTTCTTAAATCCATTCCCAAAAGGATGGTTTTCTTATCACTTAATCCCAGAACAGAAGCTAAATTAATAGAGACATAGGTTTTTCCTTCGCCTCCAACTGAGGACGTTACCAAAATAACCTTACTTCCTCCATTTTCTCCGGATAAGAATCTTACATTGGCTCTAACTCCCCTGAAAGCTTCTGAAACGGAAGATTTTGGCTGATCCAGAACAGTAAGCATATTCTCATGACTGTTGTTTCCGATAACTCCAAGAAGCGGAATTTTAGTTGCATTAAGTAATTCTTTAATGTTTCTGATCTTGCTGTCCAGTATCTCACCCAGCAGAATAAACAGTAACGGCAAAGCAAGAAGTCCTCCGATGATTGCCGCTTTTGTTGCCTTTACATTAGGACCTATCGGCGGCTGTCCTACATTTTTAGCAGGGTCGATTACGCTGATGTCCGATTGGTTTGCTGCCATTCTTAGCTGAGTATCATTCTGTCTCGTCAGTAAACTGTTATAAGTAGCTTCAATCATGTTATATCCTCTCTCTGCATCTAAATATTTTCTCTGCTTTTCAGGATATGTTGCCAGTTCGGAATTTGCATCCCCAACTTTTTGGTTAATTTTATTAATTTCCGTGTAATATGCTGTATAATAATTTCTTAAAGCCCCATTTGAACTAACCTTTGCTTCATCAATCAGTCTGTTGATTTCTCTCATCGGTTCAGAATTTAGCTTGTAGATTAAAGCCATTTCCCTTCTTTTAAGATATAAAGCTTTTAGCTCTGCTACAGAAGCACTGAAAAGTCCATCCTGAAAACCTGCAGCATTGGTACTGATCATTTTTTCAAAATTCTGGCTTTCCAAGCTGTTTTTAATCTGATTCAGAGAGCTTATTTTGCTTTCAATATCTGCCTTCTTTGCTTCAAGATCTTTTATTTCTGTTAAAGACTTTTCATCCCTGTCTTTAATATCGTACAGCTTTTCTGTTGTTTTCATGTAATTCAGAACATTAGCACTCGAGTCTAATTTTTTTCTGATATTATCCAGATTTTCCTTTAAATAGACATTGGTATTCTGATCTACCAAAACTTTATCTGCCTGTCTTTTTTTCTGAAGCTGTTTTACAGACATATTAAGGAAGTTCACCGTACTGTTAAGATTATAACCGGTCTTGCTGATTATCATAATCGTATTAATCTCCTTATCAAATTCCACACTAATAGTAGAAACAATATCATTAACGGTCTGGTTAACAGTATTTAAGTTGACAATAATATTGGTTAATTTAATTTTCGGTTTTACAGGATTTTTTAACAGCCTGAATCTCAGATTAGGTGAGGTATACCAATCTCCTACACGAATAATTTTATTGGCAGGTCTTTCAAACGGATTAATGGTTGTATAACTTTCAGATTCAAAACTATACAGATTGGGCGATTGTCCTTCTTCCGGCAAAATCACTTCATAGGAGTCTCCTCCTTTTGGAACCAGAGTAATTGGATAATTTACCTGTTGACCGTGCTTTCTGTCGATCTGTAAAAAAACAGGAGAGTCGTCTTTATCCAGATAGGTTGATTTGATGACTCCTTTTGTAGAATAATTTACAAACAGATCAAGCTCTTTAATCAGAAATTCATTGTGGGTTCTGGATAAAAGCATTTTTTTAAGGTAAACTCCGTCCTGATTTCCTCCCTGTCCCCAGATGAAGTTAATAGACTGGCTTGGTGTAAAGTAGCTTGAAGTATTATTGGAAATACTTAAAGATAAGTTGGAGGCATAAATATTCTGGGCATAATATTTACTGTACATCCATGAAATTCCGTAGCCAATAAAAAACATTAATACAAACCAGTACCAGTTTCTCAGCACTCTGCGTAAAAAGTGTTCAATATCGAATAAAGCGAAACTTCCGTGCTTATCTTTCTGCGAATCTGCTTTTTCTACCTTTGTTTCTTTTCCTGGAATCATAATATTAAAGGTTTTTTAGAAGTAGATAGATCGACAATGCAGTGGTAATCACTGAAACTCCTGTTGTTAAGGTCTGGATAGGATCTTTGCCCAATCCGTTCAGACTTTTCGCTCTTGTATTCAGATAGATTTCATCTCCGTTTTGTACGTAATAGTAAGGAGAATTCATAACATCTTCACGAGTAAGATCGATGATCGCTTTTTTAATTCCTTCCGGTAATTTTCTGTGAATTACGATATTTTTACGATCAACCGTTCTGTTTAATCCACCACTGATTGCTAAAGCTTCCGTAATGGTAAGCGTATTTTTATGAACTACTTTTTCGCCGGTAACTCCCGTTGTTTCTACATCTCCTAAAACATAGAATGTAATTCCGTTGGTGTTTAAACGTACTTCAGATTTACCCTCCTGAAAATTTTCATTAACCTTATCCTGAATTTCACTGCTGATTTCTGCAATGGTTCTTCCTTCTGCTTTTATAAATCCTATACCAAAAACGTTAATATCTCCGTTGGCATCTACTTTAAGACCATTAAAATAGAAAACCACATTTCCACCTGTATTTCCTCCACCGGAAGACATCATTCCTCCTCCCGTAGCAATCGTATTTGTAGAAGGCGCTGTGGCAGATCCGGAAGTATTCATGGAAGAATAAAACTGGGCGGCGTCTCCTTTAGGAGTTGTCACAATATTAAGGTTCAAAATATCGTTCTTCGTAATTCTGTAAACCGGAATGTTATAAGGGATCAAACCTTCTTCGTTAATAACAAGGCTTTCACTGGGCTGCATATATCGTACATCTTTTGTAGTGATACAAGAGGTGGTGATTAAAAGCGGCAGGGCTAAAAGTAATAAATGCTTACAATTCTTCATCATATTTTTCAAGTTGTTTGCAAAAGTAAAGATTTAATTGATAGTCTTTTTATTATTCTTCAAAAGATAAATAAAATCTGGAATATAAGCTCCTAAAAAACCCAGGAAAAGTATAATCAGTAATAGAAGATTTACATTTATATGTCTGAAATAATAAGCTACTGTTACAATAAAAAGGTAATACACAACGATATAAAAACTTGATCTTCTGTGTGTAAGATTAAGCTTCAGCAATTTATGATGGATATGGTTTTTATCTGCATCAAATGGCGATTTTTTATTAATTAATCTTACAATGATAACATTCAGGGTGTCCACAATGGGCAGAATTAATATCGCTACCGCTACTACCGGAGCAGACTGAAGATGATATCTTGGAACTCCGGGAAGTTTTTTGTCGATAAAAATATCGATAAAACAAATAGAAGTAAAGGCAAGAAGAAATCCTAAAAGCATAGAACCCGTATCGCCCATAAATATTTTATTGGTTCTGTAATTCGATAAATTATAATACAGAAATGCCAGAACGGCGCCGATGATAATGGCAGATAAAACAACCAGAGGATAATTATATTCTCCCAATCTGTAATAACTGATTCCGAAAAGGGCACTGCATATTACAGAATATCCTCCTGCAAGACCATCAATTCCGTCGATGAGATTAAATGCGTTGATAAGGATGATGAAAGTAACAATACTAAACATAACGCTTATAAAATAGCTCATCTCGTAGATCCCAAAAATCCCGAAAAGACTTCTGATCCTTATGTCTGAACCAATGACTATAAACGCCGAAACCACAATCTGTGCGACCAGTTTTTTATAGGCTCTCATCACCACAATATCATCCATCACCCCAATATAAAGAAGGATTACAAGCGAGGCAAACAGGAATTTATACAGATCAAAGAGTTCGTACGCAAAAATAGACGAACAGATTCCGATGGAGTAGAAAATGGCAATTCCTCCAAGATTAGGAATTTTCCGAAGGTGGGAACTTCTTATTCCCGGTTCGTCCATTAAATTTTTCCTTCGGGAAATCTTGATAATCGTAGGAACGGAGAAATAGGTAATTAAAAAAGAGAACAAAAAACCAAAGCCTACTTTTACATAAAAAATAGGAATCCCCGACTGGTTTAAGAACAATTCAAAATTCTTCATTTTTCTTCTATTCAAGTACTTAGAAGGTTCAGCGACTTAAAAACCTTCTGTCGGCTCATGAGCAACGCAACACAGTACTTACATTTGTGTTTACACTAATTTTCTTATCAGCTTTTTCTGTCCTGCAAAAAACAGCAGATAAAATATCTTTTTTTTCAGTGGCAAAGATAGCAGATAATTCTTATCAAAACGATTATAATTCAATATATCTTTCAATTTCAGCCTTCTATCTTTTATAAATATCTCTAATTTTTCCGACATGTTATAAAAAACCTTCTCATCTTTTACAAAAGCAAGATAAGCCAGAAAAGAATAGACTCCTTCAAAAATCTGAAAATTTTTAAGTTCTTCCTTTCTGTCCGCATATTTGGATTCCCCAAACACCTTTTCCACATCCATTACGGCTTTCAGAATATCAAGCCCTTTTTCTGTGTGCGTTTTGGTAATAGAATCGGTACGTTCCAGATACTGATAATGGAAATTCTGGGTCTGTGAAATCGTGTCACACTCCAGCAAAAGCTGCGGAATAAGCTGAATATCTTCGAAATGAACTCCTTTTTTAAATCTCTTTTCCCGAAAAAGTTCTTTTTTAAACAATTTATTGCACGCAAAATAGCTGAGATCGGAAAAAACAGAAAGGTTTTTCTCGAGATCAATTTTTTCGGGCATATTGGGAATCTGGGTGAGCTTTTGCGTAATATTTCCGTTTTGATCCACTTTCTGGATGTTGCAGATCACCATTTTCGACTGGTGTTTTTCCGCAAGATAAGCCATTTCTTCAAACATGGAAGGCGCAACATAATCGTCACTGTCTACAAATCCGAGATAATCTCCCGTTGCACGGTCTATTCCAAAATTCCGGGCATCACTCAGTCCGCCGTTTTCTTTGGTGAATGGTTTTATTTTTTCGGGATATTTCTGAGCATACTCCTGAATAATCTTTTCCGAATCGTCTTTGCTGCCGTCGTTGATGACCAGAATTTCGATGTTCTGGTGGGTTTGATTAACTAAAGAATCCAGACATTTTGCCAGATAATTTTCAACATTGTAGACGGGAACAATAACAGAAATTTTTGAGGGAACAATTTTCATACACTATATTTTCGTCAGTCGTGCATTCAGCCAGCCTTTTTTGGCATCATCAAAATCTTTTCGGGAACAGGGAACGCAGTTTTCTATATTTTCATCCTCCCCGAAATACCAAAGATTGCTGAAGGTATCTCGTTTGAAGGCATATTGTCTGTCGTCTACCAAAACATAAAACATTTCATAATGTCTTTCTTTCGGGTGTGACCGCTGAATATTGATTCCTTCGATGAGATACCAGATCATTTGCGCTAAAAGCTGATTATTCAGTTGGCTTTCGGAGTAAATATTATAATTAAAAATCCCGACAGATTTTAAATTTTCACTTAGGCCGATTTCCTTCATATATGCGCAGACTTCTCTCCGGTTCAGTCCGTTTACCTGCGGATTCATGGAGAATGGTTCGCTGAAACTTTCGATGGCATCACAGTTTACCGTCACCAGATCCGCTTTCCTGAAGAAGGGTTCTGTCTTTTCGGTGGAATTCATCATTTCGGCAAGTCGGATGATATCAAACTCAACTTCTTTGATTAATCTTACCGAATCTGCTTCATTCAGATGTTTCTGGTAGCCTAAATGATGGTAATTTTTAATGGAAAAAGTTTTCGCTCCGAAAATCTTGCTTAAAAAGGTATGTTCGTTAATCATTTCACCCTGTTTCAGGGAAATAATATTGCTGATCTGCGTATAATTGATGCTTTTGGTATGGAAGTTAAGCGCCGAAAAAAGCGAAAAGGCAAAGTCATTGGAACCGCCCACAATTACCGGAATAGCTCTTTTGTAATGACAAGCCGACAATACTTCCTGCAGAATATAATGAGAATCCTGAACAGATTTTCCTGAAACAAGGTCTCCAAGATCCACAATCGGAATTTCAAAATCCAGTTGCGACAGTTTGTAAAACTCGTTCCTGATCCCTGTAAAATCCTGAACTTCCGCATCACCGTTCGCCCCTCTGTAATCTGAAACGAAAAGAAGCACAATACTGTCTTCCTTTATTTCCTTCGTGATTCCCGCCCCGATTTGCCAGTTTTCTGTCCTGAAATTTCTTGGGGATATGATAAAATCTTCAAAATTCATTTGTAGTCTGCATTGTTTTCACAAACTTACAAAAATATTAGAACTCTTATTTATCTCATTTTAAATACTAAAGCACATCAAAAAAAACAAAATAGTCTATTCTTTCAAACTGATAAAAATTTTAATCTTAAATTTCAGATTCTAAATTAACCGTTAAAACCAAAATACATGAGCAATCCGAAAAGAGACGAATTAAAAAAACTTTTAGCCCCCATCAATAAAGAATTAAGAATACACGGTGGAAATGATAATAAAATTAAAATCACAGGATTAAAAGAAAAACACATTGATTTTCTGTTAGAATTAATCAAGGATCATCTAGAAAAATACAAGGATTTCGCAAGAGCGGACCTTGAAAATTTTCACGCAGAGGATATCAAAGGTCTGGTAAATTATAAAATGCCCGTAAACATTCATGAAATTGATCTTCCGGAGAGTTTCAGTGATCCTGTATCCTGGAAAATAGCGATCGGAAGGCTTAGATTTGGTTCTACACAGGTAATCTTAGAGATAAACAATTGGGAAATTACCGACAGTACACTGGTTGGCTGATTGATCCTAAAAATTTGTTCCGCATGAGTGAAATGTATAAAGATAAGCTTGAAATATAACAGCAGCGCATCCCGATCGGAGACAGACAGGGTTTAGCTTTGTTAGAAAAAACCGAAGGAAATGCAGATGAAGCTGAAAAGTATTTTACAGAAGGACGCACCTCTATCATTGTGAATAAGACCGGAATACCATCTGAAATTGCTCTTCATCATCTTCAGGAAAATAATTTTGATATTAAGCAGACCATCAAAATAATTGAAACTAAATATTTTACCGCAACGGAACTTATTCTAAAGAAAGATCATGATAAGGAGGAAGCTTTGGATAAAATCTTTTCAGCAATTGTAAAAAAATATGACTGGAAAAGAAATTTTCTGAATGATTCCAACAAAATAAAAGATTTTCCAATCGAATTATACAGTTTTGTAACTGTAATGGAATGGCTCTATTTTGAAAACTGGGAAGATTTTGAGAGTGCTTTATTTCATCATCTCGACATTGTAACAGAACAAATGAGGATAAAGCTGAATCTACCTAAACTTGCAGATTATCTTGAAAAAGCCAGATCCATTGCCCATTATTTTTACGAGAAATACGAAACGTCTAAAGATCATAATAATTATGTAAAAGCCACCAATGAACTGCGCAAAAATAAAGAATTTATTGCAGCAGAAGAGAAATTTATCCTCCTGAAACCGCTCCTTGAAGAACGCCTTTATGAATTTGTAAAAAATAATATAGAGAAGTTTCCTTAGAGGATTCTAACAACAAACAGCATTAAAATGACAGAACTAATTTCGGCAATTGATGAAATTATTAAATACGGAATGGAATCCAATGTTAGAAATGAAAATAAAGAAAAATCGTTGGAACGGAATCTGGTAAAGATATATCTTCATTATTTTGAAATTGCAGATCCGTTTGACAGCAATGATTATCCAAAATTTGACAAATCCAGACTTCCGGATATAAGAAAAAATATAATAAGCAATTTTAGCAACTTTGGTTTTTACAAGACAGTGTATAATATCACAGCTATTAATGACAGAGAAGATCTTGCTATTGATGATGCCGTAGATGATTTAAACGATATTATTCTTGATCTTACTGAAACTAAATGGAGAATTGAAAACAACAGTCTTTCGGATGGTCTCTGGTTTTTCAAATTCATTTTTGAAAGCCATACACAGCAACACATTCTCAATCTGCTAAATTACATGAAGCAGAATTCGTAATATAAAAAATTAAACTAAAAATTTAAAGCATGGGATTTCAGTCAATAGTACATGGCAGGATTGTCATTGAAAATAAGCATGAAGAAGCACGAGAAATTATAATAAACTTAGGAAACGAAGACTGGATGTTCAGGACTGAAATGTTTGGTTTGGGAATTTCCGAGTATTCATACTATGAAGATCCTGTTATAACATTTGGAGCGACTTATAAACAAATTGAGTATCATTGGAAAGAATTCATCATAACCTTTGAAAATATTTTAAAACAACTGCATTTTGATACTGCAAAAATTCAGTTGGAAACGGAGATTCTGGGCACTTATAACTTCTTTTGGAAATCAAAAAGAAACAGTACGGTTAAAGAAAATTTTGATGAAAAAGATAAAATAATTGAGACTGAATTATGGTTTTTCGGATTCGGGAACCGGGATCGATGGGGGCTTCTGGAAAGTGAACTGTTGCCCTCCGAAATCTTTAAAATAGATCATTTTAAATATCCTGTAGAAGACTAAAAGTAATTTTTAATTCTGAAAAAAGCACAGACCCAAATCTGTGCTTTCTCTATTTTAAATATTTATTTTTCAGGGGATGCAGAAGGCTTTCCTTTTCTTTTGGCAAGTACATCAGAGAAATACTTTCTCGAATTATTAACAACCGCCAGAACATCCTTATAAAAAGGGTCTGCTTTTAAGTTTGCCATTACAGAGATATAGTCTGTCATCTGTCTGTAATCATCTGTTAAACTTTTTCGCAGTGCCTTTACATCATACACCTGCTTTTGTGATGTCTGATAAGAGCGGTGAGAAAACAGATCATTAAAAGCGGTGTTGGAATCTGCGAGATGATTTACAAATTTTACAATTCCCAATGCCGCTACATGAGAACTATACTCGGGAGAAAGCAGCTTACCAAGCAGTGTGTTCAGCTTATTGGTTTCTTCTTCATAAGCGGCATCTTCTACTCCTTTGTACTGATCCAGTAAAAGCTTCAGGGAAGTATAAGCATCTTTTTCGGCTTCTGTTTTTGCATTTCTGTAAGGTTTTAAAGAATCTTTAAGAGCCTGTACATCTTTGTCTCTTACTTTATCTGCTCCGGCAATTTTCTCGGTTTCTTCACTGGCGCGTATCTGGTCCAGTGCGCTGTTGTAGGCAGGGAGCTGATTCTGGATTTTATCAAACAGCGTTTTAAAGTCTCCGTCTGTATTGGCGTCTAAAGACGTCTGGGCAAAATCTTCAAAGAAACGAACGATGAACTGCCCAAATTCGGCATGGTGTAACGACGGGATGTGTACCGAAGTAAGTTTTAATTTTTCCATTGTGTATTTTTTTTGAATTAATTTTTCTTTATCTGCTGTATAATTTGTGTCTTTATTTTTTGGTTTATACTTTCTCTGCCCGAGACGAAGCCAAACCGTTTGGGTTTACACTTTCTCGGAGCGAGACGGAGTGTCTCTCTTTCAGGCTGAATTTTCTCATCCCGAGAAACTAAGAACCTGTTTTGGTTTTAGTATTCTCTGCCCGAGAATGCTTCTCCCTATTTTTCTTTTAACAGTTTTTCTATCAATTTATTTTGTGAATCGATGAGGTTGGCTATCTGCTCCTGATTTTTCAGGATCGCTTCCAGCATTTCAGGAGACTGAATATTGATTGTTCCGTGCACTAAATTTACACCTCCTTCGAACTTTTCTATTTGATTAATATTGGTGATCTTATCATCAAACAATTGGTTCATATCTACATCCAGCTCCTTTGCAATTTTGCTTAATAACAGAGAATTAGGAATACTCTTATCCGATTCTATATTAGAAATTGTACTTTGGGTAACATCTAAACGCAATGCAAGGTCGTCCTGAGATAATCTTTTGGCTTCACGGTATTGTCTTACTTTGGTTCCTAAGCTCATTGTATTAAAATTTTAATCAAAAATATTAAAATAATAATGATATATAAAGAAATTTCATTTTACTTTTGTTAAAATTCATCATCATGTAGAGATTTATTTATTAAATTTAGACAACAAAAAACAAATGCTTATGACAAAAAAAATAATCTCGTGGCTGTCGTTTCTGATAGTCCTTAGTTTCGTCCTACAATCCTGTATGAACGATTATGTTCAGGATCAAAATTCTTTAAAAATTTCTAATTCTTCAAAATTCAGAATAATTACACTTAAAGATATTCCTGACGTAAGTAATTATATTCAGAAAAAAACAGGAAGAAAAGATTTGAGGATAAACATTCCAAATCACAACACTGCAAAATCATTTAAGTTTTTAAATTTGCAGCTTACAGATATAGCAGAAAAGACACAAGGCAATACTACTTATTATATTTTTGGTATTGATGTTCCTAATACAGACAACAAAACAGTTTACAATCTTGAAGTTAAAAAAGTTGATAATAATATAGAAACTGCTAATATAATCATTTACCATTCTTTACAACCTCTTTCTGATAATCCTAGAATAAGGTTTGATTATTTTACAGGAACCATAACCTCAATAAACTTGGAAGGTAAAACAGGGAGTGAGGTTACTTATAATGACGGGATTGGAGATTGTTCTCCTGATGGAGGTACACCAAGTGGCAATGGAGACGTTGGCACTGGAGTTGGATCTGAAGATACTCCCCCTCCCAACGGTGGTTGGAATGATGGAGGAACAACCGGAACATCACCATGGAGTAACGATACCACTAACGATTGTACAGATTTGGTTTTAGACAATCAAGGAAACACTTTGGGATGGTACAATCATTGTACCGGATCATACTACCCCAATGTTAACAAAAATTCTTCAGGAGGTTATAGCAAACTTACCGCTGATTGCAATGGTAATGGATCGGGAGTTATAGTAACCAGTACTCATGATCCTTGTCAGAAAATTAAAGAAAATTTTGATAATACAAAATTTAAAGAAAAAGTAGCTGCGCTAGATAAATCAGAAGTATTTGCTTATGATCACGAAATGGGATTTGCAGCAGGATATCCCCCTGCTAATACAGGTGTTACAGGAGTACAATATCCACCTATGGAAAATACAATTGGTACACATAATGTAAAACTTCCAAATGGCAACCAGTATTTTGGGTTTATGCATACTCATAACAATGAAACCGCTAATGGAAATCCAATAAAAATATTTTCACCTGCTGATTTAGCAACATTTTTAACAAGTTGTGTTCATAATGCGCAATCACACGGAAGTATTGCAGATGCTTATGCCATGGTTATTACTTCAGAAGGAAACTATATGCTAAACTATACTGGAGCATCTACTCCTGTCATTACTGTTAGTCAATATAACGGATGGAAAACTTGGTACTTAACAGAAGTTCAAAAGCTACAAAAAGATGATGGAAGTTTCGATCAAAACGATTTAGAGAAGTTTTTTGTACGCTTTCTTGTAGAAAGTGTAAAAATAGCCGGTTTAGAAATCTATCATATTGAAAAGACAACAGGTACAGCATCATTAATAAACTCAGATGGCACTAAAACAACATGCAATTAAACTTAAATATTCTACTTATGAAAAATACGTTAGCACTTATAACCTTTACATTAATAATTTCTTGTAATGCTCAAATTTATCCCTTAAGAACATATTCAATAGTACCTTCAAACTCTTACATAAAAGATCTAAATAGTGAACTATTATCATATGAGGGAATGTGGACAGCAAACTGGAATGGAAAAGTTTTTTTTATAGAATTAAAGAAAGTAAAAAAATATTTTACTCATCTAGACAATAATCCTTATTACATGGATGTTCTAATTGGAAAATTCAAAGTTACTGATTCTAATGGACAGGTTTTGTTTGACAATACATCTATTCCGGATAATAATGCTAAAGTTGTAGGCGGGAAAATCTTTTCTCCAACTAGCACAAAATATTCTTTGCGATATATCGATCCTGAAATTTGCGGAATGAATGGATTAATAATGATAAATTTTACAGATTCAACCAAAACAAAATTAAATTGGAAATTTTCTGACATGACAGATATTATTACTGTAGATTGTCAATATTATAATACAAATCCGTTCCCACAACCTTTACCCAAAAATATTATTTTAACAAAACAATAAATCAAATAGACGGGCAGATCCAAAATATATAATCAAAAAGCACAGACCCAAATCTGTGCTTTCTCTATTTTTAAAAATCCATCTACTTTTTTGCGGAAGGCTTCTTTGTTGCCGTTGCCTTTTTGGTAGTGGTTGTTTTCTTTGCGGTTGTAGCTTTCTTTGCCGCAGGTTTCTTTTTCTCTGCAAAAGCTTTCGGATCCTGATCGGTAATCCATTTTTTAACCTCATCAAGAGAAATTTCTTTTAACTCCTCTCCTTCATATTTGGTATCATCCGCCTTTCTCGGAATCTTGAACATCGCTTTCCCAAATTTGATGAAAGGTCCCCATCTTCCGTTTTCAATGGAGATCTTTTCTTTTTCCCATTGCTGGATGTATCGGTTCGCTTCTTTTTCGAGTTTGGCATCAATTAATTCATTGATGTCGCTTTGAGAAAGGTTTTCAAAATCGTATCGCTTCGGAACGTTTACGAAAATATCTTTGTACTTTATGAAAGGTCCGAATCTTCCCGTTCCTTTCGTTACCGGTTCCCCTTTGTAAGTCGCGATCGGCGCATCTGCGATTTTCTTTTCGTTGATGATCTCTTCTGCACGTTTCTGATCTACAGAAAGCGGATCTTCTCCTTTTGGAATGCTGATGAACGTTTCTCCCCACTTCACATAAGGTCCGAATCTTCCGACTCCCACAGAAACCGGCTGTCCGTCCACTTCATTTAAATCAAATGGAAGTTTGAACAGTTCCAACGCTTCTTCAAAAGTAATGGTTGCGATATTCTGTCCTGCCATTAACGAGGCGAAAACCGGTTTTTCTTCATCGTCTGTTTCCCCGATCTGGATCATTGCCCCGAATCTTCCGATTCTTGCGTGAACATTTTTCCCTGTTTTCGGATCTACTCCCAGAAGTCGGTCTCCAGTTGCACGGTCTGCATTTTCTTCCACATCTTCAATTCTCGGATGGAATTTTGAGTAGAAATCCGTCATCATCTCTTTCCATTTCTGGTCACCGTTTGCAATTTCGTCGAAACTTTCTTCTACTCTTGCTGTAAAGCCGTAATCTAAGATTTCTTTAAAGTTATCCGTCAAGAAATTACTTACCACTTCACCCGTGTCCGTTGGAACGAATTTATTTTTATCCCCTCCGAATTTTTCGTCAAGGACTTCTTTTTTAATGGTATTGTTGGTTAAAGAAATCTTCACCACTTCTCTTGTCTGCGGTTCAATTTCTCTTTTATCCACATATTCACGGTTCTGGATGGTCTGAATGGTCGGTGCATACGTCGATGGACGACCGATTCCCAATTCTTCCAGTTTTTTTACCAGACCGGCTTCGGTATATCTTGCGCTCGGTCTTGTGAATTTTTCGGTTGCCGTTATTTTTTTATAGTCTAAAACTTCTCCTACGGTTACTTTAGGAAGCAATTTTTCGTTGTTTTCTTCGTCATCCTCTTCGGCTTTTACAATTCCGTAAGCTTTCAGGAAACCGTCGAAAATAATGACTTCACCCTGTGCTTCGAAATGCTGCGGAAGTTTTGTGTTCCCGATTTCAATCACCGTTTTCTCAATTTTGGCATTTGCCATCTGAGAAGCGAGTGTTCTTCTGTAGATTAACTGGTATAATCTGTTCAACTGGGCATCTCCTACTGTTTTCACAGCGAAATCTGTAGGACGGATCGCTTCGTGCGCTTCCTGTGCAGAAGCGGATTTTGTGGTATAGTTTCTCGGTGCAGAATATTCCGCTCCGTATTCTGAGACAATTTGTTTTTTTGCGCCTTCAATCGCTTCCTGAGAAAGGTTTACCGAGTCGGTTCTCATATAGGTAATGTATCCTTCTTCATATAATCTCTGCGCAAGACGCATGGTGTTGGTTACATTATATCCTAGTCTTGAAGAAGCTTCCTGCTGTAATGTAGAAGTGGTAAAAGGTGCAGAAGCTGAACGTGTTCCGGGTTTTGTTTCAACATTTAAAACTCTAAACTCGGTGGTTTTTGCCTGTTCAAGGAATTTTTCTGCCTCTTCTTCTTTGTCAAAATCTTTTTTCAGCTTCGCAGAAATTTCCTGCTTTGTTTTATTTAAGAAAATTCCGTCTAATTTAAAACTTGCTTTCGGCACAAACTCACGGATTTCTTTTTCTCTTTCTACAATTAATCTTACGGCAACAGACTGTACTCTTCCCGCAGATAATCCCGGTTTTACTTTTTTCCAGAGAACCGGAGACATTTCAAAACCTACGATCCTGTCGAGAACTCTTCTTGCCTGTTGAGCGTTGACGAGATTCTGATCAATATCTCTCGGATTCTCAATAGATTTCAGAATGGCATTTTTAGTAATCTCATGGAAAACAATTCTTTTTCTGTTTTCGGGCTTCAGTTTCAGTTCTTCTGCCAAATGCCATGCGATAGCTTCTCCTTCACGGTCCTCATCGGAAGCCAGCCAAACCATTTCGGCTTTTTTTACGGCAGCTTTCAGTTCGGTTACCAATTTCTTTTTGTCGGCAGAAACTTCGTAATCCGGACTGAAGGTCGACAGATCAATCCCCATTCCTTTTTTAGGCAAATCCCGGATGTGTCCGAAGCTTGATTTTACCTCGAAATCCTTACCTAAATACTTTTGAATAGTTTTTGCTTTTGCCGGTGACTCAACGATTACTAAATTTTTCGACATTCCAGAAATTTTTGCAAAAGTAAAGTTTTTTTATTAGATAGTTTTTTTGAATTACATTTTATTTAATAATTCAAGCGGCGCAACACAGACTCTGTAGATAATTCCTTCGAAAGTAAAGCCCTTTCCGGACATCTCTACTCTATATAATAATGAGAAAATAATAATGAAAAGCGTGATGTAAAATTTACGGCTGATCACAATGGGTTCGAATGCGTAAATGCTGCGTTCTTTCCTTAACAGCAAAGCAAAGAGGACAATTATGAGCATCATATGAATATACATCCATCTTCCCCAATCAATGGCAAGATAAAACAGGGGAAATGAAGACAAAAAGGCTCCGATTAATAATATAGATAAAATCTTTCGGTTGTTTAGAAATTTTAAATAATACCCGATATGAAAAATACTTATTGATAAACTTAAAAAATAAAGAACATATTCGCTGCTGTGTTGTCTGATATAATCTCTTTCATTGATGTTCCAGTAAAAAATTCCGTAGGTAGGATGAACTCCTCTTTCACAAAGAATCTGAAGAGATCTTCCTTCGTTTACATTTTTACCAAAAGCCAGGATTAAAAGCGTGGGGATTCCAACGGAGAGAAAATATTTGAGATATCTTTTAAATTCAAACTTTCCTGCTTTCAGATATAAAGCAATCGCAAAGTACGGAACGTAAAACAAAACTACTTCGTGCAGAAAGGTCGTTATGAAAAGTGCAATACAGAAAAAATATTCTTTGTTCTTCGACAGTTTATCGTTATCTAATAGGTAGGCAAACCATGCAAATAAAAGAAAAACAATAAATTCTTTTTTTCCGACATAAGTTACCGTGTTTAAAAGCCCCACAAAACCAATGGAAGACAGTAAAAGTGAAAAATAAAGCAAATCGGTGGCTTTATACCGGATGAGTTTGGTATACAGCCAGAAAAATCCGGAAATAATTAAAAACTGTACGAAATAGACCAGATAATTTAACCGCAATCCTGTAAGATCCTGCAAAAGAAAGAAAAAGCTTCCGGACAATCCTCTTCTTTTAAAACCGCCATCCTGATAATTAATGAGCCAGTCTCCAAGAATATATCCGTCGTCTTTAAAATTGTAATAATAAGTGAATACAAGCGTATAAACAGCCGTAACTGCAATTAAAAAATAGATACCAATTTTAATATTGAAATTCGATACGACTTTTTCTAGCCTCATAATGTGTTTTGAAAAATTTGGAACAAAAAAAGAGAAACAAAACAGCTTTCAGTTTGTTTTCATTATTTAAGACTCAAAAATAATGATTTTAACTTAATTACGGTTTTATTTCTCTTCGGGTTGCTATTTTATATCAATTATTCCTTAATGATTTTTACAATTTCTTTTGAATCGTTGATTCTCAGCAAATAGGTTCCGGTAATCAATAACGAGAGATTGGTTTTTCCGCCTTCGAATTTTCCGGATTTTACCAGTTGTCCGGACATATTGTAAATCTGATAATAATATCCGTTTCTGCTATCCGGTGTTTTGATGTACAGTTCCTCTTTTACAGGATTCGGAAAGAATGAAATTTTATCTTCTTTGATTGCCTGAACATCATTTTTACTAAGAACCGCAGAAGGCTTTGAAGCCGGTAAAGATGTAATCTGAAGCTTAGGAATTACCCCTTCTTCATTTCCTTCGGCATCATATTTAATTTTTACACAACGGCAGCTCATCCCGAAATACGGATCGTTGTTATCATGAAAAGCGATCATTCGGTTGGCGGTAGAAGCGGCATCAAATAAAATATTAACCGGTCTTCCGATATAATTTGAATTCAGAGCAGCAGTCCACACTCCGGGATACTGATAATTGATAAAATTATAAGTTCCTGTTGCCGTTTGGTTTGCCGTTACACTTCTGAAACCACGCGATCCGGAATTCGGATAATTTCCGGTTTTGTAAGACGAATCGTTAAACATATATCCGATGGTATAACTCGCGGAAGCGCTTCTTCGCACTCTCTGTCCCAGATAATCTGTAATGATGCTGTATGAAGTAGCTGCATTCTTATCTTTTTTATACCACGGTGTGAACCCGAAATCCTGCCCCGTTGATATCATAACTCCGGTAAGATCAGGAATTCTCCATCCTTCCGGACAAGGATCAAACGGAGATTTTTTGCCTCCTCTTCCCCATCGGTCGGGAGCAAGATTCGGTTCATTGGCGAGCCAGTCGGTTCCGTTGGTGTAAATCGGAGTTGTGCTGTTATAAGGTGCAAATGCACTCGGAATCATATAAACCAAAGGATTTTTAACAGAATACGACAATACTTTTGAAACTTTATCTGAAATTTTATCAGCAGCCGAAACATTGGCGTTTGCCGAATTGGTGTAGGTGTTGTAAGGTACAATATAATTTCCGGCGAGATCGTTGTAGGAAGCCGCAGAAAGTGTTGTGTAGGTTAAAACTCCGTTTGCGGTATTTCCAAGATAAACAGGATGAGACGTTCTGTCGTCTGCATACTGAAAGATCGGCAACGGATCTTTTCTTCCCCACTGATAATGCAGTCCTGTGGAAGCTTTAATTTTTGCCAGTTCTGCTGCAGTTGGCGTTAACGGATTCGCTACAACAGGAAAGGCATCGGTCGCGCCAAGATTTCTGTCCATAAATTCTGTCTGAAAAACATTATCTGCCTTCGGGACATAATTCACATAGTTCGTTACAGAAGTTATAGGAAGTTCGGTTGTATAATTATAAGAACCAATAGCTGTATCGGTTACCCAGATATGCCAAGACCAATACACAGGATTTGTGATGCTTCCGTTATGTAAAGTAACGACCGCATTTCCACTTTGGTTAGGATTAATGATGACTGTAATTTTGGAGGAAGAAATTGCATCCAGAGAAGCCGGTGACGGATTAACAACAGTAACATTGTTTACCAAACCGGTGTTGGTTGTCCATAGAACATTGGCTTTAAGATTATTAAAATTAACTGAGTTTAAAATATCTTTATTGTTCAGCAACTGACTTTGTACAGAAAATGCCTTACTTACAGGAATCTCCACGGTAAAAGCTGAAGTATTTTTTACGACCTGATACGTGTTCGGATTATTCAGACCTTCACGGTATTCGGTTTCAGAGACAATATATTCCGTAGGGAAATCATATTCGTTCACAACATACAAAGGATCTTTTATACATCTGCAGCCTGCTGCATCTGTTGTAGAATTTCCGGCAAGCGGAAAATACCAGTATCTTCCTTTTACATCAGGATAACCGGAATCCGGAATATCCGGCTGCATTTTATCCGGAATTAAAAATAACGTTCTCGCTCCTACAGACGGCGTTGTATCAAAATGTCTTGCCATGGTTGCCGTCCATAAGGTGGTCTGATGCTGATCTGTAAACTGTCCTTGGTGCGCATTCAGAACAACGGCTCCCGTTCCCGGAAAAATTCCCATATTGAAACCTCCTGCATTCGAAAGATCAAAACCGAAATTAGGATACAGCTTAAAATTGGTCATAAAATTTGGCGTTCCGGCATCCGTAGGTTTTATTTTATGATAATTATTGGCTTCAAAAACATTTTTAGACATATTTGTTCTTACGCCAAACGGAGAAAAATCTACCCGAATATCATCAACATAAGTAGGAGAAGCCAGATTGGCAACTAATGCGGATGGAACGCGCCATCCGTTCGGACAGGGATCATAGGAAGATTTGTTACGGTAAGGCTGTGCTGCAGCTTCTGCATTATATCCTGAAGTAACTTTTCCCTGAGAGTTATCCGACCAGAGATTCAGCTCCGGAAGCTGACTGTCATTCAAACCCGGCATTTTCCCAAACCAGTTTACCATCAGATTTGCATTGTTGTTATAATAAGCAATGCCAGAATTGTCGTCTTTATTTACATAGATTAAACTTAAAGGATTTTTTACCGAAAGCTTCAGGTTATTGGAGACCGTAGCATTAGACAGCAGTACAAATTTTCTTAAATTATCAAAATTTGCTGCTCCGGTGAAGTTTTTTGCGCCGCGATGTCTTATCCTTCCTATTGATCCTGAAACTTCATAGAAATCATTTCCTCTGTAAACCAATGGCGGAATGGGATCTTTTCTTCCCCACTGATAAAGCAGTCCTCCGTTTCTATTCCAGTCGTTTGCCGTTATAGAACTGCTTACTGCACCGAGATTTCTATCCATCCAGCCCCATTCTTCATCGGGAATAGCTTCAATCGTTCCGTCTGCTTTTTGTCTTTTCACATTGGGGTAACTTTTATAAGTGGAGCCGTTGGAAGGATCATCTGTGACCCAAACGTGCCAAGACCAGTAGACTTCTCCGTCTACTCTGAAAGCAATGACCGCATTTCCTTTTTTAGATTTGTTTACAGGCACTTTAATTTTGGCATTTTCGCCGAAATCTGTTACTTCAAGCCGATAACCAGCGTCGGATTTTATTAAGCCGTGAACATCTTCCCAAAGAACATCTGCCGTAACTTTACCCGCAGGAATTCCTGCACCTCCCAATAATTTATCCTGCGCCCACATCGCATATGCTTTTCTAACGGGAATGTAAATACCGTTGCTGTTTTGGCTGGGATCAAAAATATAACTGTTGGGAGCTTTCGTCCAGTCCGGAGCTAATAACTTTCCGTTATGAGCATGGGGAAAACGGTCTTTATGCAATGATTCCACCAATGAATCTGAGTGTCCGGAATGTTTTTTTTCTGATGTTGTCCAATCATCAGATTTATTTATCTTAAAATTTTCTTTGGCGTATATTTCATGCGCAAACAGGCAACTTAAAAGTGCTGCGAAATTGGTAAACGATTTTTTCATGTCCTTTGATTTTATGCTGTTGTTAATACAATACAACATTTAAACCCTTGTTAAAGAAAATCGATTTATTTTATAAAAAACTTCACAATAAAAGGAATCAATAAAACAATACTCCACAATTAATCATTATAGATGTCAATATATCATTTTCAAACTCAGGTTCTGCGAAAATACATTATTTTCTCTAATCTTTTTACAATAAATTATGCATCGAATTAATTTTAATACCCTGATAATTTGAGAGATATTGAAATAAAAAAGACAACACTCTTCAGTATTGTCTTCGTTTATTGATGGTTGTTGTAAGCTCTTTTAAGGCAATAGATGATTCTCATACAAATCCCACGTAAATCTTCCGTTCACAATATTTTTAAAGCTTGAGAATACAACAAAGTTGAAAACAGTAAGGGCGATGATAAAAGAATAGATCATCCTTTTCGAGTTCGAAGAAACCACATACATCGCATTCGGAATAATAATATAGGCAAAACCAATAAAAGCTCCCGCAAGGCGCGAAGAGAAAATAGGATTATCCCTGAAAATGAAATAAAAACAAACCCCGATTACAACATACGCACGATGGTATTCGTAGTAAGGAAATTTTTCTTTCATTTTTTCATCAAAAGCAAAAAGGAAGAAGGTGAGGATTGCCATCATTACTTCAGGAATTCCGATGGCTCCGTTCAATCTTTGTACCGTTTCATCCATATATCCGTTAAAACCAATAGAAAGTGTACTGTCTGCGGCAATATCCGTCATAAAATCTCCAAAAACACGATAGACTTCAAATGGAGACAGGAAGACAGAAGTAATAATCATAAAAAGCATTACAAATCTGTTCAGCGGTATTCTTACCAACCAGTACATCGGGACAAATACATAACAAACGGTATGAACTCCTGCTGCAAGATAAATACAGAGAAGATAAGCAAGAAGTTTCCTTTCTTTAATATATTTTATTCCGAAATAGGCGATAAACGAAGCGAGATTCTGCCGGATCTGTCCGCTTTCCCCGATAAAAAATCCGGGAATGAACATGAAAAGCATAAAGGTAAAGGGATAAAACGTATTATCATCCGTATATTCTACCTTAAAATAAATCGCAAGAATAGCTATTACAAAGGTGAGAATATAAAACGGTGCATTAAAAACATTCAGTAAAATTTTATTAATGAGTACATAAAGCCATTCCACTTCGATCGGTTGAGGTCCCTTCATCCCCAAACCTTTCATAATGAGCGAGATGTAATCTTTGGTATCGGAATACACGTAAATTCCACGGTAACTTCCGTAATCCGGACCTACCTGATCCCGAAGTCCTGCAATAATCATGAGATAGATCCCCAAGAACCAAAGCCATTTTTTTTCAACTTTACCATGAAAAACTTCCTGATAACTGAAAATCAGCATATAGATAATGGCAATAATATAATATGGATGCAGTAAACTCATCTTTCCGGTAAACTATTTTTAAACTGATAAGAAGCCGTTACGATTCCCGTAATCAGCAAAGGCATAAACAATCTGGTCTCCCAGAAAAGCCCCACTAAAGTAATCATTAAAAGATACGGCAGCGCAAAAAACAAATATTTTTTCATCATTATTTTTCCGGTATCATCAGAAAAACCATAACTGAAATAAATCCCTAAAATTCCGAATAAAAGTCCGGCAAGATTAAAAGGACTTGTAAAATTCTTAATTAAATAAATTCCTTCCACAAAAGAAGCTTTCTGCGGAATAACAAGCCTCAAAGCAATATATGGAAGCACAAACGCAATCACCAGCAAAAAAGTTTCTTTTATGAAAGCGAAATTCCTGTTCTTCAGATTCTCAAAATCAATAAAAACCGCTGCAAAGAAAGCGATATTAAGACAGGCAGTTTCCCGCACAAAAGTTGAAATAAATATAACGATGCTTAATCCCAATAAATCCGTAGGCTTTTTATGTTGTAAATATTTTAACGTTAAAAACATCCCAAAAACATAAAAAAAGATCGCGATACAGTCGCAGTTAGTCGGAACATATTGAAGAATAACGATAAAAAATACCGCAATAAGATGAACCATTCTTCTGATTTTTTGGTTTGAAAGAATTTCTACGGGCTTCAGTTCTAAAATTTTATACAGAACAAATGAAGTCAGTAGAAAAAAGAAAACATTAATTAAAAATGTACTGTGATAAAACAGCGAACCCTGCTTCAAAAGAAAACTTCTTGCAAAAGGAAGATAATTATTCACCAAAGAAGTTATTATCTCCGTTACATGAACACTCAGGTAATTCGGGATTACACGGTATGCATACACAGACGAAAACATAAAATCCGGCGCTTTTTCCCAGGATTTAATTCCTACAACATAAGAAGTCTCAAATCCGTAATAGGACATGAAAAAGAGAAGGAAAGGAAAGATTATAATAAATAAAAATCCGTTTATTTTTTCATCAAATAGTTTAAACATATCAAAACCTAAGTTTTAGACTTAGTCAATTTTTGTTTTAAAACACGCTTCATCAGTTGGGAACTTTTGCAAAAGTATATTTTTTTTTCATTTTTACTAAATATTTTATTGATTTTCAGATAAAACTTGTGATAAAAAATTTTGAACTCCCCCCGAAAAATTTAAATTTGCAAACCTGATTTTTATAATGTAATGCATCGTTTTTTCATATTTTTATATTATCTGATCTCTAAAAACAAACTTCTGTCCGTATTTTTTTCGGTCGGAATTGCCGTTTTATGTTTGTTTTTCGCTTCAAGAATCAATTTTGAGGAAGACATTAATCAGATCATTCCTAAAAACGAAAAATCCGATCTTACCGCAAAAGTTCTGAAACAGCTCAATTTTTCAGACAAGATCATCGTGATTATTGAAAACAGATCCAAAGAAGAAAATTTTCAGCTTTCGGAGACTGCGGATTCTTTTTTACATGAAATTGAACCTCTGCAAAAATACATCGGTTCGGTTCAGGGGAAAGTAAACGATAATGAAATTTCGGAAACCTTCGATTTCGTCAATCAGAATCTGCCTTTATTCCTCAATGAAAACGATTACAAAGAAATTGAGAGAAAACTCCAGAAAGACAGCATTGCCAAACAGGTTGAAAACAACTACGTTTCTCTGGTTTCGCCCACGAGCCTCGTTACCAAAGAATTCATTAAAAAAGATCCGCTGGGAATTACTTTTCTGGGAATCAAAAAACTCAATGCTTTAAACATCAGCAAAGATTTTAAGCTGGAAGACAATTACATCGTTACCAAAGATGGGAAAAACCTGCTGCTTTTCATCGATCCCAAAAACAAAAGCAACGACACCAAAAACAACGAAACATTTGTTAATCAGTTAAATACTATCAAAGAAAACCTCAACGCAAAATTTAAAGGAAAAACAGAAATCAGCTATTTTGGTTCGCCTGTCATTGCGGTTGCGAATGCACAACAGATCAAAAAAGACATTCAGAATACGGTTATTATTTCCATGACGGTTCTTCTTCTGATTCTTATTTATTATTTCAGGAATGTTTTTACGCCGATTATTGTATTTCTTCCCACGGTTTTCTCGGTTTTACTCGCTCTTTTGATTTTATACTTTGTTAAAGATAAAATTTCGGCAATTTCTCTGAGCGTGGGAGCCATTTTGATAGGAATCACCATTGATTACGCCCTTCATATTCTGACGCATTACAAACACAACAACAATATTGAAGAGCTTTACAAAGAAATTACGCAGCCTATTATTTTAAGCAGCGCAACAACGGCGGTTTCTTTTTTATGCCTTGTTTTTGTACGTTCGGAAGCGTTGAAAGATCTGGGACTTTTCGCCGCAATAACGGTTATTTTATCTTCCGTTACGGCTTTAATTATCATTCCGCAACTGTATCATCCGAAGAAAAAAGAAAAAGCAGTCAATGCAAATTTCATCGATAAAATCGGTTCGTATCCGTATGAGAAAAACAAACCTTTAATTATTATCTGTTCGGTTATTATTATTGCGTGTCTTTTCGGTTTCAGAAAAGTAGGTTTTAACGAAGACATCGGCGATCTGAATTATATTCCGAAAGACTTAAAAATAAGCGAAGCAAAACTTCAGAAGTTATCCGACATTACGTCAAAATCCATCTACACGATTTCTTACGGCGATTCCGAAGAACAGGCTTTAACCAGAAATTCTGAGCTGAGCCAATTTTTAGAAAAAGAAAAAAAAGAAGGAAAAATTTTAAGCTACAATTCTCTCGGGAATGTGGTTCTTTCTGAAAAAGATCAGCAGCAAAGAATTGAAAACTGGAAAAAATTCTGGGACGAAAATAAAAAAAATCAGACAGTTTCTGAATTAATTAAAAACGGAAATCAATTCGGATTTAACAGTTCTGCTTTCGATCAGTTCAATGAAAATTTAAATAAAAGCTACTCTACGTTAACTTTAAAAGATTACGAAAAGGTAAAAGCACTCCAGATTTCTGAATTTCTGAGTCAGGAAAACGGATTTTACACAGTTTCCAATGTCGTAAAAGTAGACGAAAAGAAAAGAGATACCTTCATTAAAGACGTTGAAAAAAAGCATGATGCTTTGGCAATCGACCGTCAGCAAATGAACGAAAACTTTTTGGGCTTGCTGAAAAATGATTTTAACACGTTAATCAATTATTCCCTTTTGGCAATTATTTTAACAATTATTGTGTTCTTCCGTAATTTTGAATTAACGGTTCTTACGATGTTCCCGATTGTTTTAACAGGAGTGGTTACAGCGGGAATCCTCTACTTTTTAGGTCTGGAACTGAATATTTTCAGCACCGTTGTCTGTACTTTGGTTTTCGGAGTCGGAGACGATTTCAGCATTTTCCTTACACAGGCAATGCAGAAAGAGCATACGACAGGAAAAAACGAGCTTCCTACCTACAGAACATCCATTATTCTGGCGGTTTTCACAACGATTTTATCCATCGGTTCATTAATTTTCGCCAAACATCCTGCTCTACATTCATTAGCTTTGGTTGCTTTAATTGGGATGTTCTCCGTAATCATCATCACCTCAACCTTATATCCGTTCTGGTTCCGTTTGCTGATTACGAACAGGGCTAAAAAAGGACTTTCTCCGGTTACTTTCAGGTTATTTTTCAATGCAGTATTGTCTTTCCTGTATTACGGATTAGGCGGATTGCTTTTTTCTGCCATCGGAAGCATCTTTGTAAAGCGATCGAAAGGCAAAACGCTGAACTTTATTAAATTAATTTTAGCGAAGTTTTTAACTTCTGTCCTTTATACGAATCCATTTGTAAAGAAAAAGCTCATTAAAAACCCGAATGAAGATTTCAGCAGACCCGCAGTCATTATAGCCAATCACACTTCGTTTCTGGATACATTGGCTCTAGCCATGACAACACATAAAATCATTTATCTGGTGAATGACTGGGTGTACAACTCTCCTGTTTTCGGAAAGATTGTGAGAGTATTAGGATTTTATCCCGTTTCTCAGGGTATTGAAAACGGAATGGAAAAGCTGAGAGAAAAAGTAGATCAGGGTTATTCTCTGGTTGTTTTTCCGGAAGCAGAACGGTCTTATACCAACGATATCAAAAGATTTCACAAAGGAGCTTTTTATATCGCAGAAGAATTCGGACTGGATGTGGTTCCGGTTTACATTCACGGAAATTCTGAAGTACAGCCGAAAGGAGACTTTATTATCTATGACGGTTCAATTACCGTAAAAGTGGGCGACAGAATTGATAAAAATGATGAACGCTTCGGGAAAAATTATTCCGAAAGAACAAAAAAGATCAATGCTTTTTTCAGGGAGCAGTTTGCGAAGTTACGAAGTGAGCTGGAGGATGAAAATTATTTTAAGAAAAAACTCTTCCTGAGCTATCTGTATAAAGATAACGAAGTTGTACAGGAAGTAAAAGAAGATTTTAACAAAAATAAATCGGTTTATTTTGAACTGAATAAACACCTTCCTAAAGATGCCAATATTCTGCATATTGCAGATGATTTCGGGCAGAAAGATGTTTTACTTACACTTCAGCAGGCGAGCCGAAAAATCTTCAGTTTAATGAAAGATGAAGAAAAAAGACAAATCGCCGAACAGATTTATTTGGTAAAAAGAAGGAAAATTAAATACATAAAAAACAGTACGGAAATTGATAAAAAGATAGACGTTCTTCTGGTTTCGGATAAAAACTTCAAAGCAGACCGAATGGAAAATCTTCCTGAAACCATCATTTTTATGAATGTGAAAAATACGTTACCGGAAAATAATAATTATACACTGAAATTCAGTTCAGAAGCTTTAAAAGTATTTCGTTCTGAAAAATAAATATGAAAAGCATATTTTTGTAAACGAATAAGGAGAACCCATGCAAAAAGATATACTCGTTATATATTATTCACAAACCGGACAGCTTACCGATATTGTAAAAAATATTGCCCGCCCTTTTGAAGCCAAAAAGGAAGAGTACCGTGTAACGTATTACAACATTACGCTGAAAAAAGACTTCCCTTTTCCGTGGCCGAATGATGTATTCTTCAATACCTTTCCGGAATCTTACCTGCAGATCCCGAGTGAAATTCTGCCGCCGCCGGAAGAAGTGGTTAACAAAAAGTTTGATTTGATTTTCTTTGGTTATCAGGTTTGGTATTTAACACCGTCCATCCCGATCATTTCATTCCTAAAAAGTGGTTTTGCAGAAAATATCTTAAAAGATACTCCGGTTGTTACCGTTTCGGCAACGAGAAATATGTGGATGCTTTCTCAGGAAAAACTGAAAGTATATTTAAAGAACTTAAACGCCAAATTGGTAGGAAATATCGCTTTGGTAGACCGACACGACAATTACACCAGTGTTCTTACGATTCTTCGCTGGCTGACCACCGGAAAAAAGGAAAAATCGGGAATTCTTCCTGCAGCAGGAGTTTCGGATGAAGAAATAAAAGGTTCTGTAAAATACGGAGAAATTATTGAAAAACATTTCAGCAGAAATGATCTGGATACTTTACAGCCTGATCTGGTGAGAAACGGAGCGGTGGAAATCCGCGCTTTTCTGGTAAGAGTGGAAAAAGTGGGAAACAAAATTTTCACCATCTGGTCAAACCTTATCATGAAGAAAAAAGAAAAACGACCATTGCTTATTAAATTCTTTAAGGTATATTTGATGGCTGCGATATGGATCATTTCACCTATCGTATTGGTTTTACACTTATTAACAACACCTGTTTTCTGGTTTAAAAGAAAGAAACAAAGAGAATATTTACAAGGAATTAATTTAAAATAGAATGTACGACGTATTTATAACAAAAGCATCAAAATACCTACCCAATGAGCCGGTTTCTAATGATGAAATGGAAACGTATCTTGGTTATATAAACGGTGCAAAATCTAAAGCGAAAGCTCTTATTTTAAGAAATAACAAAATTACGACAAGATACTACGCGTTAGATAAAGAAGGAAATCCTACACATACCAATGCCCAGATTACGGCAAAAGCCATTGAAGGACTTTTTGACGAAAATTTCAAAAAGGAAGACATGAAATTATTATCCGTGGGAACTACTTCTCCGGATCAGATTCAGCCTTCTCACGCATCCATGGTACACGGCGAACTGAACATCGGGAAATCTATTGAAATAAATACCGCAACCGGATTGTGCAACTCCGGAATGAACGCTTTGAACTACGGATTCCTTTCTGTAAAAGCTGGAGTTCAGGATAAAGCAGTCTGCGCAGGTTCCGAGAGAATGTCGGCTTGGATGACGGCGGATAAATTCAACCATGAAGCAGAAAACCTCGCTTTACTGGAAGAAAGACCCATCATCGCTTTCAAAAGAGAATTTTTAAGATGGATGCTTTCCGACGGAGCCGGAGCTTTTTTACTTGAAAATAAACCGAGAGAAAACGCAATAAATCTTAAAGTAGAATGGATTGATTTCTATTCTTACGCACACGAGATCGAAGCCTGTATGTATGCAGGATGCGAAAAACAGGAAGACGGAAGCCTTAAATCGTGGGCAGATTATCCGTCCGACGAATGGCTGAAACAGTCTATTTTTGCATTGAAACAGGACACGAAAATTTTAGATAAATATATTCTGGTAAAAGGTGCTGAAAGTTTAAGATCATCTTTTGATAAGCATGAACTTGATCCGGAATCAGTCGACCATGTTTTGGCGCATATTTCTTCAGGATACTTTAAAGAAGGACTTAAAGAAGAATTTGCCAATGTAGGACTGGATTTCCCTTGGGAAAAATGGTATTACAACCTTTCTGAAGTTGGAAACATCGGAGCAGGTTCTATCTTCATCGCTTTAGAAGAATTAATGAATTCCGGAAAGCTGAAAAAAGGAGAAAAAGTATTGCTTTGTGTTCCTGAAAGCGGAAGATTTGCTTATTCCTGTGCTTTGCTAACGGTTTGCTAATGGAAAACAAATTACCAACCTCCGATCAGGACTTTGTGGAAAGCTTAATTCCGCAAAGATTTCCTTTCGTCATGGTGAACAGCATTTCAGAATATTCCGAAAGCCACCTGATTTCAGGTTTTGAAATTAAGCAAGAGAATATTTTTGTTCAGAACGGAATTTTTCAGGCTTCAGGTTTGATAGAACATCAGGCGCAGAGTGTAGCTTTACACACCGGTTATAAATTTTACCTTTTAGGAAAAGAAGCTCCTACAGGATATATTGGTGCCATTAAAACCTTTGAAGTGTATACTTTACCTAAATTGGGCGACACCTTAACTTCCGAAGTTTCTATTCTCAATGAAATGATGGGCGTTACTTTAGTCGATATTGTAACAAAGCTGAACGATGAGGTTATTGCAAAATCTCAAATGAAAACGGTTGTAATGTAATTATACTTAGATAGACCTCATAGGTTTTTGAAACCTATGAGGTCTGGTAAAATAAAATAGAAATTTCAATGAAAATTAAGGAAGAAAACATCATCAATATCCACAACTTTCTCCCGCATCGCGAACCGATGCTGATGACAGATTATATTCTGGAATTGACGAAAGAAAAAGTGATTACTTCCTTTGAAATAAAAGAAGACAATATTTTTGTTCACGATAATGTATTCGTTGAAGCAGGACTCATAGAAAATGCAGCACAAACCTGCTCCTCAATTTTAGGACAAAGCTTTTTTGAAAATCCGGAAACAGAAACAAAAGTAATTGGCTTCATTACCAACATAAAAAAAATTGAAATATTTACCTTGCCCAAAGTCGGCAACAAAATTATTTCAAAAGCCTCATTGGTTTCACAGTTTGAAAATATCTGTCAGATTTTTTGTGAGACATTCAATGATGATGAATTGCTGATAAGAGCGGAAATTACTCTATTTATTCAGGAAGTGAAATCATAAATAAACAAAGAAGCTGTTCCAAAAGATCAGCTTCTTTGTTTTTAATACCTCTCCTGATTAATCAATTCTGATGATATCCAGTTTAGATTTCATAAAATTTCTGGTTCTCCGCAATACGCCATAGCCGTTTTCACTTCCGTCTGCATTGGTATTTCCTTCGATGGTTTCAAAAACATCTCTGTTACTTTCAACAACAATTCCTGTATGAATCCAGTCGTGGCTGTTTGTACTGCTCTGCAAAAGAAAAATATCGCCCGGCCGAACATGATATACACGATTTCTCACCAAAGTATAATTAATAAAATTGTCTCTTTTCTGCGCTTCACCAGCTACCGTATCGCAACTGAAGCTTCTTTTCACAATATTGGTAAAACTGCCTCCTATCTGACTTGTTGCCTGATCTAAAATCGTCTGCACAAATCCCATACACCAAAGCTGATCCTTTCCCTCGCTCCCATCCATATAAGCTCTTACCCAAGGACCTCTGTTTCCTTCCCCTTTTATGGTAAGTTCCCGTGCTCCGGCAACAAGATGCTGTTTTGCGGCATTCACGACCAATTCCCTTAATCCTGTTCCCTCAACAGGCTGGGTAAAAGCTTTAATCATAGGATCTGCCATTTTCCGGAAAAGCTCCTGAGTTACAATGCCATTTTCAGTAAGTCCGTTTGCCTTTTGGTAATTCTTCACCGCTTTTTCTGTAGCCGGTCCGAAATCACCATCAATCCCGGTTGAAGTTCCTTTTGAAGGATTTAAAAAAGCGTAAAGATTAAGCCAGCTTTGTATTTTCGATACTTCTTTGGAGGAATTCGCAGCTCCTCTTGACTGCGTTCCTGAAATCTCAATTTCTTTTAAAAAATGTTTTTTTATCATGATATAGATTTTATGGTTATTATTTCTTAAAGATCATAACAAATGTAAGCTCGAAAATAAAACAGAGAAATAACGATTTGGGGTGATTTATAACCAGTAAACACCTGTAAGACCCTCTAAAAACAAATGATACTATGTTGCACATTTTTATTATCTTAGCGAACTATTTAAACCATCTTTCAATATTAATTTCAGATGAAAAAACAAGACCTTCCACAAGACGAAAGCAACTTAAAGTCAGCGAATATGACTGAGGTTTTGTATGTTACAGATGAAAACAACAACTACACGACCGCAAACAGTATTGGCTGGGAAGCTAAAAAAGCTGCTTTGGACGAATCTTTGGCTTTGATTAATGAAAGAATTGAAGAAGCAAGACAAAATGTTGCCAACAATACAGCAAGCCCCATTTTTTATTTCATGGAGCTGAATAAAATGGATCTGCAGGTTCTTGCAGCCTATGTCGGAATGTGGCAGTGGCGCGTGAAAAGACACGGAAAACCAAAAATATTTAAAACACTAAGCGATTCCGTACTGAAAAAATATGCCGATGCTTTCGGTATTTCGGTGGATGAACTAAAAAACTTCAAAGGGTAGACAATTGATTAAAAGAGAAAAATCCCTCCGACTGTCATTCATTCTGACGGAAAGAGAATCTCTACAATATGAAAATCAAGCATTTCCCGCGATAAAAAGACAAGAAACGAATGGAACTTAATTTTGAACATCACCAGACTGCCCATTGCGAAAACGGTGTTGCCTCCAATTTATTATTGAATAAAGGATTAAAGCTCAGCGAGCCTATGATCTTCGGAATCGGTTCCGGATTATTTTTTGTGTATTTACCTTTCCTGAAAGTTAATTTTGCACCGGGTTTCAGCTATCGTCCGATGCCGGGAGCCATTTTCAGCAAAGCCGCAAAAAGACTGGGAATTAAAATTAAAAGAGAAAAATTTTCCAATCCTGCCGAAGCACAAAAAGCTTTAGAAAGAAACCTCAATAATAATATTCCGACAGGTTTGCAGGTCGGCGTTTTTAACCTTACTTATTTTCCCGAAGAATATAAATTCCATTTTAACGCTCACAATCTCGTGGTTTACGGAAAAGAAGACGGAAAATTCCTGATCAGCGACCCCGTGATGGATTACACCACAACCCTTACTGAAGCCGAGCTGGAAAAAGTGAGATACGCCAAAGGAGCACTTCCGCCGAAAGGTCATATGTACTACCCTACTCACATTCCGGATCATGTAAATCTGGAAGAGGCGATAAAAAAAGGAATAAAAGATACCTGTAAAAATATGCTGGCTCCGGTTCCTATTATCGGGGTAAAAGCCATGAGATGGGTCGCAAGAAGCATTCCGAAATGGGCAGCCAAAAAAGGTACAAAAACCACCAATCATTATCTGGGACAACTGATCAGAATGCAGGAAGAAATCGGCACCGGCGGCGGCGGATTCAGGTTTATTTACGGTGCATTTCTACAGGAAGCAGCCGTTATTCTTAAAAATGATGAATTAAGAGAACTTTCTAAAGAAATCACGGCAATTGGTGATCTTTGGAGAGATTTTGCGGTGGATATTGCAAGAGTGTACAAAAACAGGAACTCCAAAAGCGATATTTATAACCAATTATCAAAATCAATGCTTCACATTGCCGATCTGGAAGAAGCTTTTTATAAAAAACTGAGAAAAGCAATATAACGTGGAACATTTCATAGAAATAAAAAATCTCTACAAAAAATATAAAAATGCAGAAGACTTTTCTGTAAACGATATTTCGCTGAGTATTGCCAAAAACGAGATTTACGGAATTCTCGGTCCCAACGGCGCCGGAAAAACAACGTTGATTTCCATGCTTTCCGGATTGATAAAACCGACTTCCGGACATTTTACAATTGACGGACTTTCACCACAGAAGAACGGGTTCAAACTGAGACAAATCATCGGGATCGTTCCGCAGGAATATGCTTTATATCCAACTTTAACGGCAAGAGAAAATTTAATGTTTTTCGGAAGTCTTTACGGGTTGAGTCACAAAAATTTAAAGAATTCGATCACTGAATCTCTGGAAATCATGGGTTTGTCGAAATTTGCAGACAAAAAAGTGGAACAGTTTTCCGGAGGAATGAAGCGCCGCTGTAATCTGATTGCAGGCACCCTTCATAACCCGAAAGTTTTATTTCTGGATGAACCGACCGTTGGTGTGGATGTTCAGTCTAAAAAAGCAATTATCGATTATCTTCTGGATTTAAATAAAAAAGGAACGTGCATCATCTACACTTCCCATCACCTTTCGGAAGCGGAAGAATTCTGTACCAAAATTGCCATCATCGATCATGGGAAAATCCATGCTGTGGGAACACCTGAAGAATTAATCAATAAGGTTTCCAATGCAGAAAATTTAGAAGACGTTTTTATATCATTAACCGGAAAAGAATTACGAGATGTTGTTGTATAAATTGTGGCGGAGTTTCATTAAGGAGATTCTTTTGCTGAAAAGAGATATCGGAGGAATTGTCATAATTTTTGTGATGCCTTTGCTGCTGATTATCACCATTACTTTAATTCAGGATTCTACCTTTAAAAATCTGGAAGGCACCAAAATTCCGATTATTTTTATTGATAACGATAAATCTGAGATTTCACAAAACATCAAAAAAGAGTTCGAAAATGGTAAAACGTTCGAACTTCTTACCAATTTTACGGAAGATTCTGCCGAAAAAGCAGTTTTCGGAGGAGATTATCAGATGGCGATTGTTATTCCGAAAAATTTAACGAAGAATATCAATTCCAATGTAGAATCTAAAGTTCAGGCAATCGTCAGTTCATTTGGGCTTGAAAATGACTCGACATCTGTGAGGGAAAGTCCCGTTAAATCTGATGATATTCATCTATATTTTGATCCGGCAACCAATATCGGGTTCAAAAACAATGTGATGACCGCTGTGAACAAAATGGTTTTTGAAATTGAGAACAAAAAGATTTACAAAGCCTTTCAGGATCAGTTGGGAACTACGGAAGATCTCGGAAAAACTAAAAATTTAATCAGCTTTAAAGAAATCACTCCGAAAAAAGGCAAAACAGACATCATGCCGAATTCCGTTCAGCATAATGTTCCGGCTTGGGCGCTGTTTGCGATATTTTTCATTGTCGTTCCTTTGTCTATTAACCTTGTAAAAGAAAAAAGTCAGGGAACAAGCGTAAGAGCAAGAATCAGCCCGACTCCGTATTTCGTTCATATTTTAGGAAAAACATTTACGTATCTCATCATCTGTGTCATCCAGTTTTTACTGATGGTTGCTGTGGGAATTTATCTTTTCCCTTATATGGATCTTCCGCAATTTGATGTTACCGGAAAAATGTTTCCGCTTATTGTCGTGACCATTTTTGCAGGTTTGGCAGCCATCGGATTTGGCATACTTTTAGGAACGGTTGCCAATACTCAGGAGCAGTCGGCTCCGTTTGGTGCGACTTCCGTGGTGGTTTTGGCTGCAATCGGAGGAATCTGGGTTCCCATATTTTTAATGCCTGAATTTATGCAGACCATCGCTAAATTCTCGCCGATGAACTGGGGATTGAATGCCTATTACGATATTATTTTAAGAAACAGCGGAATCGGAGGAATTGCGAAAGAAATCATTTTCCTGTTTTTATTTTATATAGCAATGGTCGCTATTTCATTATTTTATGAAAGAAAACAAAATGCAGTGTAAATACTGACATTAAAAGATATTTTTAATCTTAATTTTCTTAAACTAAATGAACTTTGTTTATTTCTAAATAATTTTAACTATTAAGAAGATTTAAGAGCCTATTTAAATTTTGTTCAATAAAAGTTTTATAGCAGATAATTTGACCATGTTTTCCGATGTTTCCATTAATATAGCAGACTCATTATAAAAAAAGGCATAATACTGAAAAATAGTTGGTAGAATCCTATCAAAACCTCATTGTTAGGCTGTTTGTAGGAAGTTTTATGAAACGTGTTTCATAAAACTTTTTCTTTGTCTGAAAAATGGCAAAAAAACGTTGTTGGTCTTGTTCAAGCCTAGAGGTAATTCGTTGGGGAAAACAAAGATTTAAATGTAAAAATTGTGAGATTTTATTTACTCAAAACAGAACGGAACAACGAATTAAAAATCGTTTTATCTGGTTCAAAAAATGGGTATTGGAAAGGCAGACCTACAAAACGCTTTGCAGAGACAGCGGTTATTCGAAAGATACTTTGCAGAGAACATTTTATACCATTTTAGAGCAGTCTCCTACCTTAAAGATCATCAAACGGAAAAAGGTGAATTTAAGAATGGATGCAACTTATTTTGCTCAGTTCTGTTTAATTGCTTATCAGGATGATTTTGATGGATATACACAGCTTATCCGTTTTACCGATGGAGAACATTATGAAGAAATCAGGGAAGATTTAAACAATCTTTTACGATTGTGCGTAAAACTGGAAAGCATTACTACAGATGGACATAAAAGCGTTTTGAAAGCCATAAATAAATCTGACGGAGAGATCATTACTCAGAGATGTCTGGTTCATATTCAGAGAATGTGCCTGATCTGGCTCACAAAGTTTCCTAAACACATTGCCGGTCAGGAACTTAGAAAACACGTTAAAATATATCCTGAATTTCACCAACTATTTTTCAGTACATTACCTAAAAAAAATGGCTGAAAAATTCCAGCCATTTTTATCTTACTTTTTTACTTCAACTTCTTCTTCACAGCAACTTCTTCATAAACTTCAAGAATGTCGCCCTGTTCAATATCATTGTAGCCTTTCAGGTTCAATCCGCATTCGTAACCTTTTGTTACTTCTTTTACATCATCTTTGAAACGTTTTAAACTTTCAAGTTCACCATCGAATTTCACGATACCATCTCTTAGCAAACGTACCTTAGACTGTCTGGTAACTTTTCCGGTAAGAACCATACAACCTGCAATGGTTCCCACTTTAGAAATTTTGAATACTTCACGAATCTCAACATTACCGATAACCTGCTCCTGAATTTCAGGAGAAAGCATCCCTTCCATTGCTTCTTTTACCTCATCAATCGCTTTGTAGATTACAGAATAGGTTCTGATCTCAATTTCTTCACGGTCTGCAAGATCTTTTGCATTAGCTCCGGCTCTTACGTTGAATCCGATAATAATTGCATCAGATGCTGCCGCTAAGTTGATATCAGATTCTGTGATCTGTCCAACACCTGAGTGAAGGATTTTCACGCTGATCTCTTCTGTTGATAATCTCTGTAACTGATCAGAAAGTGCTTCTACCGAACCATCCACGTCACCTTTTAGGATAATATTCAATTCCTTGAATTCTCCTAAAGCAATACGTCTACCCAATTCTTCAAGCGTCGTATGTTTTTTGGTTCTGATGGAAAGCTCTCTCTGAAGCTGCTCTCTCTTGTTGGCAATCGCCTTACCTTCACTTTCATCAGCGTAAACACGGAATTTGTCTCCAGCTGTTGGCGCTCCGTCCAGACCTAAAATAGTTGCCGGGATTGAAGGACCTGCTTCTGAAAGATTTTTACCTCTTTCGTCAAGCAAAGCTTTTACTTTACCATGGTTTTTACCAGCTACCACATAATCACCAACTCTTAAAGTTCCGGTTTGTACCAACATAGTTGCTACATAACCTCTACCTTTATCCAGAGAAGCTTCAATAACTACTCCGTTTGCAGCACGATCAGGATTTGCCTTTAATTCAAGTAATTCAGCCTGTAATAAAACTTTTTCAAGCAATACATCGACATTGTTACCAAATTTAGCTGAAATTTCCTGCGCCTGAACATTTCCTCCCCATTCTTCTACCAAAATATTCATTCCGGAAAGCTGCTGACGGATGTTATCAGGATTCGCATTCGGCTTATCAACCTTATTGATTGCAATAATCATTGGAACTCCTGCTGCCTGTGCGTGAGAGATTGCTTCTTTGGTCTGAGGCATTACATCATCATCCGCAGCAATTACGATAATTGCAATATCGGTAACCTGTGCACCTCTCGCCCTCATCGCGGTAAAGGCTTCGTGACCCGGTGTATCTAAGAATGTAATTCTTTGTCCATTTTCCAGTTTCACGTTATAAGCACCGATGTGCTGAGTAATCCCTCCTGATTCACCAGCAATTACATTGGTTTTTCTAATGTAATCCAGTAATGAAGTTTTACCGTGGTCTACGTGACCCATTACCGTTACGATCGGAGCTCTTGGAAGAAGATCTTCTTCATTATCAATTTCATCTTCAGAATCTGAATCTTCAAGATCTGCATCAGAGAATTCTATTTTATAACCAAATTCATCAGCTACCAGCAATAAGGTATCTGCTTCAAGTCTTTGGTTCATGGTAACCATTACACCTAATGAGAAACAGGCAGAAATTACTTCTGTAGGAGACACATTCATTAAACTTGCCAATTCACCAACCGTGATGAATTCCGTTACTTTTAGTGTTCTGTCTGCCGCATCAATTTCCTGTTGACGTTCGTCCTGCTCTCTACGGAAGTTTCTCTTATCTTTTCTGTGCTTAGCAGATTTAGATTTACCTCCTTTATTTGTTAATTTTTCAAGGGTTTCCTTGATCTGGTTTTTAACTTGTTCATCCGTTAATTCAACAGGCATTGTTCTTTGACCCGGTCTGTTACCTCCTTGTCCGCCTCTGTTGAATCCACCTCTGTTTCCACCTTGTCCACCCTGACCTTGAGGACGGTTTCCTTGTCCGCCTTGGTTATTTCCAAAACGGTTTCCACCTTGACCTCCCTGTCCTTGAGGACGGTTTCCTTGTCCACCCTGACCTTGTGGACGGTTTCCTTGTCCGCCCTGGTTATTTCCAAAACGGTTTCCACCTTGACCTCCCTGTCCTTGTGGACGGTTTCCTTGTCCCTGATTATTTCCTCCTTGTTGATTATTGTTTCCACCCTGCTGATTTCCTCCGCCCGGTTTCTCAATTCTCTTTCTTTTCTTTTTAGCTCCCGCTCCAGGTTTAGGAGCAAACTGAGTTAAATCGATTTTTTCTCCAACGATTTTAGGACCATCAAGTTTTTGATAAACTGTTTCAATTTTTTGTGGTTCCTGAGATTCCTCTTCTGCTTTTGCAGGTTCAGCTGGTTTTTCTTCAACTGGTTTTGCAACCGGTTTTTCAGCAACAACGGGCTGCGCAGCTTCCTTCACAGTTTCTGTAGGTTTAGCCACAGGTTTTTCTTCTTCTTTTTTCTCTTCCGCTTTTGGTTTATCTTTTTTCACAGGTCTGTTTCTGGATTCGATCTGGGAAAGATCTATTTTATCCAAAACTTTAAATTCCTGTTTTTCAGGAGTTGCTTTTACTTCAGGAGCAGGCGCAACTTCTTCTTTTTTCTCTTCCACCACAGGTTGCGGTTTCGGAGCCGGAACTTCTTCAGCTTCAGGCTTTTTAGGCTCTAGATCTATTTTACCTAAAATTTTAGTTTCCGGTTTGTTAGCTTTAGCTCTTATTACTTCAGGGGTTTTCTTTTCTTCAATTTCCAGCTTTTCTTCCGGAACTTTCGTGATTACCACCTCATGGGAAGCTTTACGTTGCTCGCCGTCCTTGGCAAACTCAGCCTCCAATGCAGAATATGCCGCTTCTTCTAATTGAGCGTTAGGATTGCTTTCAACCTCGATACCCTTAGCTTGTAAAAATTCTACTAATCTGGACATCGAAATATTGAATTCCTTAACCGCTTTATTTAATCTAATTTTTGGCATCTATATTATTTACTATTTTTTTTAATTCTTAAAATTAAAGTATTTCTTTTTTACTGTTTATTAAAATTTATTTACAAATCTTAATCTTCGAATTCTTCTCTCAGAATACGTTTCACTTCTTCAATCGTTTCCTCTTCAAGGTCAACCATATTCAGTAAGCTTACAGTTTCCTTGTCTAAAACTGATTTTGCAGTAGTAAGACCTACTTTCTTAAATTCATCCAAAATCCACTGCTCGATATCATCATTGAACTCTGTAAGCTCAACATCATCATCTTCGCTGGATTCTCTGTGTACATCAATCTCATAACCTGTCAACCAAGAAGCAAGTCTGATATTCTGACCCTGTTTTCCGATTACCTTAGAAATTTCTTCAACCGGAGTGTATACTAAAGCGTATTCCTGCTCCTCGTTGATGTCAATTTTATTGATGGTAACATTTCCTAAAGCTCTCTTCACCAAAATCTCAGGGTTTTTAGACCACTGAATAACATCGATGTTCTCATTTCTCAACTCTCTTACAACGCCGTGAATTCTGGATCCTTTTACTCCTACACAAGCTCCTACCGGATCTATTCTGTCGTCGTAAGCATCTACTGCAATCTTCGCCTTTTCTCCAGGAATTCTTACTACTTTCTTAAGCATAATAGTTCCGTCCTGAATTTCAGGGATTTCCAGCTCTAATAGTTTTTCTAAGAATTTAGGTGCAGTTCTGGAAATAATAATCTGCGGTTTTGAACCTTTGAAATCTACTGTTTCAACAATAGCTCTGATATTCTCACCCTTTTTAAAGAAATCGGATGGAATCTGATTTTCTTTAGGCAAAATGAATTCGTTCCCCTCATCATCCAGCAAAATCACGTGCTTATGACGGATATGGTGGATCTCTCCTACTACAATCTCCCCGATTCTGTCTTTAAACTGCTCGTACAACATGGCATTGTTGTGCTCCTGCAATTTTGTAGCCAAGATCTGCTTCAGGGTAAGAATATTTCTTCTTCCCAACTGTGCAACAGGAATTTCCATCGTAAAATCTTCTCCCACTTCAAAAGTAGGGTCAATTTTCTTAGCTTCAGAGATCTCGATTTCCAAATCATCATCTTCAGACATTTCGTCCTCCACGATCGTTTTATTTAAAAATATCTGAAAATCTCCTTTATCAGGGTTTACAATCACATCAAAATGATCATCCGAATCATATCTTTTTCTCAAAAGTGTCTTCAGAGAATCTTCAATAATTGCCATAAGATCAATCTTACTGATCCCTTTTTCGTCTTTAAAATCACCGAAGGATTCAATCAACGCTATATTGTCCATTTATTCTTTTTTCTTTTAAAATTTAATTGTTACTAATGCTTTCTTAATCTCAGAGTACGGAATTTCTTTTTCCTCCTCCACATCCACTTTTCCTTTACCGATGTCTTTCGGCTTGCGGTAACGCAGGATGAGTGTGATCTTTTCTTCATCTACTTTTGCCAGTTCGCCTTCCGTTTTGGTAGAGTCATTCAGTAAAATTTCAATTTCTCTTCCGATATTTTTTGCAAACTGTCTCGGAGTTGCCAAAGGCTCGCTTAATCCCGCAGACATTACCTGTAAGCTGAAATCATGCTCTTCCCGATCCATATTAAATTCAATCGCGCGGCTTGCATCAAGGCAGTCCTGTAAAGAAACACCGTTGTCACCATCCAAAATCACGGTGATGTCATCCCCCGCAGAAATCTTTAAATCGATTAGGAATAAATCTTTTCTGGTCTCGAGGAATTCATGTAATAATTCTTCAATTCTTTTTCTAAACTCCATAAAATATATAAAATCCTGATGTACGGTACGAAAAAAGGCTTTCTTGCGAAGGCCTTCCCATTTTTTCCGTAAATCCACTGCAAATATACGAATTTTTATTAAAAAAGCAAAACATCTTATTATCAACAGGATATGTATTGCTCATTTACCGGAAATTAAAGACGGGCGTGATGGTATTTTTAGTATTTTTGTGGTTGAATTTTTTAAAAACATACATTTTGAATATTACTATTGTAGGAACAGGTTATGTAGGACTGGTTACAGGAACCACTCTGGCAGAGCTTGGCAATTCAGTATACTGTGTAGATATTGATGAAAAAAAAGTAGAAGGTATGAAAAACGGCGTAGTTCCCATCTATGAGCCGAATCTTGAAGAAATGTTCCTGAGAAATATACAGGCTGAAAGATTATTTTTCACAACCAATCTAAAAGAAGCTCTGGATAAGAGCGAAGTTATTTATTTAGCCTTACCGACTCCTCCCGGAGAAGACGGTTCCGCCGATCTTTCCTATGTACTGAAAGTGGCGAACGATATTGGCGAAATGATGACGGAATACAAAGTTATTGTCAATAAAAGCACCGTTCCCGTAGGAACAGCCGATAAAGTACATGAAGTTATCGCTTCAAAAACGCAGATTCCTTTTGATGTGGTTTCCAATCCTGAATTTTTAAGGGAAGGTTTCGCAGTGGAAGATTCCATGAATCCTGCAAGAGTGGTTGTTGGAGCAAGTTCTGAAAAAGCACAGGAAATTATGGCTAAAATTTATCAGCCATTCACCAACACCGGAGTTCCTATTATTTTTATGGACGAAAAATCTTCTGAGCTCACAAAATACGCAGCCAATTCATTCTTGGCAGTAAAAATTACTTTCATGAATGAAATTGCCAATTACTGTGAAAAAGTAGGCGCTGATGTAGACAAAGTGAGGCTTGGAATGGGAAGTGACGACAGAATCGGGCATCGGTTTTTATTCCCGGGCATCGGATATGGAGGAAGCTGTTTTCCGAAGGATGTGAAAGCATTGATAAAATCCGGAAAGCAGGAAGATTTTAATTTTCAGATTTTAGAAGCGACAGAAAATGTAAATATTGCCCAAAAAGTAATCCTTGTTTCGGAGATTGAAAAGTATTTCGGAGGAAATATCGAAGGAAAAACGATCGCAATGTGGGGATTAGCCTTCAAAGCGAATACCGATGATATTCGCGAGGCTTCTTCTTTAGACAACATTGCGTTACTTCTGGAAAAAGGAGCAAAGATTGTTGCTTATGATTCGGTTGCAGAAAACAACGTAAAAAAAATATTAGGCAACAAAATTCAGTACGCAAAAAACATGTACGAAGCTCTGGACAATGCAGATGCTTTGTTTATCGCCACAGAATGGCCGGAATTCAAAAATCCGAATTTCGAACTGATGGCAAAAAGAATGAACAATAGGGTAATTTTCGATGGACGAAATATGTATCCGCTGGAAATTCCTGAGCAGAATGGTTTTTATTATAAAAGTATAGGACGTAAAACAGTTTTAAATTAATCAGATGAAAAATATAATCATCACAGGCGGAGCCGGCTTTATCGGTTCGCACGTGGTAAGAGAATTTGTAAAAAATAATCCTGAAACAAAGATCATCAACCTTGATGCACTTACATATGCAGGAAATCTGGAAAATCTTAAGGATATCGAAAACGAACCTAATTACGTTTTCGAAAAAGCCGACATTACAAAACCTGAAGAACTTAGAAAAGTCTTTGAAAAGTACAATCCAGATGCTGTTGTGCATTTAGCGGCTGAAAGTCATGTAGACCGAAGCATAACGGATCCTATGGCATTTATTAATACCAACGTGAACGGAACCGCCAATCTCCTGAATCTTTGCAAGGAATTCTGGACGTTAAATCCGGATCATACACACGGAAGATTTCCGGATGAAAAAAGAACCCACTTATTTTACCATGTTTCTACAGACGAAGTATATGGAAGTTTAGGCGAAACAGGTTTTTTCTTAGAAACCACAGCTTATGATCCGCAGTCTCCGTATTCGGCTTCAAAAGCGGCTTCAGATCATTTGGTAAGAGCTTACGGAAATACTTACGGAATGCCGTTTATCATTTCAAACTGCTCAAATAATTACGGTCCGAATCATTTTCCGGAAAAGCTGATTCCTCTTTGTATTTCGAATATTATTAACGAAAGACCTTTGCCTATATACGGTGACGGAAAATACACAAGAGACTGGTTATTTGTTATTGATCATGCCAAAGGAATTCATCAGATCTTCAACGAAGCCAAAACCGGAGAAACGTATAATATCGGAGGCTTCAACGAATGGCAGAATATCGACTTGGTAAAAGAATTAATCAAGCAAATGGATGCTAAATTAGGCAGAGAAGAAGGCTACTCTGAAAAATTAATCACTTTTGTAAAAGACAGACCGGGACATGATAAAAGATATGCTATTGACGCTACAAAACTTAATTATGATCTCGGATGGAAACCTTCTGTAACCTTTGAAGAAGGTTTGGCAAAAACCATCGACTGGTATCTTGAAAATAAAGAATGGCTGGAACACGTAACGAGCGGAGATTACCAGAAATACTACGAAAAACAGTATCATTAAAAATTAAACACAGATTAACCGATGAAAGGTATCATTTTAGCCGGAGGTTCCGGAACCAGACTCTACCCTCTTACCATCGCTGTCAGCAAGCAGTTAATGCCTGTTTACGACAAACCGATGATTTATTATCCTCTTTCTACATTGCTATTAGCAGGAATTAAAGATATTTTAATTATAACAACGCCACACGATCAGGAAGGCTTTGTAAAATTATTAGGAGACGGATCTCAGATTGGATGCAATATAGAATATGTGGTTCAGCCAAGTCCGGATGGTCTTGCACAGGCTTTTATTCTGGGAGATCAGTTCATTGGAAATGATGCGGCCGCCTTGGTTTTGGGTGATAATATTTTTTACGGCTCAGAAATGGGAACTTTGCTTAAAAACAAAACCAATCCGGATGGAGGTGTTGTTTTCGCGTATCACGTTTCAGATCCTGAAAGATATGGCGTTGTAGAATTTGACGATAATCTTAAAGCCGTTTCAATAGAAGAAAAACCTTTACAGCCGAAATCAAATTACGCTGTTCCCGGATTATACTTTTACGATAATGAAGTGGTTGAAATTGCAAAGAACATTCAGCCCTCCGCGAGAGGAGAACTGGAAATCACTGATGTAAATAACGTATATCTTCAAAAAGGAAAACTGGAAGTTGGTGTTCTCGACAGAGGTACAGCATGGCTGGATACGGGAACTTTTGATTCTTTAAACGATGCTTCTGAATTTGTAAGAGTAATCGAAAAGAGACAGGGCTTCAAAATCGGCTGTATTGAAGAAATTGCTTTCAGAAATAAATTCATCAACGAAGAAAAATTACTCGAAACCGCAACCAAATACGGAAAAAGTGGTTATGGAGAATACCTGAAAAAATTAGTCAGTAAATAATCGGCTAAATTAATACATTTTAAAACTATTGGCTTTATAGCTGATAGTTTTTTGTTCATAACGACAAATATTTATATATTAGTTGATATTTTCTTAATTTAAATGAATAATAATTCATAATAAATAAAAAAGGGAATCAATTAAATAGTATAAATTTGCATTAAAATTTTACACAGATGAATGACCCACAGCAAAAGTGGACAGAAACTATTGAAACCCAGCATTCTTTATTCGACTTAAAGCTTAAAGAAGTATGGCGGTACAAAGATCTTGTCTATATGTTTGTAAAAAGAGACTTTGTTTCCAGTTTCAAGCAAACCATTTTAGGACCAATCTGGTTTTTCATAAATCCAATTTTAACGACAATTGTTTATTTGGTTATTTTTGGAAAAATAGCCAACCTTCCGACTGATGGAGCGCCACAGTTGCTTTTCTATCTCGCAGGAGTTACCCTTTGGAATTATTTTTCATCCTGTCTTTTAGGTACATCCTCAACTTTTGTGGGCAACGCCAGTATTTTCGGAAAAGTATATTTTCCAAGATTGGTTACTCCATTATCTATTGTGATCTCAAATCTTATGCGTTTCGGCGTACAGTTTTTACTTTTTATCATTGCTTGGTGTTATTATTTATCGAAAGATGAAATACATCCAAACATTTGGGTATTGGCAACTCCTCTTTTAATTATTTTGATGGCATTATTTGCTTTGGGAGTGGGAATGATCTTTTCAGCGCTCACTACGAAATATAAAGACCTTACAATGCTTCTGGGATTTGGAGTAAGCTTATATATGTATGCTACGCCGGTTATATATCCCACCTCAGCTTTACCTGGTGGTTTTAAAAAACTTTCTCTTTATAATCCTTTAACCGGAATCTTTGAGTGTTTTAAATATGCTTGGCTTGGCGTTGGAGATTTTTCGCCATTAATGCTGGGAATCAGCTCAGTAATCATCGTTATACTCTTGGCTGTAGGTATTGTAATTTTCAATAAGATTGAAAAGACCTTTATGGATACCGTTTAAAAATCTTTTTAACATTTTTAATCATAAGAAAATATGCTCGCTCTAAAAGCAGAAAACATATCAAAACAATACCGTCTCGGACAAGTCGGAACAGGAACTCTATCTCATGACCTTAACCGTTTTTGGCATAAAGTAAGAGGGAAGGAAGATCCTTATTTAAAAATTGGTGAAGCAAATGACAGAACCGCAAAAGGAAAATCTGATTATGTATGGTCTCTACGTGATATCAATTTTGAAATTGAACAGGGTGATGCCGTAGGAATCATCGGAAGAAATGGAGCCGGAAAATCCACTCTTCTGAAACTTTTAAGCAAAGTCACAAAACCCACAACCGGAAAAATTTATACCAATGGCAGAATTGCCTCTCTTCTGGAGGTAGGCACAGGTTTTCATCCGGAAATGACGGGTCGGGAAAACGTTTACCTTAACGGAGCTATTCTTGGGATGACAAGAAAAGAAATTACACGAAAATTCGAAGAAATAGTTGATTTTTCGGGAGTGGAGAGATATATAGATACTCCCGTTAAAAGATATTCTTCAGGAATGTATGTGCGATTAGCATTTGCGGTTGCAGCACACCTTGAATCAGAGATACTAATCGTTGATGAGGTTCTGGCTGTTGGTGACGCAGAATTCCAGAAAAAATGTCTTGGAAAAATGGGCGATGTCACGAAAGGCGAAGGAAGAACGATTCTGTTTGTAAGCCATAATATTACAGCCATCAAAGAATTGTGCAATACCGGCATTTTACTTGAGAAAGGAAGCATGATCGCAAGAGATGATATAAACCGATGTATTATAGAATATCAGAAGAATAGTGACATCAGATCTTTTTACCATTATTCTGAAGACAACATTAAGCTTGAAAATGACAAGATTTTGGTAAAATCTTATGAGGCAAAGCCTATTAACGGAGACATTATAAATATTAAATCCGGAGTTAGCATCATTGTTACTTTTATGTCTAAACTTGAAGATGTAGATATTGATCTTTCCTTTTTTTTAAAAAACAGCCACGACCTTACTGTAATGAGTACAGGCTTAATGGTTAGCAATAATAGAAATTCCGAAAAAGGAGATTATACTATTAGCTTTGAGATTCCTCCCTACACAATAAACGAAGATTCCTATTACTTCGATTTTTTCTGGGGGGTGAATAGAGAAGATATTGCCTTCAGAACTCAGCTGTTTGGGTTTGAAGTTAACGGAATGCAGAATCAGTTTGGAGAAATTATAAAATCTCCCGGCATTTTATTTCCCCGCATTACCCACACAGTTGAAAGAATATAAAAAGACTCAGATAAATTTAACAGTTAATAATTTTTATACATTTACAAGAATTATTAAATAATATTTGCCATTAATGGATACTCCTCGTATTATAAACTTCTCTAAAATAGGTTCTCAGGATTTAGGATATATTACTGTAGCTGAAGAACAAAAAAATATTCCTTTTGAAATAAAAAGAGTCTACTGGACGTACTACACGCCACAGGATGTTATTCGCGGAGGACACGCACACAAAGAGCTTCAGCAGATTATCTTTGCAGTTTCCGGAACTATAGAGTTTAATACATTAGATATGGAAGGAAATAAAGAAACTTTTATACTAGACGCACCTTCTAAAGGATTATACATTCCAAAACTGATCTGGAGAGATATAAAATTCAGTCATAGTGCCGTTTTGCTATGTCTTGCTTCAGAATTGTATGATGAGAAAGACTATTTTAGGGATTTTGAAGAATTTAAAAATTATAACAGGTGATACATTCTTTAGCTGACGTACAAACTCAAAATATTGGTGAAGGTACTACAATCTGGCAATTTTGTGTAGTGTTAAAAAACGCTGTTATTGGCAAAGGCTGTAACATAAACTGTCAGGTACTCATAGAAAATGAAGTTGTAATTGGGGACCATGTTACCATAAAACCCGGTGTACAAATCTGGGATGGGGTTACCCTTGAAGACCATGTTTTTATTGGGCCCAACGTAACTTTTACGAATGACCTCTTTCCAAAATCAAAAAATAAAGAATTTAAACTTATAAAAACTCTGGTAAAAAAGGGTGCTTCCATTGGAGCAAATGCAACCCTATTAGCAGGAATAACGATCGGGGAAAATTCTCTTGTAGGAGCCGGAAGTGTGGTAACAAAAAGCATTCCCGATAATGAAATATGGGTGGGAAATCCCGCAAAATTTTTAAAGAAAAATAACAATGATTAAATTTCTTGATTTACAAAAAATAAATCTTGCTCATCAGCAGGAAATTGAGCAAGCCCTACTGGAAACTTTCCGTTCCGGATGGTATTTGCTGGGAGATAAAGTGAAGACTTTTGAAGAACAGCTTTCTGCCTATTGCAATGTTCCTCATGCAATAGGTGTCGCTAACGGTCTGGACGCTTTAAGACTGATTTTTCGTGCATATATAGAATTGGGAGTCATGAAGGAAGGAGATGAAGTTTTGGTTCCTGCGAATACATACATTGCATCACTTCTTGCGATCACAGACAATAAACTGGTTCCGGTTTTGGTAGAACCTGATATTGAAACATATAATATTGATATTCATAAAATAGAAGAAAAAATCTCTTCAAAAACCAAAGCTATCCTTTTGGTTCATTTATATGGAAGCATAATTTTCTCCGAAGATGTAAAAACTCTTGCCAAGAAATACAATCTGAAAATTGTAGAAGATAATGCACAGGCTATCGGAGCTGTCTGGAAAGGAAAAAAATCAGGAAGTTTAGGCGATGCAGCAGGATTCAGCTTTTATCCCGGAAAAAACTTAGGTGCTTTAGGCGATGGTGGAGCAGTTTCCTGCCATGATGAATCTCTTGCAAAATGTATAAGAGCTTTGGCCAACTATGGTTCTCAGAAAAAATATGTGAATCAGTATCAGGGATATAATTCAAGATTAGACGAAATTCAGGCTGCTGTGCTTTCTGTAAAACTTAAATATCTGGATGCGGAAAACAACAGAAGAAAAGAGATTGCCAATCGCTATCTTGCCGAAATAGCCAATCCGGCAATTATACTGCCTCATCATAAAATTGAAGAAAACAGTCATGTTTATCATCTTTTTGTAATCAGAACCGAAAAAAGAGATGAACTTCAGGAATATCTTAATGAACATGGGATACAGACTTTAATTCATTATCCTATCCCACCTCATCATCAGGAAGCTTACTCCGGAATCAAGAATCTGCAATTGCCGATTACAGAGAAAATTCATCATGAAGTATTAAGCTTACCTATCTCTCCTCTAATGGCGGAGGATGAGATTACAAAAGTAATAGAAACCTTAAATTCATTCAGCAAATGATACTTAATGTAATTTTTTCCTATAATCGTGCAGTTCAGCTGGATTATTTAATACAATCTGTATTAGAATGCTTTAAAGAAGATTCTAAAGTAGTAATTCTATATCATACTACAGGAACTCATAAAAAGGGCTATGATTTACTTAAAGAAAAATATGAAAGTAGGGGTATTTCTTTTATGGAAAGAAAAAATGTACTTTTTGATTCTTCATATTTCAAAGCTGTACGTTCAAAAAATGACTGGAACTTTTTTAAAGAAAGAAATCTTTTTAACAAAAACGGAGATAATTTTAAAGGGTTACTTCAGAAAATAATTTGTGAGAGTGGTTGCGAATTTGTAATGTTTAATACAGATGACGGTGTTTTTTATCAGGATGTTATTATATCTGATGAAGTTTACCATATTATCCGCAATAATCCGGAAAATGCATCTTACAGATTATATGTAGGAGAAAATCTTGAAGGGCAGCCTAATTTTCTGGTAAAGAAAAACGGTTATTATGAATGGGATTATTACGCTGAAACAAATATCCATCACTGGACTTATCCTTTTTCTGTAGATGGAACTATTTATCATTCAAAAGGGCTTTTAAAACATCTTGAAAAGATGGTTTATCACAACCCTGTTACATTAGAAGAAAATGGATTTCAATATATCAGAAAGCATAAACTTTTCCGTATTGGATTAAGCCCAATACATTCTCAACTTGTAGCTACAAAATTAAACAGAGTATCTGTAGATACGTTAAATCCTACAATACATATTAAACCTGAATTTCTTAATGAAAAGTTTTTGGACGGCTACACTTTGAAATTAGTTATTCCTGAAAACATTGATAATGCCAACATTGTTCCTTCAGAAATTTATCTTGTAAAGGATAATAAGAAAGAATTGATCTATTCCTTAGACGATCAAGGAAAAAAAGTACAGAGTTTATTAGGTATTGAAGGAGCGAAAGAGCAATTAGAGTAAAAAGAATTTAAATAAGACAATGGAAAATCCTTTAGTAACAGTTATTGTAGTTTCCTATAATCATTCAAAGTACATTCAGGAAAACCTTGACAGTATAAAAAACCAAACGTATAAAAATATACAGCTTATTGTGGGAGACGACGCATCTTCTGATAATTCTGTGGAAGTTTTTAGCAATTGGCTGAAAGATAATATTTATACTGCTGTTACTAATTTTCATACAGAAAATACAGGTTTAGCAACAATGTTAAACGAGTGTATTGAACTTGCAGAAGGAAAATACATAAAAATAATTGCCGCAGACGATTATCTTCACCCAGAATCAATAGAATCGTGCGTAAATGCTTTAGAAAATTCTGGTGAAGACTTTGGAATGGTATTTACGGATTTCTGGACTATTGATGATGATAATAAACCCGTGGATTTTTTTCTGAATTATGAGAATAAAGACTTCTTTAATCCTGATAATTCATTAAAAGACGATCAGTTGGTAAAGTACAACTGTATTGTTGCTCCTACTGTCCTGATGAGAAAAGAGACACTGCTAGAAACCGGAAAATATAATCCTTCTCTGATTCTTGAAGATCATGACCGCTGGCTTAAAATAAATGAAATAAAGAAAATTTGTTTTATTAATAAAAAACTTGCTTACTACAGAGTTCTCCCGACAAGCATTACAGGAACCAGACATGAAAGGATGATGGAAGAAGATCTCTATATCAGAATGAAGTACGACAAAACAGGAGTTAACAAAACTCAACTATTTCAATATCTTTCCACAAAATACCGAAACGGTGAAAAGATTTCGGAACTTATAAGAAATCAATATTTAGAGTATCCTTTCAGAGTAAAAAGATTATCATTTGCTTTAAGAAATAATCTCCCTCGGTTTTTATATTACATTCTTTTAAAATCAGGCAAAAGGATAAAATAAGAATTATAAAACATTATTTGATTTGGAAAAAAAAGGTTTAGTAAGTATTATAGTTTGCAGTTATAATCATTCAAAATATATTGAGGAAAATCTTGATAGCATAAAAAATCAGACCTATAAAAATATACAGCTTATTGTAGCTGATGATGCTTCAAAAGACAATTCCGTAAAAGTTTTTGAGAACTGGCTTAGTGAAAATAATTATCCTGCTGAAAAAAATTTTCATCAAAAAAATACAGGTTTGGCAACAATGCTTAATGAATGTATAGAATCTGTAAAAGGGGAGTTTGTAAAAGTGATTGCTGCAGACGATTATCTTCATCCTGAAGCCATTGAAAAATCTGTTAAAGAGCTTGAACGACTGGGAGATGACTATGGAATGGTATTCACAGACACTTATTTCGTAAATGAAGAATCAGAAATTACAGAAAATCTTGCAGATTACAATACATTAGGAAATATTGATAAAGATTTATTCCGAAAAGAATTAATTAAAAACAACCGAATTGCTGCTCTTACTGTTTTAATGCGAAAAGATGTCTTAGTTGAAACAGGCAAATATAAATCAGATTTATTAATTGAAGATTATTTCAGATGGCTGAAAATTAATGCTCTCTATTATATTGCATATATCCCAAAAAAATTAGCTTATTATAGAACACATACAACCAACCTTTCATCATCAGCAAAAGAAAGAATTGAAAAGGAAACCCTTTTGCTTCAAATGCTTTTTGATGAAGATGGAGCCGTAAAACAAAAGATTAACAGCAAAACACAAAAACTGTATCTTAATGGAGAAAAATTTTCTCAGGAATATCTTCAGGCATATAACAATTATCCCTATCACCTTAAAAGGCTTAATTTTGCTTTAAAAAATAAAATTCCGAGACCTCTTTATAAGCTTTTGAATAAAATTATCTAAAATGATTCCTATAATTTCCATCATTGTTCCGTGTTACAATCAGGCAGAATATCTTGATGAATGTCTGCAATCGGTTCTGGATCAGACTTTTCAGGATTGGGAATGTATCATCGTTAACGATGGTTCACCAGATCATACAGAAGCAGTATCTAAAAAATGGATAGAAAAAGATAATCGCTTTATTTATCTACATAAGAAAAACGGAGGTCTTTCTTCAGCAAGAAATGCGGGAATTGAGATAGCAAAAGGAAAATGGATTCTTCCTTTAGATTCCGATGATAAAATCGGAAATCAGTATTTGGAACTGGCTTCACAAAAATTTAATGACGCATATACCGTAATCTATTGTAAAGCTGAGTTTTTTGATAAAGTAAATCATCCATGGAAATTACCAAGCTACCAATATCAACATTTACTGGTAGAAAACTTAATATTCTGTTCCGCATTTTTTAAAAAAGAAGATTGGAAAATCGTAAATGGGTATGACATTCATTTGATCTACGGAAAAGAAGATTGGGACTTTTGGCTGTCTATATTGGATGGGAGCAAAAAAGTGTTATGTTTGGATTACTTAGGCTTTTTTTATAGACGAAAAGAAGAATCTATGGATATTGCAATTAATCAGGATAAAAATAAAATAGACTTTTCTCTAAACTATATTTATAAAAAGCATCTTAAAAAATACCTGCCAAAAAATAAAAATGCTATTGAAAATTTTCATCTGCAGGAAAATTTAAAAAATAACTTAGATTTTTATAACGAAAAAGTAAATAAAAATTTCATCAACAGAATATTATTTAAACTAATTATAAAGTTCTCCTAGAATGCTCTCCATCATCATTTCATCCTATCAGAAGTACTACTTTGATCAGCTCACTGAAAATATTCGTGAAACGATCGGAGAAAATTTTCAATATGAAATTATCCAGATATGGAATCCGAATGTGATGAGCATTACAGAAGCATACAATTCGGGAGCGGAAAAAGCAAGATATGAAAATCTTCTTTTTATTCATGAAGATCTTATATTTCATACTCATAACTGGGGAGAAAGATTATTAAAACATTTAAACAAACCTGGTGTTGGAATTATAGGTATATCAGGATCATCATATGTTCCTACCGCTCCTTCAAGCTGGACTGTATCAGAAGAATATCAGGAAACCAATATACTTGAAAGCACGAAAGAAAATCCCATTCCCAGACATACTCAGACGACAAAAAAAAACATGAATGAAGTTTTTGGTGTAGACGGAGTATTTTTAGCTGTAAAAAGAAGTGTTTTTAGAAATTATAAATTCAACGAAGACTTGGGAGGATTTCACGGTTACGATTTAGATATAAGTCTACGCATCTCTAAAAAGCTACAAAACTATGTGATTAATGATATCTTAATTGAGCATTTTTCAATGGGAAACTTAAATAAAGAATGGTTTGATACAAATATAAAAATAAGACAAACGTTAGGATCTAAATTTCATAAAAAAAAGTCGAAGACCGAATTAAATGCTTTTCTAGGTTTTTTAACCCGTTATTTTATGTATTATCCAATAACAAAAAAAACAATATTACAAACTCTTAAATTTTATCCTTTTAAATATTTAACTATTGCTGGTCATTATGTAATTTTAAAAAAATATTTCAATTACATACTATATTCTTCAGATATCAATAAAAATCATAAAAACCACTATAATGAATAAATTTTTAAACTCCCACAATCAAGACTTGTTAAAATTTGCAGAAGAAAATTCTGAAAAATATAAAAACGGGATTCCTTTTCCAAGTATTTCATTTGAAAACTTTTTTAATCCTGAGCTATTAGAAGAGGTTTTGAGCGAATTTCCGGACTTATCAAAACAAGATGCAATCAGCTTTAATGATCCTTTACAGAAAAAATTTGCAGGTAAAGGCGAAAAATCTTTTGGCCCAAAAACAAGAGAATTAATGTATTTTCTAAATTCGGAACCTTTTTTAAATTTTGTAAATAAGGTTACTGGAATAAATGAAATTTTATACGGTGATCCCTATTTTTCCGGAGGGGGACTTCATGAAATAAAAAGAGGAGGACTTTTAAAAGTTCATGCCGATTTTAATAAAAATCCTACTAACGGATTAGACAGAAGAGTTAATGTTTTAGTATATCTTAATAAAGAATGGAAGGATGAATACGGAGGTCATTTTGAATTATGGAATCAAGATATGACAAAATGTGAAACAAAAATTGCTCCTAAATTCAATACATTGGCAATGTTTTCAACAACATCAAATTCTTATCATGGCCACCCGGATCCTCTGAACTGTCCTGAAGAAAGAAGCCGTAAATCATTGGCATTATATTATTATTCCAACGGCAGACCTGAATCTGAAGCAATTGCTTTCAAAGAAAATCACAATACTCTTTTTGTACAGAGAAAAGACTCCGACAAAGACACAAATGCGTGGAATGAGAATGAGCAGAGAAAAAAACAGCATCTTTCCCCAAAAACATCTTTAGCAAAAAGGGTGTTTAATAAAATTTTCAGAGGCTAGCAAATAAAAGCATAATGATCATAGGAAACGGACTCATTGCAAAATCACTAAAAAATATCGATACCGAAGACCATCTTTACTTTGCTTCCGGAGTTTCAAATTCCCTCGAAACAAGAAGCTCGGAGTTTGAAAGAGAATTTTCTCTTCTAAAAAACAGCATTATACAACATAAGGAAAATAAGCTTTTTTATTTTTCTACTTTAAGCGTGAATGATCTTTCCAAACAGCAAAGTCCATATGTTCTTCATAAGCTGGAGATTGAAAATTTTATAAAACAGCACTGTAAAAACTATATCATCCTGAGAATCGGTAATATTGTTGGCAATGGCGGAAATCCCAATACTCTTTTTAATTTCCTTAAAAGTCAGATTATACATGGCAATCACTTTATGCTACACCAAAAAGCCAGAAGATTATTGCTGGATATTGATGACATTACGAAATTTTTAGAATCAAACTGTACAAATGTTAATAATCAAACCATTAACTTTGCCTATCCGTATTATTATGATTTAAAGGAAATTGTAGGAGCTATACAGAATAAGCTTCAAAAAGAAGCAAATTATCAGGAATCAGATGAAGGAGATTTTTATAAAGTTGATTTTGATGAATCAGTCAATGATTTCTTTAAAGGAACAGATGCTGAAAATTATTTAAAAAATTTAGCTGACAAATATATTTAGAACAGAACACAAATGCCTAAAATTTATTTTATTATTGTTACCTACAATGCCATGAAATGGGCAGAAAAATGCTTTACCAGTTTAAGGCAGTCTTCTGTTCCTGTTCACTGTATTGTGGTAGACAATGGTTCTACAGACGGCACACAAAAATTTATTACGTCCAATTTTCCCGAAGTTGAATTGATTCAGTCCGAAAAAAACTTAGGATTTGGAAAAGCTAACAATATAGGAATCGAAAAAGCTTATCAAAAGGGAGCTGATTTTTTTTATCTGATGAATCAGGATGCATGGATTTTTAACGACAGTGTGGAAAAACTTCTGAATGTTTACCATCTCCATCCCGATAAAAAAGAAATAGGCATACTGAGCCCGATGCATATCGACGGAACCGGAAATAAACTGGATATTTTTCTTGATAAATATATTGCCCACAATTTTGAAACAAGAATGATCTCTGATCTCTATTTCCAGACTTTACAGCCCTTTTACGAAATAAGCTTCATCAATGCTGCTCATTGGTTTTTACCCAAAGAAACCATTGACGTGGTAGGAGGATTCAACCCTTATTTTTTTCATTACGGCGAAGATCTAGAATATGTAAACCGCATTTTATTCCACAAGAAGAAAACGTTACTTGTTCCGGAGAGCAAAGTGGTACATGACGGAAAACAGTCTCTGTCTAAGGTCGATTATACAAAATACGAAGACCTCAGAATAGAAACCAACATCATGAATCCCTCTATTCCGAATTCTCTGAAGGCAGAGAAAAAAGCACTCAAACAAAGTATGCTAAAAAATATGTTTACCGGAAAGAAAAATAACTATCAGAAGTTAGCATCAAAATATAAGAAAATCGTTTCCGAGGAAAAAAAATTAACTGAACTCAGAAATATCGTGGAAAAGAAATCGCCCTCATTTCTGAATCTGTAAATCCATATTCAATATTTAAAAATACTTAAAATGATAAATAAAATTGCAAACAAAATAAAACTACTTTCCCATTCAGGTTCCACCTATCACTGTCCCTATTGCGGTTACGATTCTAAAGATCTGGAAGTGGTAGGACATGATCTTAAAGTACTAAGAGACAAACAGGTAATTGGCGGCGGAAGACGTGCAGCAGGTTGCTACAAATGCCATTCAAGAGACAGAGAGAGACTTTTATATGCATTTTTAATTGAAGAACTGAAAGTTACAGACAACAAAAATTTCAGCATTCTTCACATTGCTCCGGAACCGAAGCTTTCAAATATATTTTTAAAATCAAATCTAAAGGAATACATCTGCGGCGATCTATTTACAAAAGGTTATGATTATCCAAGCCATGTAAAAAACATGAACGTGATGGACATTCCTTATGAAGATAACCATTTTGATCTTGCGATCTGCAACCACGTTCTGGAACATATTCCTGAAGATACGAAAGCGATGAAGGAACTTCATAGAGTATTAAAACCGGGAGGTCATGCTCTTCTACAGGTTCCGATTTCAAAAAACAGCCAACAAACTCGTGAAGACTTTACCATTACCGACCGTAATAAAAGAGAAGAATTATTCGGGCAGTTCGATCATGTGAGAATTTATGGGCAGGATTATGTTACAAGGCTGGAAAGTGTTGGTTTTAAAGTAAAAAGAATAAATATTTCGGAAAAATATAAGAAATTTGGTCTTAATCCTGATGAAGATATTTTCTACTGCGAAAAATAATTAAGATCCACTAAAATTAAAAGGTATGTGCGGAATAGCGGGAATCATTACCAACAACGCCGGAAATTATCAGGAAGAACTGAAAAAAATGACCGATGCCATTGCGCATCGCGGTCCGGATTCTTCTCATTTTGAATTTTACGAAAATGCAGCTTTAGGACATCGCAGACTTTCTATTATTGATCTTTCTGAAAACGGAAAACAACCCATGTTTTCCTCTACAAAAAACGAGTGCATCGTACTGAACGGAGAAATCTACGGTTATCAGGATATTAAGGCACATTATCCAGAATATCCTTATCGTGGAAGTTCAGATACGGAGGTAATTCTAGCCATGTATCAGAGGAAAAAAGAAAACCTCATCCATGATCTTCCGGGAATGTTTGCTTTTGCCATTTGGGACAACGAAAAGCAGGAACTGTTCTGTGCAAGAGACCGTTTTGGAGAAAAACCTTTTTATTATGCAATTGGAAGCAATAATGAATTTATTTTTGCCTCAGAAATCAAAGCAATCCTCGCTTCAGGGCTTATCCGTCCAAAAGTAAGCAATCTGGCACTTTCTCATTACCTTCAGCATGGGTATGTAAGTACATATCAGAGTATTTACGAAAATATTCATGCGCTTCCTCCTGCTCATCAGCTGATCTGGAAAGAGGGCAATATCTCCGTTTCAAGATATTACAGTCTTCCCAAAAAAGACAGAACCATCAGTTTATCGGATGCTAAAGAAGAATTTACTTATCTGTTAAAGAATGCTGTGAAAAAACAGCTTGTGGCCGATGTTGAAGTAGGAAGTTTTCTGAGTGGAGGTTTAGATTCTTCTTCCATTGTAGGACTTGTTGCCGAATTTTTACCGAAACAGACAACCATCAGCTTTGGTTATGATCATGAAGACAGCGAACTGAAATATGCCAAAGAAATAGCCGATAAATACAATACCAATCATATTGAAGTTCACGAAAAAAAGGAAGATCTCGTAACGGCTCTTTTAAAAACTTCTCCTTTTTTCGATGAACCTTTTGCGGATTATTCTTCAATTCCGCATTTTGAAATCTGCAGAAATGCGCGTAAAAATCTTACCGTTGTCCTTTCTGGAGATGTAGGAGATGAATTATTCGGCGGCTATAACTTCTATACCATTGAAAATAAACTGAGAAATCATTTCAGTTACAAAAATATTATTGCCCAGTTTGGATTAAAACTATATCAGAAAATAAAACCTATCTCTTTTATCAGTCAACAGAATATTGAAAACAAAAATATTCTCGACTTCCACCAAAACTATGTAAGAAGAGCTTTCTCAAAGCAAGAAAGACAGGCTTTAGGACTGCATTCAGATTATGAGCAGCCTTACAGCTTTATTCCTGATCCGGATTCATTAAATGACATCATGCGACTGGATATCGAGGATTTTGTGCCTTCGAATATGATGGTAAAATCCGACAGAATGGCAATGGCAAATTCTTTAGAAGTAAGAACACCGTTTCTTGATCTGGATTTCGCAGAATTCTGTATTCAGCTTCCGGAAAATCTTAAGCTTAATAATGACAACGATAAAATTATACTTCGCAAAGCGATGGGTTCTTACTGGACGGAAACCATCAGAAAACGACATAAACAAGGATTCGGGATGAATGTTAAAAACTGGTTTACAGAAGATAACCTTCTCCGCTTTTCCGATGAACTGTTAAAAAATCCAAATCAGAAAATTTTTAATTACATTGATTTCAAGGCGACTCAGAATCTACTGACCAAAGATTATAAACACTGGTGTCTTCTGCAACTGGCTCTTTGGGCTCATAACAACGAAAAATATTTGTAATCATGAGTCTGAAAAAAAGAATTACTTCCCGTTTCTATTATTATCAGTGGCTTTTTAATACCCGAAAGCTTCGTGCAGACTTTCCGTCTTTCCGTATTCTGAATATAAAAGATACTATTGATGATATTATTAAAAACAAACTTTCCGTAAGCAGGTTTGGAGATGGAGAATTCAGATTGATGCTTCCGCAGTACGAACTGGAATTTCAGGAAAACAGTGAGAGAATTCGTGAAAAAATGCGTGAAGTGATAGGTTCAGACCTTAAAAACCATTTGGTTTGTCTTCCTGAACCACTTGTTACGGTACGCTCATTTGATATTATTACCAAATATTGGTGGAAAAAATTCATTAACAATTACGGTTCCAGAATTTCTCCTTTTTTAGATCAAAACAAAACCTACGGAAATTCATTCATCACCAGATTTTATCTTGGTTATGAAGATAAATCCGAGAAAAGAAATGCAGATATCATCAAATCCTTAAAAAAAATATGGGATAAGAAAGATATACTGATCATTGAAGGAAGGTATTCCCGATTGGGAGTAGGAAATGATCTGTTTGACAATGCAGCCTCTCTTAAAAGGATTATTTGTCCAGAAAAAAACGCCTTCAGATGTTATGATAAAATTTTTGAAGCAGCAGCACAACTGGGAAAAGACAGACTTATCTTGGCAGCTTTAGGTCCTACAGCAACCATTTTGGCTTATGATCTCGCTAAAGATAATTACTGGACTATTGATATCGGACATATTGATATTGAATACATCTGGTTTTTAAGAAAAGCTACTGAAAAAATTCCCATCGAAGGAAGACATGTGAACGAAGCCGAAAAACAGGAATCGTTTGATATTCCTGAGGAGTTTGCTCAATCTTATCAAGAAAGTATCATTTTAGAAATAAAAGAATGAACCTGAATATTTCTGTGATCATCCCCGTTTATAACGCTTCCGGATTTTTGAGAAAATCCGTAGAATCTGCTCTGCAATTTGATGAGGTAAAAGAAATTATATTGGCAGAGGATTGTTCTACTGACAATTCTTTAGAAATTTGTAAAAAGCTAACCTCAGAAAATTCCAGAATTAAATTATTCCGGCATTACGATGAGGGAAATCATGGAGCAGGAGCGACAAGAAATTTAGGAATTGAAAAATCAACCGGCGATTTTATTGCTTTTCTGGATGCAGATGATTATTATCTTCCCAACCGTTTTGATGCGGAAAAAGAAATTTTCAAAGATTCTAAAATCGATGGTGTTTTTGGAGCAATTGGCGTGGAATACATAACGGAAAAAGGCAAACAGGAATTTCGGCAGAAATTTAAAGAATCTAATCTTACCACCGTAAATTATCCTGCGGAAGGAAGAGAGGTTTTCAGAGGTTTGTTGGGCTTAACTTCAAAAACATTTGGCTCTTTTTTTCATCTGAATGCTTTAACAGTAAGAAAATCTGCTTTAGACAAAGTTCATCTTCGTTTTAATGTAAATCTCCGAGTACATCAGGATTCTGATTTCAACCTTAAACTGGCATATCTATGTTATTTAAAATCCGGAATTATCGATCAGGCGATTGCTATAAGAGGAATACATGATGATAACAGAATTACAAAGATAAAACCTTATTCTTCAAAATTTTATAAAAACAGCTTACTCTACAATGAGTCTGTTTATTTATGGAGTAAAGCGAATTCTTTAGAAAAAGAATATACAAAAAAAATAGCACTAGATTATTTCAGCTTCAAAATAGCGAATCAGAAGGGATTAAAAAAATGGTTCTTATTTTTGATTACAGCGCTTCAAAATCCGGAATTTCTGAAAACAAGATATCGGTTTCATGCTTTAAACAATCCTCATGATGAATAAAAGAATTAACCAGATCAAAAGACTTGTGAGCGATTCTCTGGCTTATGTGAAATTAAAGTTTTACAATCCGCCGAAGAATGACAAAACATTGCTGATCAATTTTGAAAATCCGAATCTTTATCATCGCTTTTTTTATTTACTGGTTAAATTCTACCAGCTTTCAGGATATCATATTGTGTATCCCATGAATTTTGCAAGATTTAGAAATCTGAGAAATAAAGACCGCTATTTGGGACTTATTGTCCGGGAAAAAAACTTTTTAAGCATTCACAAAAAAGGTCTTCCTGAAAATTGTATTGAAATAAATGATAAAATGTTCAGTCCTGATTATTTTTTCACTTATTTCGAGCATAAGAATATTGATGAAAATGCTTTTCATATTCCTATGAGTTTTCATCCGTTCATGTATAATAAAGAAATATGGAACCATAAAGTGGATACTGACAGAAAAAGGTTCAATTCTATTTTTTGCTATGGAAATTTTGATGCTAAAGCTTATTTGGATATCAAAAGAACTGCTTTTACAGTGGAAACACGAGTTGCGCTTTTAGATTTTTTTCAGAAAAAAGAGAACTTTGTTTCTATTCATGGTAAAAATGATATCGTCTCTTCAAATGAGAATTTAGATGAAAAATATGTTTTCGCGATCAAGGAAAATTATCCCATAAAAATGGAGGATATCCGGGAACTACTCTCCTATTTCAACTTTTATTTATGTTGTCCCGGAGTCGTAATGCCGCTTTGTCATAACGTGATCGAAGCAATGTCCGTGGGAACTATTCCTCTTATACAAAGAGAATATGCAGAAGTAATGTATCCTAATCTTAAACATAAAGTAAATGCAATTGTATTCGAAAACCTTAATCATTTAGAACAGATTCTTGAGCAGGAAATTTTCACTTTACAGGAACACGAAATTGCTGCAATGAGAAAAAATGTTTTAGATTATTATAGCGACTATCTCACTCCGCAAGCTCTGGTAAAACGCCTTAATAAAAGCATTGAAGAGAAAAAACTTATATATTTACAGGCGGAACACAGAAGTATAAAATTTATCCGATAAAATTATAAACATGAATACAGTAAAAAAATTTAGTAATGTCCTATTTAAAGAAGGAGTTTTCAATTTTGTTAAAAGAAAACTCAATATCTCTTACCTCGACAGCGTTACCACATATACCATAAAATATAGAGAAAAAGAAACCAAAATAATTCTAAACAGACAATTCGGATTTGTTGACCTGATGATCTTTAAAAATGGTATTTATGAAAAAGACATTATCGACGATATGTACAATGAGCTGGATAAAGGCAAAATAATGCTGGACATAGGTTCGAACATCGGTCAGCACAGTTTAATATTAAGCTCGTACTGCAAAGAAATATATGCCTTTGAGCCTATTCCCAAAGTATATCAACAGTTTAACAGAAGTATTGCGAAAAATAATATTAAGAACATAAAAACTTTTAATTTAGGAATAAGTAATAGAAAAGAAACCAAGGAATTCAATTTTATTGAGGATCATGCCGGAGCAAGTTCTTTTATAGACAGAGCTAATGAGCATACCAATAAAATAACCGTAAAAACAGATACACTGGAAAACACAATTGGAGAAATTCATTTTCATCTCATGAAAATAGATGTTGAAGGGTATGAAGCTGTTGTAATTCTTGGAAATAAAGAAATCATTCTGAAAAACAGACCTGTCATTTTTCTGGAATATGACAGACAATGGATTTCGGAAGAAGGCTCTTACACTCCTGATGATCTTTTCAACTTTTTCAATGATAATAAATTTGAAATATACAGCAGAGTGCATAATAAAGTCATTCAGAAAAGTGACTTTCCAAATGTATTCCAGGACAACTGGATTATAAAACCAATTAACATAGAGCTAAATTGAAAATCTCCGTCATAACTCCCGTTTACAATGCCGAAAAATATGTAACCCAAGCTGTGGAATCCGCTCTTCAGTTTGAGGAAGTATATGAGGTTATTTTAATTGAAGACCAATCTCCGGATAATGCCTTAGAAATCTGTAAAAAACTGGCTGAAAAATATGATCGGGTAAAGCTGTTTCAGCATCCCGACAAAGGAAATCACGGAGCAGGAAAAACAAGAAACTTAGGTCTGGAAAAAGCAACAGGAGATTTTATTGCTTTTCTGGATGCAGATGATTATTATCTGCCGAACCGTTTTGACGCCGAAAAAGAACTATTTAAAGATCCAAAAGTAGAAGGTGTTTACGGTGCTTTAGGAGTTCATTACTATTCTGAAAAAGCAAAAGAACAGTACTATAGCCTTTTTAAGGATAATTTAACTACCGTTTATAAGAAGCACGATCCCAGAGATGTTTTTCCGGGTCAGCTCAATATGAGAGGAAGCTTTGGGCTTTTCAGTATCGATTGTTTAACGATCAGGAGAGAATCTATGGTCAGAAAGCTCAATCCTTTTTTCAAAACGCATTTAAGGCTTCATCAGGATACAGAATTTTTGTTCAGACTGTCTTATTATCTTGATCTTTATCCCGGAATTCTGGATCAAGCAATAGCCATGAGAGGCGTTCATGAAAGCAACAGAATTACGGCTGTAGATTCTAAAAAAGTAAATCCTGCCATCACGCGGGTTCTGCTGTGGAAAGAAGTGAACGATTGGGCACGGAATGAAAAAACTATTCCTGAAGACGTAAAATTACACATCAAAAGAATGCACAGAAGCTACGAAATTGCTCTGACTCCCACTCTGAAAAAATGGGGAATGATCATTAAATATCTTTTTACAGATTACAGAAGTATCCGCTCTGGGCTTTACAATATTAATTTCAGAGAATATTTATTTTAACTGCTTTGTATTCGAAAGTATAGAATCCGCAATTTGTGAGGTAAAAACTTTTCCGGATTCTTTGTACATATGGTTTGCGTCTGTATAAATATAATCTTCAGCTTTTGAAGAAAAATCAAAGTACACTACATGATATCTTTTTGAAATAGTTTCTATACGTTGACTGAAATCAGGACTATATCTGTTTTCAACATTCATAATTTCACCCGAAGCAGGGATTCTTACAAGATATACACTTCCTTTATCTTTTAGAAATGTAATCATATCTTCCAGTGCCTGAATTCTTTTTGCAGATATTTTCTGTGTTTTAGCAAGATCTTCTTTGTAAAATTTCAGCTTGGCTTCTGCTCTTTTTTGTACAGAATCTTTTTCCATGCTTACATTTACTTCAAGCCATCCATTTTTATGTAAAAAAGTATTGGATCTTCCCGATTCTTCTCTTTCGCTAAAAATTTTAAACCAGCTTCTTGGATAATTCTTTAAAAGATATTCGTAATTAGGCGACATATCATAGCTGTACATATTTCCTAATGGAGAATTTTCTTTTTCCGGAAAATCTTTAGACTCATCAAATGATTTATTGACAGATAAATTCCAGGGATCAACAGTCAGTATAAAAACACCATTTTTTGTATTCGGTTTAATTTTTCTTTTTAGAGCTTCCAGATAAACTTTTCCGTAAGGTGACTGAACGACATTCATGGCGAAATTATCAAACTTTTTATGAAGCTTACCTTCTAAAATATCCGGCTGAACAGCCTGAGAAGCTCTGGAATCTCCCAAAATAATATTTTCAGGCTTTTCTACTGCGAAATGCATATAATTATCGTCTGTATTTCCATCTGCGAAAGATCCGAGAACAGCCAAAACGACAGCACAACCTACCAGATAAAATGATAATTTGAATAAAAATTTTTTCATACTAAAACTGAAAATAAATAAATTCATTATTCCCGAAATTAGCATACCGGAAAATGATAAAAATAATCACTGCGTACATAGCTCTTCTCAGCCACGGATGAAATCTTTCAATTTCCAAACCGTGAAAGCGGCTTCTGTTGAGCCATTCAACAATAAGCATTATTCCAATAAGAGCCATTACTTTATATGGAAAATGAGTAGGAACTGAAAAAATCGTCTTATTAAAAATTTTCCCAATATAAGAAACAGCCTCAGAAACAGATGCCGCGCGGAAAAAAATCCATGCAAAACAGGTAAGAGAAAAGGTAATTAAAATCTGAAAAATCTCCCTGAAAGAAGGTAAAAATTTATCCATGGCAACAACTTCAAGATTTTGCCGGTTTTTCTCCATCAGTAAAAGAGGCATAAAATACAAAGCATTCAATCCGCCCCAGATAATAAATGTCCAGTTGGCTCCATGCCAGAAACCCGAGACTAAAAAAATGATGAAAGTATTGCGGATCTTCATTATCAGTCCGCCCTTGCTCCCTCCTAAAGGAATATAAAGATAATCTCTGAACCATGAAGAAAGCGAAATATGCCACCTTCTCCAGAATTCTGCAATATCTCTTGAAAAGTAAGGGAAAGCAAAATTCTTCAGAAGCTCTATTCCAAAAAGTCTTGAAACTCCAAGAGCAATATCAGAATACCCCGAAAAATCACCATAAATCTGAAAAGCAAAAAGTATGGCTCCCAAAACCAAATTACTGGCACTTTCGGTGTGATAATGTGCGAAAATTTCATTTACCAGAGGCGCACAATTGTCTGCAATAACCATTTTCTTAAAAAAGCCCCAGAGAATTTGCCGCATTCCGTCTGCAGCCTGTTCATAATTAAATATCCTTTTTTTCTGAATCTGTGGTAAAAGATGCGTTGCTCTTTCAATAGGTCCCGCTACCAATAATGGGAAATAACTTACAAAAACAGCATAGTCTATAAAATTCCGTTCCGCAGAAATTCTCTTTTTATAAATATCAATAACATAAGAAAGACCGTGAAAGGTATAAAAAGAAATTCCTACCGGAAGCACGATCTTTAACAGCCATACATTTACATGCAATCCAAAATTCCCCAATAGCTCAGAGAAACTTTCTACAAAAAAATTATAATATTTAAAAAAACCTAAAAAACCCAGATTTATAATAATACTGAGTGCTAACCAAAATGTGGATTCTTTTTTGCTTTTGCTTTTTTCGATCATAATACCGGAAACAAAATCCAGCCCGATAGAAAACATCAGCAGAAAAAGAAATCTCCAGTCCCAACAGGCATAGAAATAGAAGCTTGCTACCAGAACAAGTACATTCTGATGTTGGTACTTTTTATTAAAAACAAACCAATAAAGTATAAAAACGATTGGCAGAAAAATTAGAAAACCAATAGAATTAAATAGCATAGTATTCTTTTAAATTGAAGATTTTAAGAAAAACTTATGCAGAATATATTGATAAACAGCTATTATCAGGAACGAAAATAGGAAAAGGGAACATCATTTCTGTCATAATTTATTCATTTATGTTTAACAAAAGTAAATATTTTTATCGGAATTTTATCTTCTTTAAATAATCTCTGCAGGGTTTTTCTATCAATTGATAAAAAACACCTGAAATAATTATTAAAACAGGAATATAAATCCAGAAGATCATACTTTTATCATATATCCTGAAATAATCATATAGAAACGATCTTAAAATAAATAAAACAGGAATATGAACGATATAAATGGCATAACTTATTTCACCCAGATATTCCAAAGGCCTTAAAGACATCATTTTGGTTAAAAAACCATTGTTCAGGGAGATTAAAACAATCAGTGGAACAAAAAACACCGCCATTAATCCATCATGAAAATATAGAGGAACGAAAAGAAGTGCCAATAATATTAAACTGAAAATCAGTATTATTGCCCAGTCATAGTTTCTTTGTCTACAATTTTTAATAAAAAATATTCCTGCGAGATTTCCGATTAGAAACTCATTAATATGCAGCAGCGGAAAGTATGAAATAAAATCATGACTTTTGGAATACCTTCCTTCATACAATCCGGAGAACATAAAGTAGTTGCAAAAAACCTGAGTGACAATCCAGATTATAATGGCAATGATCCAAATCGATTTATTCTTTTTGGCATAAATATAATTGTATAGAAAAGGAAAGATCAGATAAAAGAAAAATTCTACTGAAATCGACCATCCCGGAAAATTTAAAATTAAAGCTTTACCGGGAAGCCAGCTCTGAACACCAGACAAATATGCAATAATCGGGAAAAAAGCAGTTTCCTGAGACCGAATCAACAAATAGAGAAGCAATCCAACTACATAAAGTGGATAAATTCTTGCGACCCTGTTGCTGTAAAAATCAATATAATTTATTTTTTCTTTGCTATGATAAGCAACGATCATTATAAATCCCGAAAGAATAAAAAAATAACTTACTCCGATATTCGCCTTAGCAAAAATCTCCGATATATATTTTATTTTATAAACGAAAGCGCCTTCACCATAATGAAAAATTACAATTGCTATTGCGGCTAAAAATCTTGTAAATGTAATCTGACTAATTTTCACGAATCAAAAATACATTTAAAAGTTTTTATTTAACAAAAACACCAATGTATTTTCCTTCGTATTCTACTACCGTAGTTTCAATACTATTTTTTTCGCAGAAATCCTGATAAGCAGAATTGTCTCCGATATCATCGCTAATAAAAACTCCGCCTTTTCTCAAATGCTTGTACAATTCGTTGTAAGCCCAGAATCTCCCGTTATAACTCTTATCAGAATCATAATGTACAACGTCAAAAGATGCGTTGTCTGCAAAGATTTTCGGTAACGATTCTTTGTCTGCAAAACGGAATAATTTCCAGTGAGATTTCAGATTTTCAGGAACAATACATCCCACATACTGATCGCCGTCCTGCGCAAGATACGGCATATCTGAACTGTACAAAGTCCCGTTTCTTTTGGTTAAGGAAAGCAATGCTGCCAGAGAAGACCAACCATAAGCAACACCTGTTTCAACGGTACTTTTAGCGTTGGTAAATTCGCATGAATAATAAATCAGTTCCAAAGCTCCTGCTCCACCCATTTTAATAGGGCAATCTTCCTGTCTTTTCTGAGAATCTTTTAAAACTTCAGCAAATTCAGTCTGAAAAGGCTCAATATCAATTCCGAAAAGCTGGGAAACCGCCTGCTTTTGAGAAACCGCTCTAGATGCAGCCCACGAATTTGTTTTTTCTTTTCCTTTAAAAGCATTTCCCCGATTTACGGTATTTTTTACAATTTTACGTCCTAATTCAGGGTAAAGATCGGGTCTTTTAAGATAGGCTATAAACGTTTTGAGAACTCTGGATATTTCGCTCACTGTGTTAAATTTAAGCCACAAAAATAAAGATTTTTCTGTTATCTTTAGGATATAATTATCTTTGTAAAAATTTATTAACACAATAAGATGAAGTTTTCTGTTCTGATTGCCAATTACAACAATGGAAAATTCTTTAAAGAATGCTATGATTCTATTATAGCACAAGATTACAAAAACTGGGAAGCGATTATTCTGGATGACGCTTCTACAGACGATTCCGTGGAGATAATTAAAAAATTAACCGGCAGTGATGAACGTTTTAAAATTTACAGAAATGAAGAAAACAGCGGTGTAGGAATCACAAAAAGCAAACTGATTGAACTGGCAGAAGGTGATATTTGCGGCTTTGTAGATCCTGATGACGCTATTACACCGAATGCGCTCTCTTCAAGCATAAAAATTTTTCAAAAGCAACGAAATGTTGTTCTTACTTACAGCAAATTTGCAAAATGTGATGAAAATCTGAAAATTCTGGAGGTTCCAAAAATCGCTCAGCAGGTTATTAATAACAGTCCGTTTTTTTTCAACTGCCCTGTAAATATTGTGCATTTCGTGTGTTTCAGAAAGGGCATTTATAATCAGACGGAAAAAATGAACACGGAAATGAAGATTGCTGAAGATCAGGATTTATATTTAAAAATGTATGAAAAAGGTAAGGTAAAATTTATTAACGAGGTAAATTATCTTTACAGGCTTCATTCCGGAGGTATTTCTCAAAATGACAACCGCCCCAAATCGAGGGAATATTTTGCCAAAGTCATTTTCAATACCATGAAACGCAGAAAATTATCTTCCATAAACGGAAAGACAATCCCGAAAGAGTACAACAGTTCTCAGGAAATCTACAGACTTTTAGAATATCAGAATTCCATTGCATTTAAAATTAAAAAGAAACTGATCATATTTGCCCAACAAATCTTTAGTTAATGACGAAAAATAATAAAATAAAAGTGCTTTTCAGGCATCGTTCTATGGAAATGGGCGGTGTGGAAAAAGTAGTTTTAAGTATGTTGAATCATCTTAACAAAGATACATTCGACATGACGATCTGTTTAAATATGAATCAGGGAGAGCTGAGAAACGAAATTCCCACTCATGTAAGAAAAGTTTACCTTACTGAAGGCAGAGAAGATCTTTCAAAAAATCCGCTTATCCAAAAACTACAGTTAGCAAAAAGAAAATTAAGACTTCAGAATGCTTTGAGAAACCCTTCCATCGCTCAGAAAATTCTTAATGATGAATATGATGTAGAAATAGCTCCTACTTACGCTGCTTTTTCTGTGGTTCTCCATTCTGTTAATAAAAAATCAAAGAAAATAGGCTGGTTTCACTCCGATATTACTCTGCCGAAACTTCAGCCTTTGGTTCCTGAAATTTTAAAGCAGATTCCTCAATTTGACTATTTTATTTTCGGTTCCCAACAAACAAAAGATATTTTAATAGAAACGTATCCTGATCTTAAAATTCCCGAAAATCAGGTTATCTTAAATGCGATTCCTATTGATGAATTAAAACAGAAAGCTTTAGCTTTTAAACCTGACTTACCAAACAAACCTGTTTTCGTTTCTGTTGCGAGACTTCACAGCCGAAAAGGTTTTCATAAACTCATGGAAGCGCATGCAAGATTACTGAAAGATGGTTTTGATCATCACATTATCATAATCGGCGACGGCGAGGAAATGAATAACCTGAAAAAACAATCGGAAGAACTTGGAGTAACGGAAAGCTTCAAATTATTAGGATCTTCCATGAACCCTTATCCTTATGTGAAAAATGCAGATTTTTTCATTCTTCCTTCGGAATCTGAAAGCTGGCCTCTGATTATTGCAGACAGTCTCATTCTTCAGAAACCAATTATTTCAACCAACGTAGGAGGAATTCCCGAAATGATTGAGCATGGAAAAACAGGTTATCTCATCAATTATGAAACGGATGAGATGTATGAAGCAATGAAGAAATTTCTTACAGAACCGGAATTAATTGCCGAAATTAAGAAAAATCTCATCAATATTGAAGAACAGTTTGATAATCAGAAGATTTTTAATGCTGTAGAAAATATCATTATTAATTTAGCAAAAAAAGAACAATGATTTTCCTTTACCGTCTTATTCTGAAAATTCATACCACCTATCAAAAGATCATTCAGAAGATTTATATTAAAATTTCTGTTGCGAGAGGACTGAAGGTGGGGAAAGATGTAATTTTTGTGGAAGCTCCGGATTTTGGTTCAGAACCTTTTTTAATTGAAATCGGAGACAGGACAAAAATTACGGCAGGCTGCAAATTCATCAATCATGATGGTGCAATGTACGTCATCCGAAGCATGGAAAAATATCAGGATGCAAGAAATTTTGGCAGGATAAAGCTGGGGAAAAACTGTTTTGTAGGAAACAACTGTATTTTTCTTCCCGGATCACAGATGGGAGACAATTGTATTTTGGGAGCCGGTTCCGTACTCAATTCAAGTATGCCCGACAATTCTGTTTATGCTGGAACTCCGGCAAAATTTATCTGCACAGTGGAACAATACGGAGATAAAGCCCTGGAAAACAATGTAATGTACCCGAGAGAACTTGAACCTGAAAGAGCAAAACTTGAAGCTTACATTAAAGAAAACATTCCTCATGTTTACAAACCCGTAAAGAAATAAATGTCTGAAAAAAAGAAAATTCTCATCCGTATAGGCTCTCTGCGTCACGGTGGCGCGGAAAAAGTTTTGGTGACTTTTTTGAAAAATCTGCCTTCCGATAAGTATGAGATTGATTTGCTGCTGAATCTGAATTCAGGAAAATATCTGCCTGAAGTTCCCGGCTGGATCAATATTCTGCATCTTCATCAAGGCGAAATGATAACCACGAATCGTCCTCACGAAATTCCGAGAAAAGCAGCAAGAGTCATTCATGAAAAAATACTGAAAAAGTTCCCAAATCTTCTTTACAAAGGAAAGCTAAAAAATAAAAAGTACGACATCGAATTCGCAGCCATCCACGGAATGCGGGATGAAATCTTAGGATCTCCTTTAAAAAGTTCAAAAAAAATCGTCTGGATTCACAATGATCTTTCACAGGTGAAAGGCTATACCAATGATGAGATCCGTAAGTTTTTTGGGTTTGACAAAATCATGGTGATTTCTGAAAAGATACAGCAGCTTTTCCAAAGTCTGGCAAAAAATGAAACTGAAAAACAAAAAATTGTAAAGATCTACAATCCTTTAGACACCGAAGAGTTTCTTGCCAAAGCAGACCTTCCAGTTATAAACTATCAGTTTGATCAGAATGTTCCTACCTTTATTTCAGTCGGAACTGTTTTTCCACAAAAAGGATTCGACAGGTTATTGAAAGTTCATCAAAAACTTTTGGATGAAGGTTTTCAGCACAAAGTTTTAATTGTTGGCGACGGATATGATTTTGAAAACATTAAAAAACTAAAATCCGAGCTTGGCATTGATGAAACAGCAACCATGTTAGGATTTACAGACAATCCTTATCCTTATTTTAAAAATGCTGATTTTTATATTTTAAGTTCGAGGTATGAAGGTTTTCCAACTGTTCTTTTTGAAGCCATTACCCTGAAAAAGAAAATTATTTCTACTGACGTTTCGGGAGCCAATGAAATGTTAAACGATGGTGAATTGGGTCTCATTGTGGAAAATTCTGAAGAAGGAATTTATAACGGAATGAAGAAAGCATTATCTGAACCTGAGTTTTTCAACAAATATCCGGAAAAACTTATGAATTATGAAATGCCTTTTAATCTGAAAAATTCCGTAAGCAAAATTGTTTCTATTGTGGATGAATTGTAACTGATTAAAAATTTAAACCTGTAGAATTATTACATTTGTGGTATGGCAGAAAACTATTCCATTCTTCAGAAAGATTTTTACCGGGAAAGCGGAAAATGGCTTTCTCCATTTCAGATCTGGGCAAAATGCATCAATCCGAACCTTCATTTTATTTATGTTTTAAGAAAGAGCCAGCAATATCTAAAAACGCCGTTGCTGAATATTTTCTGGAAACTTGTTTTAAGACATTATCAGATTAAGTACGGCTTCCAGATCTATCCCGAAACAGAAATCGGGGAAGGTTTTTATCTTGGACATTGGGGAAGTCTTGTGATTAATCCCAATACTAAAATCGGAAAAAACTGTAATATTGCACAAGGCGTAACCATCGGACAGCAGAATCGTGGAAAAAATCAGGGATTTCCAGCTATTGGAGATGAAGTATGGATTGGAACCAATGCCGTTATCGTGGGAGGAATTACCATCGGAAACAATGTTCTTATCGCGCCAAATGCCTACGTAAATTTTGATGTCCCTGAAAATTCTGTCGTGATGGGCAATCCGGCAAAAATTTATGAATCTGAAAACGCAACTGAAGGGTATATTAATAATAAGATCTGATAAATAAAAATATTTTAGCTATCGTCATCAAATTGTTTGTAATTTTAGCATAGAATTATTACAACCATATAAAAAACATAAAATAATGATCTCTTTTATGATTTTAAGCATATTTTAATATTAAACTTTGTTAAAAGTAATTAGAATGTGACCAAAAATTATATTTTTGCATCATTATCGATTTGGTCTATTGATTTTGAAATTAATTTAAACCAAATAAATAATTAATCCTTTAAAAAGCTCTTATGTCACAGTCGTACAAAGCTATTTTTGAAAACAACAGAAAATGGGTAGAGTCTAAAATCGCGGAAAACCCGGAGTTTTTTCACGATCTTGCCAAGACACAGCATCCGGATTATCTTTACATCGGATGTTCAGACAGCCGCGCGACTGCAGAAGAACTGATGGGAGCCAAACCGGGAGAAGTTTTTGTCCACAGAAATATTGCCAATGTGGTGAATACTCTGGATATGAGTTCTACAGCCGTTATTCAATATGCCGTGGAACATCTTAAAGTAAAAGACATTATTGTTTGCGGACATTACAATTGTGGCGGTGTAAAAGCAGCAATGACTTCTCAGGATCTGGGATTGCTGAATCCATGGTTAAGAACCATCCGTGATGTATACAGACTGCATCAGGCTGAACTGGATTCTATTACAGACGAAAACAAACGCTACGACAGACTGGTAGAACTTAACGTACAGGAACAGTGCATTAACGTTATCAAAATGGCGTGTGTACAGGAAAGATATATTTTAGAGGAATATCCCGTAGTTCATGGTTGGGTTTTCGATCTGAGAACCGGAAAAATCATCGATCTTGAGATCGATTTTGAAAAAATATTAAAAGATATCCAGAAAATTTATAACCTTACCAGCTCAGACTGGGTAATGAGCAGAAAGACCAAATAATTTTTATATAAAGAATGTAAAATGAAACTCTGGAGTATTATTACATTACTGTTTTTTCTCAACTTTACGGCTTTACCGAGTATTGCCGAGGTTTTCGGTTGGGATCTTACAAGAACCAATGTAGTAATTAATGAAGAAGAGCCACATTCCCACCCCTCGACTTTTATAGTTTACGAAAAAACACTTCCTAAAACTTTAGATGTTTTCGATTATCTGAAGTTTTATGAACCCTCACTGGAAGACAGATCGTTTGTACTGATAGACGATTCTTTTCATCTGTCTCCATTGCTTACCATATTTTCTCCGCCTCCGGAAGCGTAATTTTTACCGTTAGATTTTTTTGATAGCTATTCTTTGTCATACCATTGATATTGAATAAACACGTGCTTTAAAAATTACATTTTCCAAACTTTACAACGGTCTGTTCATAAAAACAGATCACTATTCACAGCATTTTCATCATGAAAAAAACATCATTAATCGGAGGAATTAAGGAGAATTTCCCTTCAGGACTCGTGGTATTTTTAGTAGCGCTTCCTTTATGTTTAGGGATCGCATTGGCTTCTGGAGCCCCGCCTTTGTCCGGAATCATCGCCGGAATCGTCGGAGGTCTTGTTGTAGGATCCATCAGTAATTCAAATATTTCCGTCTCAGGTCCTGCAGCGGGATTAACGGCCATTGTTTTAACTGCCATTACAGATCTTGGCGCATTCGAACTTTTCCTTTGTGCCGGAATTATTGCAGGATTGCTGCAATTGATTTTAGGATTTATAAGGGCGGGAAGTATTTCCAATTATTTTCCTAATAACGTTATAGAAGGAATGCTTGCCGCAATCGGGATCATCATTATCCTGAAACAGATTCCTCACGCTTTGGGATTTGATAAGGATTATGAAGGACATGAATCTATATTCGACAATGGTCTAAATTTCGGATATTTTACAGAATTATTCGGAGCGATTCAGCCGGGTGCGATCATTATTACCTTAATTTCAGTAGCAATTCTTATTACCTGGGACAGAGTTCCTGCTCTTAAAAGAATTAAAATGCTTCCCGGAGCTCTGGTTGCCGTTGTAACAGGGATTATCCTAAACCAGATCTTTAAAATGACAGGAAGCTCATTGGAAATCCAGACCCAGCATTTGGTTTCCTTACCGGTTCCCCAGTCTTTTGATGATTTTAAAAATCTTGTGACGATGCCGGATTTTAACGGATTCACCAATCCGAAAGTGTGGATTGCAGGAGCAACAATCGCTATTGTCGCTTCTATTGAAACCCTGCTTTGTATTGAAGCCTCCGACAGACTGGATGTACAGAGAAGAATTACCGATACCAATCTGGAACTAAAAGCTCAGGGAATCGGAAATTTAATAAGTTCATTTATCGGCGGACTTCCGATGACTTCTGTGGTGGTAAGAAGTTCGGCAAATGCCAATTCGGGAGCAACCTCAAAATTATCAACCATTATTCATGGAATTTTATTGCTAATATGCGTTCTGTCGATTCCGGTAGTTTTAAATTTAATTCCACTGGCGACTTTGGCAGCAGTATTAATTATGGTAGGTTATAAACTGGCAAAACCTGCTACGTTTAAACATTTCTGGCATTTAGGAAAGTTTCAGTTCATTCCTTTCATTGCAACGGTGGTGGCTGTTGTGGCAACCGATTTGTTAAAAGGTGTTGGAATAGGTCTTGCTATTTCAATATTCTATATTCTTCAGGGAAATATGAAGAGAGCTTATTATTTAAGCCGTGAGAAGCTGGATGATGCAGATGAAATAAAAATGAAACTGGCGGAAGAAGTTTCTTTTCTGAATAAAGCGGCTATCAAAAAAACATTGAAAAACATTCAACCGAATTCTAAAGTAATTATTGATGCAAGAGAAACATCTTATATAGCAACCGATGTTCTGGAAATGATTCAGGATTTTGCCAATATCCGTGCAAAAGAAGAAGACATTACGGTTGAATTGTTAGGATTTAAAACGTCTTACAGAGATTATGAAAGAGATGAAGAATCTCACATTTTAGTTACGCATAAAAGAGCAATGTAAGCTCAAAACAATAAATTTTATACCTTTAAAAAATTCAATTTAATAAAAATTATATGAAAGCACATACATCCGAAACGCAATCGACGATTACTCCTGAAAAAGCATTAAACTTTTTAAAGGAAGGAAACCAGAGATTTGTAAATAACCTGAAAGCCAACAGAGATCTTTTGGAGCAGGTAAACGCAACCCGTGAAGGACAATGGCCTTTTGCGGTAGTATTAAGCTGTATCGACAGCCGTACTTCTGCAGAACTTATCTTCGATCAGGGATTGGGAGACATTTTCAGCATCAGAATTGCGGGAAATTTCGTTAATCAGGATATTTTAGGATCTATGGAATTCGGTTGTAATGTTGCCGGTTCTAAGCTTGTCGTGGTATTGGGACACACAAAATGCGGCGCTTTAAAAGGCGGTCTTGATGCAGCAAAAATCGAAGGTTTGGGAATGGATAACCTTAACCACCTGATCAATCATTTCAACCCGATTATCAATGATATTATCGAAGAAGGAGAAGAGCGCTCTTCTGCCAATGCAGATCTTTTGGAAAGACTGAATCAGCATAATGTGATTAATGCGATTGATGATATCCGTAAGCAGAGTTCTACCCTTAGAAAACTTGAAGAGGAAGGAAAAATTAAGATCGTGGGAGCCAATTATGATGTAGAAACAGGCGTTGTAACCTGGTTAGCATAAGAAATGTTATAGTTTAGATAAATTGATTGGAAATTAGCTTTAAGAGTACAATCGCAAAGACCATCGGATTTCGGTGGTCTTTTGTTTTATTTAAACAGTTTTAGAAAAAATTCAAAGAAAATGATGACCAAACTATATAAAATCTTACTTTTGATTATTAAATTTTATTCTTTTCATGAAAATACTGATGAAAATATTCTGGGGAACCTGTATTTTGTTTTTTATTACAGATCTGCATGCTCAAAAAGCGGTTTCGGATACTTTAACATATGCCAAAAAATTTGAGACCAATAAGCAAAAATATATTGGAAAACCTTTTTCTTTATTGCTGAAAGACATGACGCAGCTTCAGTTTAAGAAAGCAAAATCCGACATTAAAGAAGATCAGGAAAATGCTCTTCCAAGTACAATTTTCAGGTTTTCAGATAAAGAGATAAATTCTCCTAATGAAGTAAGTTTTGTGATTAAATGGAAAGCAGACACAGCTCCTGTAACTCCGATAGAATTTTTTGAGCAGGAACATAATTATCGTTTTACACTTAATGAAAGAAACTTTTTCGAAAAGAAGATCATAAAAGATATTGTAGTGTACAAATAACAAAAAACCTCCATTTCCGGAGGTTTTTGACATATTATTTTCGGAGAATTATTTTCCATTGAATGCAGACATCGTATTGTTGATTCCTACGAATACAAATGAGAGACACGCTTTGGAGAATTTTTCAATTCTTTCCGGAAGTTTTTCATTTTCTTCTTCATTCCAGGTTCCCAAAACATAATCTACCTGTCTTCCTTCCGAGAAATCGGCAGAAATTCCAAAACGCAGACGCGCATAATTCTGCGTCTGCAATACTTCGTTGATGTTTTTCAAGCCGTTGTGTCCTGCATCCGAGCCTTTACCCTTCAGTCTTAAGGTTCCGAAAGGCAAAGCCAGATCGTCTGTTACGATAAGAACATTTTCCAGAGGAATGTTTTCTTTCTGCATCCAGTAACGAATCGCATTTCCGGAAAGATTCATGTAAGTATCCGGTTTTAAGACCAAGACTCTTCTTCCCTTGTATTTTCCGTCTGCCATCCAGCCGAAATTGGTGGTATTGAAAGAAACTTCCATGGTTTCTGCTAATTTGTCTGCAACTTTAAAGCCTATATTGTGACGTGTATTTTCGTATTCTGCGCCTTTATTTCCAAGACCGACTATTAAATATTTCATTGAGAAATTTTTTGCAAAATTAAAGGATTTCAAATAAAAAAACCCAACCTTCATGAAGATTGAGTTTTTTATTATTTTAATTGTAAATTTTTACAATGGTTTGTAGATGTAATTTATTCCATATCCTTTCTGCATATAAGTCTGTGCATCGTAGTTGTAATTCGTGGAGAATACAACCGGTGTAGGAATTGGTGTGGTTAAATCTGTTACAGAATATCTCTGAGGACTGTTCGGTGACAAAATCCAGCTTTTTACATCATTCGCTTCCGTTGATAATAATCTTGAAATTTTGTACGCATTCGGAATTAAAGTAAACGGATTGATTTTCGTATCATAATTTGTAAACTCATATCCTAACTTAGTTGTCGGAGATCCAAATGAACCAGTTGATCCCATTGGTCCGTAATTTCTCGTTACTTTGGAAACATTATCTCCTGTATATTCATACTTTGTTTTTGAATAAGAGGTATATACAAATGGAGTTCCTGAAGCTTCAGGTCCGTTTCTCATGATAATTGAATCCAGTTTAGCCGTTGCCGCAGCATACTTCAGGGTATAAAGTGTCTTTGTCTTTTTATAAAGCGTCTGTGGTCCCGGTACTAAAGGAGTATATGGAGCTGTAGTACTTCTCTTGAAGAAAGATCTGTTTTCTGAGATGGTTTCTATTCTTCCTGTACTTCCATAAGTAAACTGCTGTGTAAAGATAACACTGTCTTTATCTAAATCTCCGTTTCCGTCAAGATCTAAAAATCCTCTGAAATCTATTCTGCTTACCTTGTCTCCGCTCCATGCTAAATCTGTAGTAGAGTTCATACTGTCTGTTACCACTTTAGACAATTGAAGACCATTGTAATAATAGGTTGCTAAAGTATCTGAGTCTGTGATCTCTCTGTATAAAGCTCTCGGACCATTCAGTCCTGTATTGTCATTAATATCCACCAGAGGATTTCCGTCTTCATCCAATAAATCTTTACAAGAATGAATTGTAGAAATACCTACCAATAGTAAAACAAAATAAAAAAGTCGTTTCATTCCAATAGGGGATTATTTATTTTTTCACAAATATAATTTTTTTTTGAATAAAAATCACGTTTTTATTCATATTATCATAAAACTAGTAAAAGATAATTCTTCTTTATAACGGTTTATAGATGTATTTAATTGTCTGACTCTGATCTGAAACCGGATAATTCTGTGAATCATACAGATACCCTTTAGGATAAGAAATGGCAGCTCCGGCAGGATTCTGTATCGTAACTTTCCCTACATTATTGGCAGACAGCATATAAGAGTTGAGCTGCGTCATAGTGGAAGATATCATAAAATATTCCTTCGGAAGCGTAGTGTAAGGGTTTACTTTAATATCATAATTTTCATACAGATAAGAAGTGGTAGATGCCGTGGAAGCAGTAGGAGTTCCTCCGCTCATTAACATCGTGGTGTAATCTGCTTTTACGATATTGTTTGCCGAAAAGGTAAATTTAAGTTCTGTATAATGAGTATAGGAAGTACTTCCTGCCATTTTTTTCTTCTCAACAATTCTGTACAGCACTCCGTTTGCATCATAATATACTGTAAAATCGCTGTGGTTAGCTACTCCCATAACAGTCTGATCCATCGTAAATGCGGATAATTTTCCGCTTGTATACGTAAGTGCGTAAGTATTATCTGTAACGTGCGGAGTTACATTATCCTGAATTTTTATCTGAGAAATTGTAGTTCCCGAATAGGTTACGGTAGAAGTAAGCGTATTGCTGGACGCAGCATCTCTTACAAAAACCTGAGAAAGCGCTCCTCCTGTTGTAACATACTCTTCCAGATCTTTTGTCCCATTGTTTACTTTAGATAAAATTCTGGGACCTGTAATCGTAGTTCCAGATGTTGTATTCTTGTTCTGATTCGGCGGATCTTCCGTTGTATTGTCACAAGAAACCACAAAACCAAGGGCAATTGCAGCAAAAGTAGACAGGATGTAATTTTTGGTCATATTATTAATTTTTAATGCCGTCAAATATAATTTATTTTCTCCTATTAAAGCCTTAAAATCATTAAATAAATATCACTTTAAAATAAAAAAATCTAAAAACTTTCGCTTTTAGATTTTAATTTATGAAAAATAATCTGTTTTTAGTAAGGCTGTAAAACAGACGTTGTTAAAACAGACTGAGACATATCGGAATTCAGAAAGTTGGTATTCACTGCCGTTCCTATTCCCAAAGTTCCGCTATTCAGGTTTCGTTTTGTACAGGCAACTTTTACTTTATAATTATTTTTCGGAGTTACATTCGTAAGTGTTGTGTTCATGTTATAAATTTTATAGGAACCGTCTGTCCCGATTAAAACATCGGTTCTTACTGCTTTTAAAAGATCATCCACAAAAATTCCGCACGCAAAACCTGAAGACGAGTTTGAATTATTGGTCTTTTGAGCAGTTGTCTGAAACGTAAAAACAACTTTATTAGTGGTATTGGTTACCGAATATGTATCCTGAGCTCCTGTAATTACTGTCCAATCTGAAGTAAGCGCAGAGTTTTCTGCATAAGGAGAAGTAGAACCGTTATTTCCACTGAAGGTTACTCCTGTCTGATCCGAAACCGTATTCATGGAAAATAAAGACATACTTCCCTGTCCGTCTGCAATTTTCACACTCTTCCAGTCGTTAACTGCAAGATCCGAGTTATTATGAAAAATGGTTCCTGCTGTTCCGGCAGAACCTTTTACGGTATTTGTTCCGCCCATTCTCATTTCTTTATTGATGTTCAGATCCCCGTTGATATCAAGTAAACCTACAGGTGTTGTAGTCTTTATACCGACTTGGGCATAATATCCTAATGAGAATATAGAAAATATTACTAAAGCTATTTTTTTCATGATTTAGTTTAAGATTGAATTAAATACTTGCGGTATTTCGTAAACATCCACTTTAAGTGAGGATTGTGTGATAAAGCTGTCGATATTTGAAGACACATTAATACCGATACCTAAATTTGCCGTAGTATTGTACGATTTTAATCTGGAACATGCTACACTCACTGTATGCTGCCCTTTGGTAAGGTTCTGCACCATCCCGATCTGGTTATGCGTAATAAAAGTATTGGTAGCACTACTTGCCTTTATATTTCTCTGTCTTAGATTCACAAGCTTATCGTCTACAAAAATTCCGCATGCATAATCAATAGAAATATCGGTCGTTCCATTGGCTGGAAACGTAGCCTGAACCACTGTTTCAAACTGGAAGTAGGTTTTACTTTCCGTACTGTAAACAAAGAATGGCTGAGATAAAGATGCTATTTTTTTAAACTGATTTAAACTGCTGAAATCTGTATCTTTTACAAGAGTTGTAGATCTGCTTGTTCCATTGGAAGATTCTTCCGTACTCGAAAAAGTAATCCCTGTTTTATCTGAGAAAGAGTTATTAAAAATTAAATAAAATTTATTCGGTTCATATTCCGGAATGCGAAGAGACTTCCAGATCGGAGGATTTCCTGCTCCCTGCGAAACAAGTATCTGATCGTTATTTCCCTGTGAAATACTGTTATCCGTAGGATTGAAAACAGATAATTTATCTCTTAGATTAACATCACCGTTTACATCAAGAGTGGATTTCGGAGTGGATGTTTTTATACCTATTTGCGCAGAAGATAAAATTCCTGCGGAAATACAGAAAGCTAATAATATTTTTTTCATGGAGGGATTTAGTTGCTTTTATACGTTACATATTCAATAATATCCACCTTAAAATCAGATTCAAGATTAAATGCATTGGAAACTGAATTTGAATTCGAGATATTTTTTCCGATGGTAAACTGAGAATTGATATCTGAAGATTCAATTTTTCTGCAGGCAACCTCAATTTTCTGGGTACCTACAGGAACATTCTGCTCCGTATAATTCAGCGTGAATATATAATCCTGAAAACCACCTTTATCGGTATTGTTATTGGAAGTAATCTTATCCGGACGTACCGCAACCAGCTTATTGTTTCGGAATATACCACAGGCAAATGTAACACTTTGAGAAGTTGTTGCAGCGGGTGCTTTCATTTCAACTCCTGTCTGAAACTGGTAAGTAAGCCTGTTTTTTCCGTTTTTAATGATGAAGTTATTCTCAAGACCGGCAATCTTTACCCACGTACCGTTTGCAGTAGCAGCAATGTCGTTTCCAACAGAATTTTTATAAATTCCGTCTGCAGCAACACCGTTAGAAAGCGTACTGATACCCACCTGATCGGAAGATAAATACGAGTTGATGAGTTTATACTGACCTTCTTCCATAAAGGTAACATTTATGGATCGCCAGTTTGGGGGAAGACCTTCGCCCTGAGAAACCAGCACCTGTCCGTTCAAGCCGGGATTACCCAGCGTAGTAGCAGTACCTCCTACTCTCAATTCTTTTCTTAAGGTGGTTTTCCCGTTTACATCGAGAACAGCATTGGGGGTACTAATACCAATTCCCACCTGAGCGTATGCCTGAACAGAAAATAATAATCCGGCTACACAGCTATATAGAGTTTTTTTCATAATAAGGGACTGCAAAGATAAATAAAAAAATATACAGAAAGTAGAGTAGAAATACGTAAACTGATAGAAATTAACTAATTACGCCATAGCAGCAATTGACTAAAAAGTAGAATTATTACTACTAAAACTTATTATTCCATATCAATTTCTAATGATATTTCAAGTTAAATATCCCTTATTAATGAATTAAATAATTTACTTTCCTTCCGAATTATGATTTACATAAAAATCATATCTTTTTAATATTGAAATATTTACAAATTTAAAAAAGCATTTAACACCTTATTCATTTATCTAAAAACCGTGATAAATAGAACCTTTTTATAACATTTCAAGACTAAAATAAATTCGTTTTTATTATCCAATTTTTTCGATCAAAGCTAAAATTACAAACACGATAAAAATCATGTTACATGCCGTCTTTTTAATATTTTTTTAATGTTAAATTCCCTTAACATTAAAAAACATAAAGTATTGTTCTTCAGCTATCTTTAAAAATATGGGATAAAAAATGCCGCATTGTAGAACAACACGGCAAAATATATAAGATAATACAATGAACTATATTTCACTCTTCAGAATTGTTTTCAGAAGATCATTCACCTCATCTACATTCCTTACTTTATCCTTCCTCATCATCAACTGATTTCCTTCCTTACCTATCTTTTCCTTAAGCTGTGCTTCTTTAGGATTCTTCGTTAAATAATTAATGATAGTCCTGAATTTATCCGTCTGATAAAACTTATCCTGAGGATTTCCCGGAAAATATCCTAAGAACACTCCGTTCTTCATGACAATCTTTTCAAAACCAATGTCTGAAGCAAGCCATTTTAAGCTTACACTTTTTAATAGATTTACCGCTTCTTTCGGCAGTTCTCCAAAGCGGTCGATCAGTTCAGATTCAAATTTATTCAGATTTGCCTCATTATCTATTTCCGCAAGTTTCTGATAAAGCAGTAATCTTTCTTCCGTATTTGAAATATACCAGTCCGGAAGCATCAGTTCCAGATCCGTATCAATATTAACGTCTTTTGTGGTTTTAAATAATTTGTTCCTTTCTTCTTCATTTTCGAAAAGATTTTCAAATTCCTGATCATCTTTCAGCTCTTCCAAAGCCTCCTGCATCAGCTTTTGGTAAGTTTCAAAACCCATTTCATTAATAAACCCACTCTGTTCCGCTCCCAGTAAATCTCCTGCTCCACGAATTTCAAGATCCTTCATCGCAATCTGGAATCCGCTTCCCAGATCCGAAAACTGTTCTATGGCTTCCAGACGTTTTCTGGCATCGGAAGTCATCATATCATAAGGCGGCGTAATAAGATAACAGAATGCTTTCCTGTTACTTCGCCCGACACGACCTCTCATCTGGTGAAGATCTGCCATCCCGAAACGCTGCGCATCATTAATAAAGATGGTATTCGCATTCGGAACATCCACTCCACTTTCCACAATGGTTGTAGAAACAAGAACATCATATTTTCCTTCCATGAAATCCAGAACGTTCTTCTCCAGTTGTTTTCCTTCCATCTGTCCGTGTCCCGTAATTACTCTCGCATCCGGAACCAGTCTTTGGATCAGTCCTGCAATATCTTTCAGGTTTTCAATCCTGTTGTTGATGAAATAAACCTGTCCGTCACGCTGAAGCTCATAGGAAACTGCATCTCTAAGAATTTCTTCGTTAAATCCGATCAATTGCGTATCTACCGGCTGTCTGTTGGGCGGCGGCGTTTTAATAACGGATAAATCTCTCGCTGCCATCAAAGAAAACTGTAACGTTCTCGGAATCGGTGTTGCCGTTAATGTTAAAGTATCAACATCTGCTTTTAAGGTTTTCAGCTTATCTTTTACAGAAACTCCGAATTTGTGTTCTTCATCAATAATCAGCAATCCCAAATCTTTAAACTTTACAGAGCTGCTTGCCAACTGATGTGTTCCTATAATAATGTCTACTTTTCCTTCTTTTAAAGCTGCAAGCGTTTCAGATTTCTGTTTTGCCGTTCTGAAACGGTTCACATACGCAACATTTACCGGAAAATCCTTAAGTCTTTCTTTAAAACTTCTGTAATGCTGAAAAGCCAGAATCGTGGTAGGAACCAAAACTGCGACCTGCTTTCCGTCCGTCGCCGCTTTGAATGCAGCACGAATCGCAACTTCCGTTTTACCGAAACCTACGTCTCCACAAACCAGACGATCCATCACCGTATCCGCTTCCATATCTTTCTTCACATCGATGGTGGCTTTTTCCTGATCCGGGGTATCTTCGTAAAGGAAACTTGCTTCGAGCTCATTCTGAAGATAAGAATCCGGAGTGTACGCAAAACCCTTCGCAGATTTTCTTTGAGCGTATAATTTTATTAAATCAAAAGCCAGTTGTTTTACCCTTGCTTTCGTTTTCTGTTTTAAAGATTTCCATGTTGGCGATCCGAGTTTGCTTAAAACAATTTCGCGACCTTCCGGACCGTTGTATTTTGAAATCTTATGAAGAGAATGAATGCTAACATATAATAAGTCTCCGTTTTTATACGTCAGTTTAAAACATTCCTGAATTTTCCCGTCATTATTCACCTTTACCAATCCCATGAATTTTCCGATTCCGTGATCGATGTGGGCAATGTAATCTCCTATTTTCAAAGACATTAAATCCTTCAGTGTCAACTGTTCAGATTTTGCAAAGGTATTTTTCGCCTTATATCTTTGGTAACGGTCGAAAATCTGGTGGTCGGTGTAGACCAGAATTTTATGATCATTATCCACAAAACCTTCATGAAGCTCAGATTTAAAACTTTTAAAAGGAAGTTTATGTTCAAGTTCTTCAAAAATCAGTTCCAGTCTTTCTTTCTGTTTTTCTGTGGAAAAAGAAATCCATGTATCGAAGCCTTCATTCTGTTTGCCTTCAATATCTTCAATTAACAGTTCGAAATTTTTATTAAAAGCAGGTTGCGAAGTCTGCTCTATTTTCATTTCCGATAATTCAATAAGTCCTTCAATAGAAACACTTCCGAAATCAACCGTTTTAAATTTTTTATAATCAAACAGAAATTCCTGATCAGAAATAAACAATTCCTGCGGCGATCTGTGTGCAATGTCCTTGCTTAAGGTTTCATATTTTTCCAGAGATTTTTCATAAAATGATTTCAGTCTCTGCATTCCCACAATTCCATTTTTAGAAACCACGAAACTCTCTTTTGGCAACAATTGCAATAAAGAAATCCTGCTTCCTGTTACTGTAAAATTCATATTGGAAACCAACTGAAAATCGCTTACTTTATCAATGGAAAGCTGTGTTTCAATATCAAACGTTTTAATGCTTTCCACTTCATTCCCGAAAAATGTGATCCTGTATGGTTTTTCATTAGAGAACGAAAAAACATCAACAATTCCTCCTCTTACGGAAAATTCTCCCGGCTCTGAAACAAAATCTGCCTGCTGGAAATGATAATGATTGAGCAGTTCATCCACAAAATCAAAATCCAACTGATCGCCTACTTTTATATGATGCGAAATCGCCTTAAAATCTTCCTTTTTTAAAACCTTTTCAGACAGCGCTCCTGCATACGCAACGATAACGCGCGGAGATTTTCCGGATGTGATCTTATTGATAACTTCCGTTCTCAGAACAAGATTGGCGTTCTGCGTTTTTTCCACCTGATACGGTTCCAGATGAGTCGCCGGAAAATAGAGTACTTTTTCTTTCCCTAAAAGATCTTCCATTTCCGTATTGGCATACAAAGCATCTTCTTTATCGTCCAGAATATAAAGAATGGTTTTCTTTTGGGTAAGAAATAATTCGGCTACAAAAATAGAAACCGAAGAACCCGCGCTTCCTTTTACAGAAATATGTTGATTATTTTCCAGTTGAATGAAAATCTCTTTTCCGAATTCTTTCTGAAGAAGCTCCGGAAGAAATTTTTCGCTGATGGTTTTTAATTGCATAGATAATTTGGTATAAACGCAAAAAGCGATTTCGGGAGTTTTCCGAAACCGTTTTGACTATACAAAGATAAGGATAAATATTTTTCTTTTAAGAAGTTGGAAAGTATTTAAACACTTCAAAATTCTTAATTTTTTACTAAAATTTTAAATTAAAAGTTAAAAAAAATTTACCCCTACCACATGGCACTTTGTTTGGATAAACCCCTCTACAACCACTAAAGAAATATTATTATGAAAAAAGCAATCAGAATTTTAGGAGCATTCCTATTACTGTTCTTTGTAGTCACGACCGTTTCATGCAGCGACGACGATGATCCTGCCAACAACGACTTTTTTGCAGGGACTTACAAAGGAAGCGTCGGTTATAACGACAGCGACAACAACATCAGTTCCAATGACGGAAGTGTATTTGTAACAAAAATTGCGAGCGGTACAAAATACAACTTTGCCTTCTCGAACGGAATCCCGGATCTTAACGGAGTAGAATTTAATCAACAGGGAGACAACACTTTGGTAATGGTAGGATCTACCGCAACATCGTACATTAGAATAGACAACAACGATCTAAAAATCTTATACATAAAAGATGGAAAAACCTGGACAGCGAACTGTACCCGATAAACCAACTTTTCATACATATGTTAGAACCTGCTTTTTCTTCGGAGAAAGCAGGTTTTTTATTTCAGTGGAAATAAATTGGGATTATTGAAATCTAACTCAATATATTTATCTTTATTTTTGATGATAAGTTGTGTTGATTGTTCAGGCTTGATGATTGAATCTCCAACATTTATGTATTGATCCCAACTTTCAGAAATCATAATACTGTCTTTTTCATAAACAATGTAATGAATGCCGTGGTTATCATAGTTAACAAACTTCTTTGCAACAACAGATTTTATCTCTTTTTTCTCTATTTCTTCTTCATACGTTTCATCTTTGTACAAAGATTTATAAATGATTACAAATCCAATAGCAAAAATTACGGCCAAAGTGTTTTGCGCCTGCTTTTTCATTACATCAAATGTATCATTTAATCTTTTTTTAAGCTGTAATAAACTTTAGTTAAGTTTAAAAAAATAGATTTTTCAGTTGGAATTTTCTCTACCTTTGATTCAACAAAACAAACAAATTCTCTATGAAAAAATTTTTAACCGCAATGTCTATTGTTTTAGGACTTGGACTTGCTTCCGCTCAACAGACGGCTCCGGCTGCAACAAAAGCTCAAACGGTAAAAACAGTAAAGCCCGCTAAACCCGCTCCGGCAGCTACTGTAAAACCTGCAACAGCGCCAACCGCAGCAAAAATGAAAAAAGACGGAACTCCGGACAAAAGATATAAGGAAAACAAAAAACTGAAAAAGGACGGTACTCCTGATAAAAGGTACAAAGTAAACAAGTAAACTCAACATTATTAGTTGTTATTTTCATAATCAAATTTCGAAGAACCGATGCACACTCATTCATCGGTTTTTTTGTGTCTTATTTTCTGAAAATGATCGCCAGTTGTTCAGTTATTTATAAATTTGAACCATGGTAAACTTCCTAAAGAAATATGCAGCTTTGATCTGGGCGAAAAACCACGTCCGGAAAGCAGAAGAGTTCAAAAAAAATGCGGAAAACGATCAGGAAAAGCTTCTTTTAGCCTTAAAGGAAACTGCGAAAAAAACGCTTTTCGGGAGAGAACACGATTTTGAAAACATCAAAACGGTAAAGGATTTTCAGGAACGTGTTCCGGTTTCGGATTATGAAGACCTTAAACCCTATATTGAAAGGGTAAAAAAGGGACAGGCAAATATTCTCTGGACCGATACTCCGGAATATTTTGCCAAAACTTCAGGAACCACTTCAGGATCAAAATACATCCCGATTTCAAAAGAAGGAATGCCTTTTCAGGTAAAAGGAGCGCAAAGTGCATTGTTTCATTATATTGCCAAAAAAAACAATGCCGATTTTGTACAGGGAAAAATGATCTTTTTACAGGGAAGTCCTGAACTGGAAGAAGTGTACGGAATAAAAACCGGAAGACTATCCGGAATTGTAGCCCATCATATTCCCGATTATTTGCAGAAAAACAGACTTCCGAGCTGGGAAACCAACATCATTGAAGACTGGGAAACGAAAGTGGATAAAATCGTAGAGGAAACCGAAAAGGAAAATATGACGCTGATCTCCGGAATTCCACCCTGGCTGATTATGTATTTTGAAAAGCTGATTGAAAAACACGGCAAAAAAATAAAACAGATTTTCCCTAATCTTCAGTTGATTGTTACGGGTGGCGTTAATTACGAACCCTACCGCGACAAAATGGAAGAACTTTTAGGAGGAAAAGTGGATATTGTACAGACGTTTCCGGCTTCGGAAGGTTTTTTTGCGTTTCAGGATGACTATACGAAAGAAGGCTTATTGCTTTTAACCAATCATGGAGTTTTCTATGAATTTATTCCTCTGGAAGAATACGGGCGCGTCGACTCCGATCAGCATAGCACAAAAAGACTGACCTTAAAGGACGTTGAACTGAATAAAGATTATGCTTTAATTTTAACAACAAATTCAGGGCTTTGGGCATATTCCATTGGAGATGTCGTGAGATTTATCGATAAAAATCCGCACAGAATTCTCGTGAGTGGAAGAACGAAACATTTTACCTCAGCTTTTGGAGAACACGTGATTGCCTTTGAAGTGGAGGAAGCCATGAAAGCCACACTGGAAAAATATCCTGCACAGATTACAGAGTTTCATCTTGCACCACAGGTAAATCCCGATGAAGGACTTCCCTATCATGAGTGGTTTATTGAATTTGAAAAAGATCCGGAGAATTTAAATTTGTTCAAGAGCGAACTTGATGATCAGCTCAGAAAGCGCAATACCTATTATGATGATTTAATTTCGGGAAATATTCTGCAAAAACTTCACCTCACAGCTCTGAAGAAAAATGCATTCCACGAATATGCAAAGTCTCAGGGAAAACTGGGCGGACAAAACAAAACGCCAAGACTTGCGAATGACAGAAAAATCGCCGATTTATTAGAAATTTATAAACTTTAGGCACATTTTTTTGATTCCGGAAACGTATATTCGAAAAAAATTATAAATTTGGAAAACTAAAAAATAATAATGAAAGCATCTGTACTTTTAAAATCATCTTTATTAACGTCGTTATTTGTAATTTCATCTTGTGCAACCACAAAATATAGTATGGATACTGCTAAAAATGATTATTCTAATCTGGAGGCAGGAAAAGTTTATACTGTAATGATGAGAGATGGTTCCAAAAATCAAAAAATGTTATTCCGTAACGTGGAAGGAGATAATCTTATCGGAACGAAAGGAAAGAAAGACAGTACAGTAGTAACCATTCCTAAATCTAATGTTGCAGCCGTGAGAGACAGCAGAAAAGCAAGAATTACAACCGGAGCCACCATTATCGGAGCTGCGGGAGTTGCCGCTTTGGTGTTCAGTGCTTCAAGAGCAGACTAAAATAGATTTTATCTTTTAAGTCTCATTTAATTTTTCATTTAAAAAATGACGATAACAATAGCCTCAAGTTAATATTTGAGGCTATTTTTGTCGGATGATTTCATTTACCCCGCTTCAGACATTGCAAAATGTCGAATTCAGAAACCTTCTTACCGGAAGATTTTTTATCGTTTTGGCTTTCAGAATGCTCGCTACTTTACTCGGATGGTGGGTATATCAGTTAACAAAAGATCCTTTTTCAATCGGTTTAATCGGACTTTCGGAAGTAATTCCCGCGGTAAGCTGCGCTTTGTATGCCGGTCACGTTATTGATATGAATGAAAAAAAACGCCTGCTCCTGATCTGCAACTATGTCTATATTTTTTTAATAAGCCTTTTGCTGATTCCTGCTTTTTTCAATGTTAAAATGCATTTTTCGGGACATGAAATCACGTACTTTATTTATGGAGTTATTTTTTTTACAGGTATTGCGAGAGCCTTCATCGGACCGATTATTCCGGTGATGATTCCTAAAATTGTAAAAAAGGAAAATCTTCCGAATGCCGTTACTTTAAATCAGGCAACATTTCTTATCTCTTCGGTTTGCGGACACGCGGTCGGAGGTTTTCTGATCGGTTATTTTGGTGTAAAGTGGACGCTGGTTGTTATCATTTCGTTAATCTTTTTGGCTTCATTATTCTTTTTTCAGTTAAAAAAACAACATTCCGAATACAAAAAAGAGAATATTAACGTTATGGATAGTATGCGGGAAGGAATTTCGTATATTTTTAAAACAAAAGAAATTCTCGGAGCGCTGTGTTTGGATATGTTTGCCGTTCTTTTCGGAGGTGCTGTTGCCATGATTCCGGTTTATGCAACAGATATTCTGAAGGTAGGAGCGGAAGGATTCGGGTTACTGAATGCCGCATCTGATATTGGATCAATGTGCATCATCACCATTTTATCGGTTATTCCGTTAAGAAAAAATCAGGGTAAGATTTTACTTGGTGTGGTTACAGGTTTCGGACTTTGTATTATCGGCTTCGGGCTTTCAAACTTATATTGGCTTTCATTCCTTTTCCTTGTAATGAGCGGAATGCTGGATGGGATTTCGGTAGTGATCAGAGGAACGATTGTTCAGCTAAAAACGCCGGACAACATCAGAGGAAGGGTACTGAGCGTAAATTCCATCTTCATTATGTCGAGCAACGAAATGGGACAGTTTGAGAGCGGATTATCTGCAAAATTACTGGGAGTTGTACGTTCAGTAGTTTTCGGAGGAACCATGACGGTGCTTATTGCAGTTATTGTGGGGGCGACTAATCCAAAATTGAGAAAAATGCAATATTAGGGCAATATACACGTTTTTATTAAATAAATCTTAAAAACTTCAAATTAAAGTTAATAATTTTTTATATTTGTCTATAAAATATTTTCTATTATGGTAAAAAAACTATCTATTCTCCTTTCTATGGTGGTGGCTTCTTACAGCTTTGCTCAAACCTCCGCTGAGAAAGGTATGGAGACTCAGATTGCAAAATTGGAGTCTGCCAAAAAATCCGAAGACTTTCAGCAGTCTAAGGATTATTTCATGAAATATGTAAATACCCTTTCCAGAGGAACAGAAACAAAAAAAGAAGACTGGAGAGCATATTATTACACTGCTTTATCATTGGTAAGAGCGGAAATCAGTGCTCAAAGACAAGGTACTGCTCAAAATATTGAAGAAACTTCAGGATTGGCAGAAAAATATCTTGCAGGAGTATTTGTAAAAAATCCTAATAATGCGGAAGCCAATATTCTTTTAGCTCAGATATATTTACTTAAATCATCAACTAATCCGGCGGACACCGCTGCCAATTTATCAAAAGCTAATGAATATCTTGCAAAAGCAGCTTCTGATGATAAAAACAATCCCAGAATTGATATTATAAAAGGTGAGATTGCCTTGAATTCTGATAAAGAAACGGCAAAAACGTATTTCAATTCAGCATTGGCTAAATTTAAAACGTATAGTAAGAAATCCAGTCTGGATCCAAATTGGGGAAGAGATGATGTTAACTACTATCTTTCTACCCTTAAATAATCTGTCATAATCAAGATAAATTCGACTATTATGAAAAAAATCTACCTTATATTACTGTTAATCTTTTCACAATTCTTCTTTGCACAATCAGACTGTGCTTCTGCAATTAGAGTATGTGGAAACTCAGATATTTCTTATTTTCCTACGGGTCCCGGAAGTGTGGATGATCAGGTAAATGCCAACGGAAGCTGTTTAAGTGCAAACGAGCACTATTCGGTTTGGTATGAGTTTACCGTTGCAACAGCCGGAACGTTAACATTTACGATTTCTCCACAGGCTCCTTATACTGCGGATTATGATTTTGCTGTATACGGACCAAATAAAACCTGCGGTACAAAAGGTGCTCCTATTCGTTGTAATTATGCAGGTGCACAAGCTTTTCCTAACCAGACCGGATTACAGACAGGTCTTACTGCAAATTCAGGAGCATGGAGTCCTGCGCTGAATGTTCTTCCGGGAGAAACCTATTATCTTATTGTGGATAACTGGTCCGGAGCAAACGCTGCAATGGCATTTTCATTAACCTGGGGAGGAACGGCAACGTTAACTTCACCGTTCAACGATCCTGCGATTCAGCCTAACCCGTTCAATCCTATCGGAATTCCGGGAGCTACTGCTTCAGATCCTAGAATCATCGAAATTTGCGACATTTCGGCTCCTTACAATTTCCAGACAAACAGCGCCAATATTGTTAACGGTAACCCTAACTTCTATGTAAAATATTACAGAACATCCAATGATGCTTTAGCGGATACTAATGCTATTACTTCTCCAATTGTTATAAATACAACCAGTACTTATTATTATACAATTCGTTATCTGGATCCAACGAATCCTAATAACCCGACGAATAAATGTTTCAACGTTAATGCATTTAAATTTAAGGATGTTACCTTTAAAGCTACAAATGCAAGTTTAACATCTTGTAACAATAACAACAACGGTGTTGCGGTATATGATCTTACTTCAACAACATTATATACACCAAACCCGAATTACACGTATGTTATAAAGTATTATCCAACACTTGCAGACGCTAATAACGGAACCAATGAAATTTTGAATCCGGCAGCTTACACATCGTCTACAGGAGATGTATATGCAAAAATTACAACCAACTTAGGATGTTCTGATATTGCAAAAATCACTTTAAACTTCTTCCCTGTTGTTGTGGTAACAGATGCAACGTTAAGATCTTGTTATCTTGACACTAATCCTGCAATGGCAACTTTTGATCTTACTTTGGCTCCTGTAACTACTCAGGCAGGAACAAAAACATATTATCCGTCTCTTACAGATGCTATCAACGGAACGAATGCGATCCTAAATCCTAGTACCTATACTGCTCCGAACGGTGTAGCATACATTAAAGTAACCAACGGAAACGGATGTTATGCAGTAGCAAAAGTAACTTTAATTGTTCTTCCGCCGGTTTATTCAAGCGTACTTGAAGATAAGATTATCTGTATGGAAGATAAGACAACTTTAGATGCAGGACCTGGATTTACCGCGTACAAATGGAGTACAGGAGCTACCACACAGGCAATTAACAATGTAACCGTTGGAACTTACTGGGTTGAGCTTAAAACTGGAAACTGCGTTACAAAACAGACTGTAAAAGTTTATCCTTCCGAACAGCCGGTAATTTCCAGCATCGATATTACAAACAATACAATAACTGTAAACGTAATCGGAGGAACCACTCCTTACAAATATTCTTTAGACGGAATTAAATGGCAGGATTCAAACGTTTTTGAAAATGTTGCCAGAGGAGACAATACCGTTTATGTAAAAGATGGTTACGATTGTGATCCTCTTACGGTAACTGTGGTTGTTCCAAACCTAATCAATGTGATTACTCCAAACGGAGACGGTGTAAATGATGTGATCGACTATTCTGCTTTAGCAGGAAAACAAGGTCTTGTTCTAAGCATTTTCGACAGATACGGAGTAAAAGTTGGCCAGGCTGATAAATCCAACGGATACAAATGGGACGGAACAACCAATGGTAAAAAAATACCTACCGGAACATATTGGTATACCGTAGAATGGAAAGAGAATGACAAGAAAAATACACCATTCAAATTCTCAGGATGGGTGATGGTTAAAAACAGAGAATAAACACCATAAATTAAATAAAAAACCGCTTGGAAAAAGCGGTTTTTTTCACATCATAAAGTCTAATATATTTTTAAAATCTTTCTAATGAAGAAATTATTACTGCTGACTATTTTATTTTTGTCGCAAATGGTTTTCTCGCAATCAGATTGTATTTCGGCAATTCCGGTTTGTGGAAATTCAGACATTTCTTATAATCCAAGTAGTTCAGGAACCGTTCAGGAAGCTACTTCAGGAAGCTGTCTTGCAGATGAGCACTATTCTGTATGGTATGTATTTACAGCAGCAACCACAGGAACAATAGAATTCACCATTACCCCAAATACCGTTCCGGGAGTAACGCATTATGACTATGATTTTGCGGTTTACGGCCCCAACATCAATTGTGCGACCTGGGATTTTGGAAACGCTATTAAATGTAACTTTTCCGGAACCAGTGGTCCTACAGGTCTAAGTTCAACAATAACAGGAAGTCAATGGGAAACTCCGCTGAACGTAATTGCGGGAGAAACTTATTATCTTCTTATTGATAATTATATTCCGAGTAATCCGTATGGATTTTCTTTAACGTGGGGAGGAACTGCATCTTTAACTTCTGCATTCAACAATCCTGCTTTAACGCCAAATCCGTTTATTACACCAGGAACACCTGCTGCAAACCCGGCAGATCCTAATGAAATTTTAAAATGTGCTTTACCTTCAATGTTCGATTTCAGCACATTGTCTACAGGAATTATCAATGGTAATCCAAACTTCACGGTAACTTATCATTTAACAAGTAATGATGCGATTACAGGAACAGCGCCTATTACAACGCCGATCATGGTAAATGCTACCACTATTTACTATTACAGACTTAAATATGTAGATCCGAACAACCCGAATAACCCGATAAACGGATGTTTTCAGGTTGGGAAATTCAAATTCAGATCAGGAAATATTGTTGTAAATAATGCTACGATTACTTCTTGTAATTATGACAATACAGGAATCGGTTATTTCGATTTAAATTCCGCAAACGTATATGGACCAACCAATGTTGTGAAAAAATACTATCCGACTATGGCAGATCTTACGGCAGGAACCAACGAAATTACAACACCGTCTGCTTATGCGTCTCAGGCTCCAAAAACAGTTTTTGTAAAGATTACCACCAATGAAGGATGTACAGCAAATGCAGAAATAACTTTACAGTTCTTACCAGCACTTGCTGTAGTTCCGGCTACTGTAAAAGCTTGTAACAACAACAATGCAGGAACTGGTGTTTTTGATCTAACGGCTCCTGATGTTTATCCTACATCTACAAACGTTACAAAAAAATACTACCCTACTTTAGCAGATCTTAATGCAGGAACCAATGAAATTACCAATCCTGCAGCCTACACTTCTGCAGCTCCGAAAACAGTATATGTAAGAGTGAGAAATCCTCAGGGATGTACAGGATATAACCAGATTAGTTTACAGTTTAATCCGGTAGTAACGGTAAATGATGCTTCTATTGAAGAATGCTACATTGAATCTAATGTAACAACAGCTTCATTTAATTTAACTGTACCAAGTGTAACGACACAGACAGGACACACCAAGAGATATTACAAAACTCAGGCAGATGCTATTGCAGGAATTAATGAAATTTTAAATCCTACAACATATATTTCAACAACAGCCGTAGTTTATGTAAAAGTAATCAGCATAGAAAACTGTTATGCTATTGCAAAAATCAACCTGAAGGTTTTACCTCCGGTACAATCATCCGTTCTTAAAGATAAGATCATCTGTATTGAAGATAAAACAACGTTGGACGCAGGACCTGGTTTTGATGCCTATGAATGGAGCACCGGAGCAACCACTCAGTCTATCACAAATGTTTCTGCAGGAATCTACACGGTAAAACTGAAAACAGGAAAATGCTGGACATTACAGCAGGTGAAGGTAACCGCTTCATTACAGCCTGTAATTACAAGCATAGATATAAACAATGATTCATTTACAATTAATGCAACAGGAGGAAAAGCCCCTTATAAATATTCCATCGACGGAGTAAACTGGCAGGATTCCAATGTTTTCACAGGTCTTCCGAGAGGTGAAAACAAAGCATATGTAAAAGATGCTTACGACTGTAACCCAATTAGCGTTCAGGTAACTGTTCCGAATCTTCTGAATGCCATTACGCCAAACGGAGATAACAAAAACGATTATATCGATTATTCTGCTTTAGCATATAAAAAAGATTTGGTTTTCACGGTTTTCGACCGATACGGAAACATGATTTATAAAGCAGACAAGATCAGAAATTACACATGGGACGGAACTTCCGGTGGCAAGAAAATCGTTACAGGAACGTATTGGTACACGATTACGTGGACAGAAAATGATAAGGATAATACACAAACGAAATACAGCGGTTGGGTATTGGTAAAAAACATCCAGTAATCATTTAATCTGATTTTCAAAACATTAAATCACCTCATTTTTGGGGTGATTTTTTTATTCTCTCTGCAAAGCCTTTCTGAATAACGGTTTCAAAAGTTATCCACAATTTTTTGTTAGTTACTCCGTTTCATTTGCTTTTCAAAAAAACTATCTTTGCACTATTATGGCGCAGAAAGAAACATTATCTTCTTTGACGAACGGAAATTTTGCAAAAGAACTCTCCATTGCAGACGGGAAAATGCCTCCCAATGCATTGGATTTTGAAAGACTGGTGATTGGTACTTTTTTAATTGATAAAAAAGGGCTTGATCATTCCATTGATTTGCTTACCCCCGAAGTTTTCTACGATCCGAGACATCAGGTTATATTTTCTACCATTTTAAAATTATACGAAGGCAACCAGCCTGTCGATTTAATGACGATTATTCAGGAGCTTAAAAAAGAGGGAAAATTAAGTTCTGCCGGCGGAGACAGCTACATCATCGATCTTACGATGGGAGTAAGCTCTTCTGCCCACATTGAATACCACGTTCGTGTTATTCTTGAAAAATATATTCTTCGAAGCCTAATTAATGTTTCGGCAAACGTAATTGATGCTTCCTATAAAGAATCTACCGACGTTTTTGAACTTCTGGATAAAGCCGAACAGTCTTTTTTCGAAATCACAAACGGAACCATAAAAAAAGGATTCGATACCGCCAATTCATTGGTAAAACAGGCAATCGATACCATTAAATCTTTAAAAGACAAAGAAGGACTTTCCGGAGTTCCTTCCGGATTCCGTGATGTGGATAAAGAAACGGGAGGATGGCAAAACTCCGACCTTATTATTATTGCAGCACGTCCGGCGATGGGGAAAACAGCTTTTCTTCTGTCGATGGCAAGAAATATTGCAGTGGGACATAAAATTCCTATGGCTCTGTTCTCGCTTGAGATGGCATCGGTACAGCTTATCACAAGGATGATTGCTTCCGAAACAAGAATTTCATCAGAAAAACTCCGAAAAGGAACGCTTGATGATGAAGAGTGGGAAAGACTGTTCTCCAATGTTTCCGAATTGGAAAACGCACCATTATATATTGACGAAACTCCCTCGCTTTCTATATTCGATTTCCGTGCAAAATGCCGAAGACTTGTCATGCAGCATGGCGTAAGGCTCATCATGGTCGATTACCTTCAGCTGATGACAGCCGGAAGCGGCGGAAAAGGAGGCGGAAACCGTGAACAGGAAATTTCCATGATTTCACGATCTTTAAAAGCCATTGCCAAAGAACTGAATGTTCCGGTAATTGCACTTTCGCAGCTTTCGCGAAGTGTGGAGACACGTCCGGGAAAAAGACCTCAGCTTTCCGATCTAAGGGAATCCGGAGCAATTGAACAGGATGCGGATATTGTATCTTTTATTTTCAGACCGGAGTATTATAAGATTACGGTTTGGGATAACGATGAAGAAGGACAGGAAACCTCAACAGAAAATCAGGCGGAATTGATTATTGCAAAACACAGAAACGGTGCAACTGCCGATGTACGTTTATCTTTCTTAAAACATTTTGCGAAATTCGGTGATATTGAGGCTGCTTTTGACGGAGGAATGAGCGGAGGAGGATATCCATCGAGCTTCGGAAAGCCCGAACCAAGCGGTTTTGATAAAATTAAAACAACCATTCAGCCGGGTGCGGCATTTGATCTTCCGGACAGTTCAAAACTTTCAGGATCTTCAATGAATGATTTTGATGATGATGACGATTTTCCTTTTTAAATTCAGGACTAAGAATAAGGTTAAGAATTAAAAATGAAAATTGAAATATACACCGATGGAGCGTGCAGCGGAAATCCCGGAAAAGGCGGATATGGAATTCTCATGCGCGTGCCTGAAAAAAATTATCAGAAAACATTTTCAAAAGGCTTCCGGAAAACCACCAACAACAGGATGGAACTTTTAGCTGTAGTTACGGCTTTGGAAAAACTGAAATCTCCTGACAACGAAATTCATATTTACACAGACAGTAAATATGTTTCGGATGCCATAAACCAGAACTGGTTATCCGGATGGATCAAAAGAGGGTGGAAAAATGTAAAAAATCCCGATCTGTGGCAAAAATTTGTGGCACTTTATAATATACACAAGCCTAAAATGCACTGGATTAAAGGCCATGCAGGACACTTTGAAAACGAATTGTGCGACAAACTTGCCGTAACCGCTGCTGCCTCTGAAAATTTAGAGGTCGATTCCTTCTTCGAAAATCTCGAAAATAACACTTTGTTTTAATCTAAAATTACAAGATTCGGAAAAACACTTTTCAGTATTCTTTCATTTTTATTATCATTTATTACAAAATAAATACTAAATAAGGTAAATTTAATATTAAATACATATTATTTAATCAGGATTTAATATATTTACACGTCTAATTTTAAGTATACTAATAAATGAATAAAAATTTACTCCTGTATTTATCCCTCTTCTTATTTTGCTTCTTCGGAAAAATTTCGTCGCAAACCTATCAGCTTACCGGAAATCCCGTAAACACGACAGGCTGGAATATCGTTCCTGCCGCTGTTGTAAATACAGACTTCATCCAGCTTACCGCAGACCAGATCAGTCAGGTAGGAGGCATTAAATTAGACTCTCCCATCAATCTAAAATACTGCGATAAATGGAGAGTGGAATTTGATTTCAGAATCGACGGAAACGGAACAACGGCTTACGGAAGAGGAGACGGTATTGCTTTTTGGTATCTGGCAAATCCACCCGCTTCTTACACCTCTGGCGGAGGATTGGGAATTCCTGCAAACTCTACCGGATTAATGGTAGGTTTTGACATCTTTAATAATACCACAGAAGCACAGATGAGCAAGGTTCATATTTTATATGGAACCAATAACACAACAGGATCAAACATCGAATACAACAATACTGCCGGAAGTACATTTCACTCTCCGGATCTTAATCCTACCCAGCCTTTTGTAGGAACTACTTTCAGACATGTTGAAGTAAACGGACAGGTAAATCCTGCGGCTCCTGCAAGCTGGATCATCACCCTGAAAATCGACGGAACTACGATTGTAAGCCAGTCTTTTGCCCCTTCCGGAGCGGCTGCTACCATGACGACCGGTTATTTCGGATTTTCTGCTTCTACAGGAGGAGCAAGCGCAAGACAATCTATTAAAAACGTAAAAGTTTATATTGATAAAGTAGCCCTTAACCAAACTTTGGTTACGGATACGTTTTGTCCGAATCCTGCAACAGGACAAGGAACGGTAAATTTAACATCTTATCAGGGACAGTTTGTAACCAATCCTGCCAATTATACGTTCTCGTACAGTGTAGGCGGAACTCCGATTACAAATCCTACCAACTATCAGTTCAGTGCAAATACTTCAGTTTCCGTTTTAATTAAAGACAATACAGGATTGCTTTGTGATAATCCGGACGGAAAAATTCAGTTAAACCTTTCTCCATTCACAGCAACCCCTGCAACGCTTACGGAATGTAATAACAACAATACAGGAACGGCAACCTACAATCTTACGCTTGCCAATGTAAATGAACCGACAGGTTCTACCAAGAAATATTACAAAAACATGGCGGATCTGAACGCAGGAACGAATGAAATCACCAATCCTACAGCCTACACTTCTGCTGCGGGAACCGTATATGTAAAAGTAACGACTCCGCTTGGCTGTCAGGGTTCTGCTGCAATTACTTTAGCATTTTATCCTCAGATTGCCACTACTGATGCTACTTTAGAGTCGTGCTTTATTGAAAATGCACCGACTACAGGTTTATTTAACCTTACACAGGCAAACGTAACTTCTGCAACAGGCATTACCAAAAGATATTTTAAGACACAGGCAGATGCTTTAGCCGGAACAAATGAGATCCTGAATCCCGCAGCTTACGTAAGTACCTCATCGGTAGTGTATGTAAGAATTACGAATGTGACCAATTGCTGGACTCTTGCAAAAATTACATTAAAAGTTTTAGCGCCAATTTATTCTTCCGTATTAAAAGATAAAATCATCTGTATCGATGCGAAAATCACTTTGGATGCCGGTTCGGGCTTTGACAGTTACTTATGGAGCACAGGAGCAACCACTCAGTCTATCTCAAATGTAACTACAGGAATTTACTGGGTACAACTGAAATCAGGAAGATGCACAACACAGCAGACTGTAAGGGTAAATCCTTCGCAGCAGCCTGTAATTGCAACGATTGATATAAAAAATAACACGATTACGGTGAATGTGAAAGGTGGAAAAACACCGTATCAATACTCTTTAGACGGGATAAACTGGCAGGATTCTAATGTCTTTACAGGTCTTGCAAGAGGTGAAGTGGTCGTATATGTAAAAGATGCATACAATTGCGCTCCAATTCAAGTTCAGATTACAGTTCCGAATCTCCTGAATGCCATTACTCCGAATGGAGATAATAAAAATGATTACATTGATTATTCCGCATTAGCATATAAAAAGAATTTGGTGTTCACGGTATATGACAGATACGGAAATAAAATGTACGAAGCGGACAAAATCCGAAACTACAAATGGGACGGAACAACCGGCGGTAAAAAAGTAATGACAGGAACTTATTGGTATACCATTACCTGGAATGAAAATGACAAAAACAATACTCAGACCTCTTACAATGGCTGGGTTTTGGTAAAAAATATAGAATAACACTTTTTAAAGATCATTCGAAAAAACGGATGATCTTTTTTTATGCCTTATTTAGAAGAAATATTTTATTTTAAACTTATTTAATTCGCATTCAATTCTTAAATTTGAATTATGAATTATTTAGAGGCTTTAAGCAGAAGATACTCTGTAAAAAAATTTAATCAAGAAATTATTCCTCAGGAAATTTTGCATAATATTCTTGAATCCGGAAAATTATCGGCAAGTTCTCTTGGTCTTCAGCCTTACGAAATTCTTATCGTGGAAAGTGAGGAGATGAAGCAGAAATTAATTCCTGCATTCTACAATCCGTCACAGATTTCCACCTGTTCTCATCTCATTGTTATTGTTTCCAAAAAAATCGTGGACGACAATTACATTAACGGTTATTTCCGGCACATTTCTAAAGTAAGAGAAACACCGCTGGAAAAACTGGATCTTTTTAAAAACAGCATCAATCAGCATATTAATCAAAAAACACAGGATGAAATTTTCAGCTGGGCAGAAAAGCAGTCTTACATCGTTCTGGCAAATCTCATGTATGCAGCAGCGATAGAAAATATAGACACCTGCCCCATGGAAGGCTTCCGACAGGAACTTATAGAAGAAATTCTGGAGATAAATCCTGATACCGAAAAAGTAAGTGTAACCCTCGCTTTGGGATACCGTTCGGAGGAAGATCATTTCCAGCACATGAAAAAAGTAAGAAAACCAAACGAAAAATTGTTTAAATTTATTTAACCATTTAGACAATTGTCTTAAACTAAGGATATGATAAAAGCGGATGTACTGGTAATCGGTTCCGGAATTTCGGGACTTTCCTATGCCATAAAAATTTCTGAGCAGCTTCCTGATGCCAAAATAATCATCGTAACAAAATCGGACGAAGATGAAAGCAATACCAAATATGCACAAGGCGGTCTTGCGGTGGTTACAGATTCTAAAAATGATAACTTCGAAAAACATATTGCTGATACGATGCGTGCCGGAGACGGCGAAAACAAACGCGATGTCGTAGAAATGGTGGTTACGGAAGCGCCTGCAAGATTCAACGAAATTGTAGAATGGGGGGCAAATTTTGACAAAAAAAACGGCGAATTTGCTTTAGGAAGAGAGGGAGGACATACCGAAAACAGAATTGTACACCACAAAGATATTACCGGTTTTGAAATTGAAAGAGCGCTTTTACAGACCGCAAAAAGCAGCCCGAATATTGAGATTCTCGATCATCATTACGTAATTGATATTATTACACAGCACCACGTTCCGGGAAAAGAACTGAATGAAGGCGACATCCACTGCTACGGAGCCTATATTCTGGATGAAAAATCCAAAACTATTAAAAAAATCACCTCAAAAATAACCCTTGTTGCAACCGGAGGAGCGGGACACGTTTACAAAAACACCACAAATCCGACAATCGCAACAGGAGACGGAATCGCTTTTGTGGCAAGAGCTAAAGGTAAGGTTTCCAATATGCAGTACTATCAGTTTCACCCAACTGCGCTGTACAGCAAGCTTGATGGAATGTTGTTTTTAATTTCGGAAGCTGTTCGTGGAGACGGAGCCAAATTACGAACCAAAAGAGGCGAAAAATTCATGCACAAATATGATGAGCGTGAAGAGCTTGCTTCCAGAGACATTGTTGCCAGAGCTATCGATGCGGAAATGAAAATTACCGGAGACGAATTTGTAGGACTGGATTGCCGTGAAATGAGTCATGAAAAATTTCTTGAACATTTCCCGAATATTTATAAAAAATGTAAAGACGAAGGAATTGATCCTTTTAAACAGTTAATTCCCGTTGTTCCGGCTTGTCATTATCTGATGGGAGGAATTGAGGTTGACCGCGACGGACAGTCTTCTATCCGAAATCTTTTTGCAGTGGGAGAATGTACCAATTCCGGACTTCACGGAGCGAACAGACTGGCTTCCAACTCATTATTGGAAGGACTGGTTTTCGGGCACAATGCTGCAATGAAAACCGTTGAACTTTTAAATGAAAATAATTTCAACTTCGACGATCTGAAAGCCGTTCCGGAATGGGATGAAGAAGGAATGAAAATCATGGACGAAATGGTGATCGTTTCCTACCTTAGAAAACAGCTTCAGGAAATGATGAGCGATCTTGTAGGGATTGTACGCAGCAACCGCCGTCTGAATATGGCTTTGCAAAAACATCAGGAAATCGCTGCCGCAGTGAACGAAATTTACCATTACTCTATTCTTTCGCCACAGTTGTCGGAACTAAGAAACTTAACAACCGTTGCCCACCTCATCATTACGCAGTCTATGGAAATGACGGAGAATAAAGGTGCGTTTTATAATAAAGATTTAGTTCAGGCATAAGCTATATTTTTCTGATATGCTAAATAAGAACAATGAACAATATATTGGCTGGATTTTAAATTTAAAACAAAAAATTCAGCAAAGCCAGATCAAAGCAGCCATTCAGGTGAATTCCGCTTTGATAGAAATGTATTGGGATTTGGGAAAAGAAATCTCTGAACGAAATTTTGAAAATACTTATGGCTCCGGCTTTTTTTTACAATTAAGTAAGGATTTACGCACAGAATTCCCTGAAATCAAAGGACTTTCCGAAAGCAATTTGAAATATTGTAAAAGATTCTATCAATTTTATAATCAAACAGATAAAAATCGTCAACAAGTTGTTGACGATTTGATGCATCATATTTTCCTCATTCCCTGGGGACATCATATTGTCTTAATCACAAAATGTAAAACTCAGGCAGAAGCTCATTTTTATATCGAGAAGACAATAGAAAATGGCTGGAGTCGTGCTATTTTAATTAACATGATTTCTGGGAAACTATTTGAAAGCCAAGGAAAAACAATTAATAATTTTTCAAAAACACTTCCTGATTACGACAGTGAACTGGTCCGTGAAACATTCAAAGATCCTTATATTTTTGATTTTATAAACATTACAGAAAATCATAAAGAGAGGGAACTGGAAAAGGCATTAACCGAAAATATTTCAAAATTTTTAATAGAATTAGAAAGTGGATTTGCTTTTGTCGGAAAACAAGTTGAAATTTCTGTTGGCAACCAATCCTTCTTTATAGATTTACTTTTTTATCATCTTAAATTAAAAAGGTATATTGTAATCGAATTGAAAACAGGACATTTTGAACCGGAGTTTGCCGGCAAGTTAAATTTTTATGTAACTGCTGTCGACAAAAAACTAAGAGATGAAAACGACAATGCAACTGTAGGAATGATTATCTGTAAAGATAAAAACGAAATCATTGCAGAATATTCTCTTACAGATCTTCATAAACCGTTAGGAATTTCGTCCTATGAACTCAAAAAAATATTACCCGAAAATTTCAAATCGCATCTTCCGTCAATTGAAGAAGTGGAAAATGAATTAAAAAAATTAGACTCATGAAAAGACCCGCATACGTTACAGATAAAGTTTTAAAACAGTTTATTAAAAACGCTCTTGAAGAAGATATTCAGGATGGCGATCATTCTACGCTTTCCACTATCCCGAAAGATCTGGAGCAAAGTGCAAAACTACTGGTAAAACAGGATTGCATTCTTGCCGGAGTAGAACTCGCTGAAATTATTTTTAAAACTTTTGATAAAAACTTAAAAGTTGAAACTTTTGTAAAGGATGGAGATGCAGTAAAATTTGGGGATATTGCTTTTATCGTAACCGGAAGCGCAAGATCAATCCTTTCAACGGAAAGACTGGTTTTAAACTGCATGCAGCGAATGAGCGGAATTGCAACATTAACGCATGACTGGGATTCCAGACTCATCGGAACCAAAACAAAACTTCTGGACACCAGAAAAACAACTCCCAATTTCAGGGTATGCGAAAAATGGGCAGTTGCCATTGGCGGCGGAACCAATCACCGATACGGTCTTTATGACATGATCATGCTGAAAGATAACCATATTGATTATAACGGAAGCATTACGAATGCCGTAAAAATGGCAAAAGATTACATCAAAAAGAACAAGAAAAAACTTAAAATAGAAGTTGAAACCAGAAATCTGGATGAAGTTCAGGAAGCTATTAATGCAAAGGTAGACAGAATCATGCTCGACAACATGGATGTAAAAACTATGAAGAAAGCAGTAAAGCTAATTAACGGTTCCTGTGAAAGTGAAGCTTCAGGCGGAATTACCCGTGACCAGCTTAAAGAAATCGCTTCTACAGGCGTTACCTACATCTCTGCAGGGGCACTTACCCACTCAGCAGAAAATATGGATTTAAGCCTCAAAGCCGTGAAATAGCATTGAATTTTTATTAAAAATGATGCCGATTTGTTAAAAATTCAATAATGTGATTTTTTTCATGCGAAATCTCAATTATTATTCAATACATTGTAAATCAATATTTTAAACCTTATTAAGAACCTTTAAAAATTAACATACAGTTAATATTAGTTAAAATAAATTTCCTCAATTTTGCAGAAAATTAAATCTAACTATTACTAACGATTATGAAATTAATCAACAAATCAATGCTAACTGCGATAATTACATTATCCACAGCTAGCGTTTATTATGCTCAACAGGTTAAGGACACTGTAAAAGATACAAGGTCTAAAGACATTGACGAGGTAGTGTTAATTGGAGTTGCTGATATCGCAAAAGATAGAAAAACTCCTGTAGCAGTTTCAACAATCAAAGAAGCGCAAATCGTTGAAAGATTAGGAAATCAGGAATTCCCTGAAATCTTAAATACAACCCCATCTGTATATGCTACAAAAGCGGGTGGAGGTTTTGGAGACTCTAAAATTAACATTAGAGGATTCGCACAGGAAAACATTGCTGTAATGGTAAATGGTGTTCCCGTGAATGATATGGAAAACGGAGCTGTTTATTGGTCTAACTGGTCTGGACTTTCTGATGTAACTTCTGCAATGCAGGTACAAAGAGGTCTTGGATCTTCAAAATTAGCCATTGCTTCTGTTGGAGGTACAATTAACGTATTAACAAGAGCTGCTGATAAAAAACAGGGAGGAACTGTTTCTTTGGGTCTTGGTAATAATGATTATTTAAAAACTTTATTTGCATACAATACAGGTAAATCTGCAAAAGGATGGTCTTCTTCATTCTTAATGAGCAGAACTGCCGGATCAATGTACGCAGACGGAACTGAGTTCGAAGGCTATAACTATTATTTTGCCTTAGGATATCAGCCAAATAAAAAACATGATTTCCAGTTTACCATTACGGGAGCTCCTCAATGGCACAATCAGAGAACAACCTATTCTACTATTCAAAATTACATTAAATATAATTCTGATAATGACGGAACTCCTAACAGAAGATACAACGCAGACTGGGGATGGAGAAACGGTGAAGTTTTATCAAACAGAGTAAACTACTATCACAAACCAGTAATGTCATTAAACTGGGATTGGAATATCAGTTCAAAATCTAAATTAAATTCAGTATTCTATGCTTCTTTCGGTAGAGGTGGAGGAACTGGAGATTTAGGTAGAATCTCAACAGGTGTAGGTACTGCAACAGGAGGAGTAAATTCTTTTGTTGATGCAAACGGACAAATTGCCTATGACAGAATTTTTGCTACAAACGCAAATGTTAATCTAAACACTGCAGCAGCAGGTAGCACTTTAGTAAGAAGATCATCTATCAACTCTCATAACTGGTTTGGAGCAATTATTAGTTTTAATCACAAAATTAATGATAACTTAAACTTCACAATCGGTACAGACGACAGATATTATTACGGATATCATTATCAGGTACTTTCTGATCTTTATGGAGCAGCAGGATACAAAGATAATACGAATAAAAACTTTTACACTGCTCCAGGAAATTTATATACTGTAACTCCAAGAGTAGTTTCCAATACATTTAAAGCTGAACCTACTTTCAATCCTTTCGGAGGAAAAAGAAACAGCATGGATGATATGGTAGGATATAACAATGATGGTGAAGTTCTATGGTATGGAGGATTTGGTCAATTAGAGTACTCTAACGATAAATTATCTGCATTTGTTTCAGGGGCATTATCTAACCAGTCATTCCAGAGAATCGATCACTTTATCATCGATGGAGTTACCCTTTTAAATGGTCAGCAAGCAGGTTTCAGAAACTCAGCAACATCTACCGCTATTGCTCAGCCAACCGCTACAAATCCATTATTGTATGAAAAAACAGGCTTTAAAGATATTGTAGGATATAATGTAAAGGCAGGTGCTAATTATAACATTAATGATCAGCACAACGTTTTTGTAAATATCGGATATTATTCTAAGCAGCCTTTCCTTAATGCTGTTTACCCAAATAACAAAAACTACTTAAATCCGAACTTAACGAATGAAAAAATCTTCGGTGTTGAGGCAGGATATGGATTCCGTTCTGGTATCTTCACAGCTAATTTGAACCTTTACAGAACTGAGTGGAGAGACAGATTCTTAAGAAGAGGTAATCTATCTTATACTTATCCTGATCCGGCTAATCCAAGTTCAACAATTTCAACAACGACTGCTTATTCAAACCTTCAGGGAATTACAGAAATTCACCAAGGATTTGAAATTGAAGCAAATGCTAATGTTCACAAAATGTTAAGCCTGTACGGTATGCTTTCTGTGGGAGACTGGTACTATAAAGGAAATGCACAAGGAAACATCTTTAGCGAAACAAATGAACTGATCAGTGCAGATACTCAGACTCTTTACATAGATAAAGTTAAAGTTGGTGGAGCAGCACAAACTTCAGCAGCAGTTGGATTTACTTTCAAACCAACAGACTGGTTCTCGTTCGACGGAACCTATAGAGGAATTAAAAATTTATATGCTAACTTAAACCTTCTTAACTTCTCCAATCCGGATGCAGGAAACCAAGGTGCTTTAGAATTACCTTCTTATGGTTTAGTTGATTTAGGAATATCTTTTAAAATCAAATTAAACAATCCTAAACAATTCTTTACGATTAGAGGTAATGTTTATAACTTGCTGGATAAGACTTACATTGCTGAATCTAATACAAACATCAAAACCGGATTAACTTTAGATCAGTATATTGCAGTAAATAAACCTCTACAGTCAACACCATTAACCACTGCTCAGATTGCAACATTAACGTCTAACTATCAGGCGTATCAGGCAGCAGGAACATGGAATGGAGTAAGCCAGCAAAACCAGGTTTATTTCGGATACGGAAGAACATGGTCTGCAACCCTGTCTTTCAACTTCTAATAAATACATAAATTAGATTTTATAAATATCAATCCCGGCTTTTCGCCGGGATTTTTGCTATATTTGTGTCTGAAAAACAGAAAAAAATAAATATGGACTTTTACAACATTTTACTTAATGCTCACAAAGGATTCGGATATCTGGAAATTCTTTTGGTGACGCTGTTTGTTATTGCACTTTTAGCAACCATGTTCGGATTCAGTGGAAAAGTAAATAACTTCCTTAAGAAGACCACTCTTTTCACGATGATCTTTTTCCATGTTCAATTCTTATTGGGATTGGTAATGCTGATTATCAATTTCTCTAATGGTTTAAATATGGGTGAAGTGATGAAAAACTCAGCATTAAGATTTCAATACGTAGAACATCCGTTTTCTATGCTGATCGCCGCTGTTTTAATGACGATCGTTAACAAAAAAGTAAAAACAAACCCTACGATTTCTTTAGGAGTCGTAATTATGGGATTAATTGCCGTAGGTTTATTTGCATTCGCGTTCCCATGGGCGAGAGTCTTCGGGGCATAAATATATTAACAAAATAATTTTTAATTAAATCAATGAAAGTAGCTGTAATAGGTTCAACAGGAATGGTTGGACAAGTTATGCTTAAAGTTCTCGAAGAGAGAAACTTCCCTATCACCGAACTAATTCCGGTAGCATCCGAAAAATCTGTAGGTAATAAGGTGAAGTATAAACAGGAAGAATTTACGATTGTAAGCATGAAAGACGCTATAGCTGCCAAACCGGATATTGCTATTTTTTCTGCCGGTGGCGGAACTTCTCTGGAATTCGCTCCTCTTTTTGCAGAAGCGGGAACAACAGTAATCGACAATTCTTCAGCATGGAGAATGGATCCTGATAAAAAACTGGTGGTTCCGGAAATCAATGCAGATGTATTGACGAAAGAAGACAAAATTATTGCAAATCCGAACTGTTCCACTATTCAGTTAGTAATGGTTTTAGGACCTCTGAACAAAAAATACGATTTAAAAAGAGTAATTGTTTCTACCTACCAATCCGTAACAGGAACCGGTAAAGCTGCTGTAGATCAGTTAAACGGAGAAATCAGCGGAGACGATTCTATTGCAAAAGTATATCCTTATCAGATCTTCAAAAATGCATTGCCGCACTGTGATGTTTTTGCAGACGACGATTACACGAAAGAAGAGATTAAATTAATGAAAGAACCTAAGAAAATCTTAGGGGACGATACCTTTAATTTAACCGCAACCGCAGTAAGAGTTCCGGTTCAGGGAGGGCATTCTGAAAGTGTAAATATTGAATTTGAAAATGAATTTGATCTTGACGAAGTAAGAAAAATCTTATCAGAAACTCCGGGAGTTGTGGTGGTAGATAACGTGAAAAACAACGAATATCCGATGCCGCTGTACTCGGAAGGAAAAGACGAAGTCTTCGTAGGAAGGATAAGAAGAGACCTTTCGCAGCCCAAAACTCTGAATCTCTGGATCGTGGCAGACAATCTGCGAAAAGGAGCCGCAACGAACGCGGTACAGATTGCAGAATACCTTGTAGAAAATAACTTAGTATAAACTAACAAACATAAAAAGAGTCTCAGAATTGAGATTCTTTTTTTTATCAAACCTATGAACGTTCAGAAGAATAAAAGTAAAGATAAATTAGCCTTTCAGAAACTTATAGCCGCTTTCGGAGTTATTCTCTTTATCGGAAAAATTATTGCCTGGAAACTGACGAATTCCGACGCTGTTTTTTCTGATGCCATGGAAAGTATCGTGAATGTAATCAGCGCATTTATGGGGCTTTATTCGCTGTATCTGGCTGCAAAACCTAAAGATGAGGATCATCCTTACGGACACGGAAAAGTAGAATTCGTAACCTCAGGAATCGAAGGTGCTTTAATTGCGATTGCGGGAATTATGATTATCTACGAAGGCATTAACAGCTTAATTGTAGGAAAGGTATTAAGTAAATTAGATATCGGAATCTGGATTATTGCTGCCACTGCTGTTATCAACTATTTATTAGGCTATATTTCCATTCAAAAAGGAAAAGCCGAAAATTCTATCGTTCTTATTTCATCCGGAAAACATCTGCAATCCGACACTATAACAACACTTGGTGTTGTTGTGAGTTTAATTGTAGTATATTTTACCAGAATTTACTGGCTGGATTCCGTTGTTGCCTTAGGTTTCGGTATATATATTATTGTAGTGGGATACAAAATAGTCCGCAAATCGTTAAGTGGAATTATGGACGAACAGGATCCTGACCTTCTGGAACAAATCATACAGATTTTAGAAGAAAACCGAAAAAAAGAATGGATTGATGTTCATAACATGAAAATCCAGCAATTCGGAGCCCATCTTCATATTGATGCACATATTACGCTACCTTGGTATTACAGCCTTCGTGATGCACACAATGAAATGGAAAAAATGATCATCCTTCTGGCAAAAAATACAAAAAGAACAGTGGAATTTAATTTTCATATGGATGACTGTAAACCAATTTCATGTTCCGTTTGTCAGATATCAAATTGCCCTGTCCGCGAAAAAGATTTTGTAACAAGAGTAGTTTGGACGCCGGAAAATGTGACTTCTGTGGATAAGCATACCGTAGAATAATAAATTTAAACAAATCAAATTCTATTCTAGCTTTGTAACTGTTATCTGAATATTCAAATCACTGTTATAAAAAGAAAAAAATTTAATAGAATTAATATTTTGAAAACTAATTTCACAGTGTGTTGATAAATTTATTATTTTAGCGAAAATTAAAGCGATATCCGAAAAGCTTAACAAAGAGTAGGAATATTTCACAAAAACTATTTTATCATTATGAAAAATCTAAAAAAAATTTCCAGAGAAGGATTAAAATCAATTAAAGGAGGATACACACCAGAATGTGTAAATGCATGGAACAGCATGACAAGATGCTACAGTTCAAAATCTCAATGTGAAATGGATCCGAACTCTCCTACTACCAATCTTGATGATCCGAATAGTCCTCATTTTTGTATGAATATCTGCAATAGATTTTGCTACTAGCCTTTAAAAAAAATAAAATGTTGTCAAATAATTGACGACATTTTTATTTTAAATATTCTAAAGTAAGCTATATATAAAAAACAAGATTTTTTACCTGTTTATCTGTTTTCTATAATAAAACATCGGGATAATAAGAAGTAAAGCCAAAGGCTGGATCACAAACCGTCTCATGTAAAAAGAAAAAAGATAGCCGATTTCAAATTTATTATAAATGCAGTATAAATAAATCGGAAAAGTGATCGCAAAAATAATCGCAATTAAAACAGCACCCTGAATTGTCCATTGTCTGTTTTTGAACCAGAAATGAATTACTACACATGAAAATAAGAGATTCAGAATAAACCGGAAAAGATATCCGGAAATTAATTTTCCCCATTCAAAAGAGGGAAAAGGGATATTCTTATTGGCTTCATGGAAATAATTGAGAAAAGGATCATAAAAAATTCTGTCTTCAAGTATTCTTACACTTACAAGACCTAAAACTCCCAATATGACTAAAACCCAGTTAAGATTTTTCATGTTTTAAAGCAAAAAATTTAATCCAGATTAGCCAAAGTAACACGACTGTCCCATATATAACCGCCGGAAAAATATAATCATGTACTATTTTGCCGTATTCCTCGTAATTGAGAATCACAATGTTCAATCCAATTATTCTTAAAACATTAATAATGTATAGCAAAGCCAGTCCCAGAATTACAAAAACAAAGGTCTTTTTTCCTTTGTAAAAGGCAAAAACAAATGCCACAAAAAGAATCATCACAGAAACGGCATTGCAGCCTTCCACCATTCTTGTAGGATATTTGTTCCGGACATAAAAATACACCTGTTCGCCTTTAACATCATCATACAGTTGTGTTGAAAACCCCATAAAGTTCTGGATATCCCTCACCTGCTCTGCAATCATTCTCGAAAAGGGATCAAGACCTTCGTTCTGAAAGCTGTTGAGAAAAAACTGATACGCAAAAAGCAGCACCAGATAAATGATGATGAAGCGCAGCAGAATGCCCAAAACAGGTTTAAAATCCTTTAGCATAATGCAAATATAGAAATTAGCCTGTAAATTATTATATTTGTGACATCTATGATTTCCGAATACGCCCAAAATTTTTTTGAAAATTATACTGGAAAACAACCTTCTGAGTTGATCACTTTAGCTCAAAGTGGTTCCGCGAGAGTAAATTTTATTGCGAAAACTGATAAAAAGTTTATCATCACCTACAACGAAAATATAGCGGAAAATGAAAGTTTTCTGTATTACTCAGATCTATTTTCAGATTTAAAGCTTAATACGCCTAAAATTTTTGCCGTTTCGGATGACCGTAAAATGTATATTCAGGAGTTTTTAGGAGACCATACCCTTTCTGAAATCATCTCAAAGGAAGGTTTGTCTGAACATGTAAAATCTTTGGTAAAGCAAACCCTTCAAAAACTGTATCAGTTACAGATTTCAACACAGAATAAAATAGATTTCACCAAAACTTTCGAATATGAAAGCTATGATGAACTTCCGGTAATGCACGATCTATATTATTTTAAAAATTTCGTGGCGGATGTTCTGGAGCTGGAATATCACAAATCTACTCTTCTCAAAGAATTTAAAAAAATTGTCGCCCTGATTGAAAGTCTGGAACCCAAAGGATTGATGATCCGCGATTTTCAGGCAAGAAACATCATGGTGAATGATCAGAAAGAAGTCTCGTTTATCGACTATCAATCGGCAATGAAAGGTCCTTTGATGTATGATGTCATTTCTTTTCTCTTTCAGGCAAAAGCAAACTTTCCGGAAGATTTTAAAAATGAGATGTTGAATTTTTATACAAATCAATTTGAAAATCAGAACATTAAAAATCAACTAAATTTTTCGGTAAAACCAATTCAACTGATGCGATTTCTTCAGGTTTTGGGAGCTTACGGTTTTCGGGGATTAATTCAGAGAAAACCACATTTTATTTCAAGCATAGAAAAAGGAATAGAAAACATTACTGCATTTGCGCAAAACTGGGAAAATATGAACGATTATCCCGAACTGGAAAAAGTGATTAATCAATTAAATTCAAATAAAACAAAATTGAAAATTGAAGAAATATTGAACCATTAAGATTTATATTTAAGAAGTTAAGCATCGTTAAGTGTTATGACGAAAAAAGAAATTACACAATTATCTTATGAAATTACCGGTTTTGCAATAAAAGTTCACAAAACACTTGGCCCCGGCTTACTTGAAAGTATTTATGAAGAATGTTTAAAAATTGAACTCATTAACAATGGATATGATGTAAAACAACAACTTTTTACAACCATTAATTATGAAGGAGTTGATATCAAAACGAAACTGGTTGATGATCTGCTCGTAAATGATGCTGTTATCGTAGAATTAAAAGCGATCGAAGAAATTTTGCCTATCCATGAAGCTCAATTATTAACATACATGAAAGTTTTGAAAAAGCCTCAAGGTCTGTTAATCAATTTCTTCACCGATAATATAACCAAATCTTTAAAACCTTTTATTAATGAATATTTTAAAGAGCTTCCAAACTAAAATTTTGATTTATCAAAAATCTTAAATAAACTTAACTTCTTAAATATAAATCTTAACGGTTTAAGAATAAATAATTATAAAATTAAAAAAATGCTACACATCGACATACACAGTTTTTCGTACAAAAAAGGAGGAATTCCGAAAGATGAAACAGGAAACGGAGGAGGTTTTACGTTTGACTGCCGCGGAATTTTAAATCCGGGAAGAGTGGAAGAATATAAAACCCAGACCGGAAACGACATCGGCGTTCAGGAATATCTTGAAACCAAAACCGAAATGCCTAAATTTCTGGAATTAATCAAGAATCTTGTTTCCATTAATATTGATAATTATCTGGAAAGGGAATTTGAAAATCTCCAGATCAACTTTGGCTGTACAGGAGGACAGCACAGATCGGTATATTCTGCGATAAAAATCGCTGATTTTATTGAAGAAAAATATGGTGAAAAAGTTGAAATCAGCCTTCATCATGACGAACAGCATCAACTGAATCATAAGTAATGAGTAATGTGCAATAAGTAATATCTTTAAATTCGTTAATATTCTATTATTTATTGTTTTTAATTTAACCAAAATTATTTTATTACTCATTACCCATAAAAAATGAAGGCACTTATTTTCGCAGCCGGAAAAGGAACCCGACTGAAACCATTCACCGACCATCATCCGAAAGCTTTGGCAAAGGTGAATGAAGTTCCGCTTCTGGAAAGAAATATTAAATATTTAAAAAATTTCGGAATAAACGATTTTGTCATAAACATTCATCATTTTGGAAATCAAATAGTTGATTTTTTAAAGCAGAACGATAATTTCGGATGTAAAATAGAAATCTCAGACGAAAGCGAAGAGCTTCTGGAAACCGGAGGCGGCTTGGTTTTTGCTAGAAAATTTCTCGATCACGGAGAAGATTTTCTGATCATGAATGCCGATATTCTTACCAACATTAATATTACAGAATTTGTAGAATATCATAAAAAGATAAAAGATTTTGCTACTTTAGCTGTATCGGACAGAGAAAGCTCAAGAAAACTGCTTTTTAACGACGATATGGTATTAAGAGGATGGCTGAATGTACAGTCCGGAGAGCAGAGACTGGCAGAATTCAACAAAGGATTCAAAGCTTTGGCTTTCAGTGGAGTACATTGCATCAATCCGCTTATCTTTGAGAAGATGAAGAGAACAGGGAAATTTTCTGTAATGGAAGAGTATCTGGATCTTATGCAGACGGAGCATATCCATGGTTTCCTTCACGACAGTATTCTGATCGATGTCGGAAGACCGGAATCTGTAACGGAAGCCGAAAAACACTTTAAATAATTGTACAATGGGAATTGAAGGAACGAGGGATGAAAGCTTGGTAAATCCTGAATTTGATAGTAACGAAACAAGATTACAAAACAGTCTGCGACAAAAAACATGGGACGAAACCATTACAAAAGACAGTTGGATGGTTTTTAAGGTAATGGCGGAATTTGTAGACGGCTATGAAAAACTGGCTAAAATTGGTCCGTGTGTTTCTATTTTCGGATCTGCAAGACTGAAGCCGCAAAGCAAATACTACAAAATGGCGGTGGAAATTGCGGAGAAAATTACAAAATTAGGCTTCGGAATCATTACCGGAGGCGGTCCCGGAATTATGGAAGCCGGAAATAAAGGTGCTTTTAATGCACAGGGAAAATCCATCGGTTTGAATATTGATCTGCCTTTTGAGCAGCATTTCAATCCTTACATCAATAAATCGTATTCGATGAATTTTGATTACTTTTTTGTAAGAAAAGTAATGTTTGTAAAATATTCGCAGGGATTTGTGGTTATGCCAGGAGGATTTGGTACATTAGATGAACTTACGGAAGCTTTAACACTGATTCAGACCAACAAAATAGGAAGATTCCCGATTGTTTTGGTAGGGTCGGAATTCTGGAGCGGATTGTTAGACTGGTTTAAAACTACCTTACTTAAAGAAAAGATGATCCACGAAGAAGATCTGGAACTTTACCGTGTGGTAGACAGTGCTGATGAAGCGGTAGCGCACATCAAAGCTTTTTATGATAAATATTCCGTAAACGTGAACTTTTAATTGGCACATTATTTGTGACTTAAAACTAACAATCATGATTGTAAATCTATTATCTAAGATGAAAAAAATTTTATATATATCAGGAATTTTAACATTTTTTGTGTTAATGAGTTTCACGTATGTAGACTTTTTCTCTTCAATGACCAAGGTGGATTATATTGATGGAAGCAAAACGTTGAAGTTCACTACAAAAATGAATACAAATCATATTTCCGATGCTATAAAAATTAACCCGAACACGGCAGGATTTGAGGCAGAAGTTAAAAAGTATGTAAACAATAATTTTGATGTGTATGTCAATGGCTCACCCAAAACAATTACATTTACGGGAAGTCAGGTAAGCGGAGAAACAGTATGGGTATATTTTGAGGCAGGAGGTGTTTCAGATATCAGTACCTTGAAAATAAAGAATACGATCCTCTTAAGCGCATTTCCGAAGCAGATTAACCTCGTTAATATTGCATACAAAGGAAGCCAGAAAACAATGAATTTCCAGCGCGGAAAAGAGGTAAACGAAGTATCTTTTTAAAGACAATGAAATTAACAACCATACCACTGCTTTTGCGGTGGTTTTTTGTTGGAGCTGCATCTGATTTTAATCTTCCCAATAAAATCCGGTTGTCCAATGCATTGCATTTAATATTACCTCTTCCAGAATAAAATTATCTGGAAAATCTTTAAAACCCGATTTATCCTTTAATTCATTCATCACATTATGAGCATTTTCATAGCTTGAAAATAGGCCGATACATCTTTCATCATCCAGATGAGTATGAATTGTATAAATATGACTCAGATAAAAAACCGATTCTAATTCCATCTCTTTTACCGATACTATTGTTACATCAACCTCATCTCCAGATTCCAGATAATCCCGTCCTATTTCTCCGATAACTTCGGTAAATCCTTCCTTCCAGTTAACCTTATTTACAATATATTTCTTAATCACAAAACTTTCCGGAAACATTTTAAAACCCGATAATTGAACTGCTCTGTTTTTGGCTTCTTCAAGTTCTTTTAGATCGTTAAAATAACCTAATCTTTTAAAATCTGTATAAGTTTCATCTGTATAAATGTGGTCTAAAACATAAACAAAATACTGCATGATTTATGAGTTTGGGCAAAAATAAAAAGACTGCCTAAAAAGACAGTCTTTATATGATTTAAATTTTCAGAATTATTACTGAACCTGAATGTTATCCAACTGGATTGTAGTAGTAACACCACTTCCGTTTCCGGTGTATTCGAATAATACAAATCCGTTACCTGTTAAAGAAGCAGGGAAACTATAACTTCCTGCAGGTACAATTGTTCCGTATCCACTTGTAGGTGTTACCGGAATTGTAAACGCAGAAGTAATATCTGTCTTTGTAGCCTGAGTAATATCTCCAAGCGGAGTATAATTAGTTGTATAATATACTTTTAAAGCATTACCGTTAAAAAATCCTACGTTTACGTCAAATTTCAGTGTGTTTGCTGCTGTAAAATCAACAGGTACTGCGAAATACGTTACATAAGGCCCTGTTCCAGAATTCGCTCCCAATTGGATGTATTTGTTTCCGCTGAAAGTCTTTAACTGCCAGTATCTGTTTCCTAAAAGTGGATCGTTTACATATTTAGGATATACTTCAAGGTTAGCCGGAGTGGTAGCATAGCTTTCAAAGTTTTCAAGGAAAGATCCTGAATACGTAATTGCAGTTCCTCCTTTTGGCGGAGTTGCATCTACTCTTGTTCCTTTGAAGTTAATATCATTGGTATTTCTGATCAGCATCTGCCAAGTTGAATTATAACGGCTTACTACGAAAGTAACATCTCCATTTCCTGTAGGCAATGTTTTAGATCCTTCGGAGAAGAAACCTGAGTTTCTTAAAGCTGTACTGTTTCCAGATGCATCTTCCAAAGTTCTGTCTGTATCTACTCCTGCACCTGCAACATAATCGATAAATGTTTTTGCTGTAGGATAAATATCTGCAATGGTAAACTGTGTGTTAGGAACTTTTACCAAAGTATTGATGTACTGATCACTCTTTGCAGCAGCAAGATTTGGTAATTCCAAAGGCTTGATGGTAACTACTTCAAGACCGTTTCCGTTACAAACTCCTGAAACATATCTGCTTAACAAAGAAGCAGGCACTCTTCCGATTGCGTAAGTAGGATCTACAGAACCGATTTTCACCGTACCTCTGTCTAAACCTAATCTAAGACCTTTCGCGTTAATTCTGATGTGTGCACCTACCGGGAAATCTGCATAATTGCTAGATCTGTCTACCTCGATCTGCAAACCTGCAGTCGGGTTTTCCGGCTTATCCTGGAAAGAAATTGTTTTATAGAAGTTTCCGTTTTCGTCTGAAGAAACTACATAACCGTCAAAAATCTGGTCGTTGGAAATTAAAACGTATCCTGTAGAAGGAGCCTGAGCTTTGAATGCTGCCAAAGTCATGGTAGGAGCAGGGAATCTGTTCTCGCACTTAATTGGCGGAGTATCCCACTCGTCTTTCTGAACACAAGATGTAATAGAAATTGCTGCGAATGCAACTCCTGCTACTAAACTTAAGTATTTCTTTATTGTCATTTTATTAATTTTTAGAATAATTAGTGAATTGATTATTAGAATCTAAACTGTAAATTTACAAAATATGATCTTCCCTGAGTGTACCAGTATTTTGGGGCAAACAAAGTATATTCCCTGCTTAAATCTTCTGAGAAACTTGGATAAACCGCATTTCTGGTCTGTTCAAATCCTCCGGTAATGTATTTTCTGTTATTTAAAATATTATTAACTGTTGCGGAAATTAAAACATAATACTTACCAATCACCCAAGATTTTCCTGCATTTGCATTCAGGAAGAATGATGAAGGTAATCTGTTAGGCTCAAGCACCTTTCTCAGGTCACTTTCCGTAAGTCCGTAGTATGGTGTTCCGGAAACATTATTCTGAACGAAAGATTCTGTTCTTACCAACGCAGCAGGATCCAGATAATTTTCATCAAAATAGTTCCAGTTCGCACCAAACCACCAGTATTTCGGGCTGTTGTAACGGAAACCTAAGGAATACGCCTGTTGAGGAGTTCCTCCCTGACGATAATTGTTAATATATGCTTTTCCAAGATCTATATAAGGAAGACCGTTTGCAAAAACTCCTACTGCATCTGATGCAAAATAAGTTCTCGGATCATTCTTATAAGTGTACTGTCCGATGCTCGCTAAACCTTGTAAAGATAATGTAGGTAAAACCTTAACATCAACCCCCAATTCAACTCCCATATTTCTCTTCTTAACATCCGTCATTACCTGAGATACGAAAGCACTCTGAACATTAGTCTGATTACCGTCTGCATCCACACTGTTTAATGGGATACCATCTGCAAAGAATCTCTGAACCGTAGTTTCGTTGTCTGTATCAACTAAATAACCTGTTAATCTTAATTTTAAGAAAGGAGAAGAAATAACATAGCTAAGATCATTAGCATTTACTGTCATGCTCTTCACGTTGGGTGCTACAGATCCGTTTACTCTAGGATTTACGAATAAATCTTCTAAATAAGGTGCCTGATTATAATATGCTCCGTTGTACACAAAGAAGTTTCTACCGTTCAGCCTGTAAACGACTTGCCCTTTCAGACCATAGTTCCAGTAGTTATAATCCATTCCTTTTCCGTAGGAATCTTTATATAAATAGTGATTGAAAAGACCTTCTCTGTTGGAAGAAGAATATCCCGCCAATGCAGATACAAATACATCAAAAGCTCCTGCTGTAAATCTTACCCCCGGATTTACTTTTACTTCCTGTCTTCTGAAAATGTAGTCGTAAGTCATTTTATCACCTACTTTTTTCGTTACATTTTCTTCACCTTGATTGTATAATCCTGATTTTCCGGGCTGGTTTGTTGCTGCAAACGGGTCTCTGTTCAGTACAAAATCAGCACCTAAAAGATCGTTTACTTCTCTGTACTGCTCAGAACGGTAATTCTGATAAGATACGTTTAATAAGAATTTCGTATTATCGTTGAAGTTGTGAACAAAGTGAGTAGATGCATTCCAGATTTTATCGTCGCTTACATCATTTACTAAATAATATAATGCTCTTTTTCCGGTCTGTCCATAGTAAGTTCCTGCTGGCTGCTGCATATTTCTCTGGTACAATCTGTCCCAGTTAAGCTGTGTAAAGTTCGGATCATTTGAAGTCCATCCGTTCATAGCTGCCTGAAAAGCCTGTTGAGCCGTTGTTCCCGTTACTCCCGTTGGAAGCGTTACAGATGCATTAGGATCTAATGAATCGTAATAACTTGGTAAATTTCTGTAGTATGTAGGAGAAGGGTTCTGTACATTCTGCCAGTCTAAACGTGACCCTTTATCTTTTCCGAACTGGTAAGATACAGATGTCCAAAGAGTATTATTCTTATTAATTTTCCAGAAATCCTGAATCTGGAAGATCGGCTGGAAACCTTTTCTTACTCTTTCACTTCTCTGCTCTCCGTCCTGATATCCCCAATAAGAATTGTAATGAACTCCTCTGTAGTTGTACACTTCCTGAGTACTCGGACTCGCGGTAGATCTTCTATAAGGCGCACCGATAAAGTTGAAAGTCATCGTGTGCTTATCGTTAAATTTCTTTTCAATTCCCAAATAAGCTCCGTAAGCATCATAGAAGGTTCCTTCCTGAATACCTTCTTCCGCCCATCTTCTTGCTCCCATTGCAGTAAACGCCCATCCGCTTTTGCTCATTCCTGAGCTGTAACGTAGAGATGTTCTGTTTCTGTAATTTCTGTTGGTTAAAGACTGAGTAAACTGAAATCCTTTTCTGTATTCACTCGCTTTAGTATTTTTATAAACTACCGAGCTGTTTCCACCAAAAGCGTATTCCGAAGGTGAATGGTTTGCTGAAATTTCAGGGTATCTTGTAATTTCGTTAAGTCCTCCCCAGTTTCCAAAATCTACATTACCATTATCAGACTTGATCATGGAAACACCATTTAACATGGTTTCTCCAAATCTTCCATCGATTCCTCTTGGACGGAACCAATAAAATCCTAAATCAAACGCTGCGATTCTGCTGAAAATATCCTGAGATGACTGCAGTAAACCTACTGTAGAAGCCTGTCCGCTGTTGCTGTCCTCATCGTCTCCATCACTGTCAATGATTGCTAAACCTTGATCCGCGCTTGTAAGTGCAGAATATAGGGTGATTGTCCCTAAATCCTTTTTCTTCTCACTGTCCATTACATCAAACTCCATTACTTTGGTTTCGTAATTCGGTTTTGTAATCACAATTTGGTAATGCCCCGGCTTTAGGTCTACAAACTGGAAGTATCCGATTTTGTCAGCCGTTACATCATTGTCATTCCCTTTAAGATCTACTTCTGCCCTTTCAACGGGCTTTCCTTCAGCATCTTTTAAATAGGCAGAAACCGTAGTCTGTGCAAAATAGTATGATGCTGGAAGTAAAGTAAATAAAGAGACTAATGATAGTTTTTTAATCATGAGTATATTTATTTTTTAAATACTTTTCTTGTTAATTCTCAACAGTTTAAAAGTTGGGGACGCAAATTTAGTCAAAATTTAGAATTTACAACTTTTTTTACGTTATTTTTTCTTAACATTGCAAGCTTTTAAGAATCATTATAAATAAAAACGTAAATACCACATTTTAAATTTACAAATATTTAAAATAGCGGGAAATTAAAAAAAAGTAAATTTGCAGATTAAATAATATTAATAATAACTCTAAGAGAATGAAGAAATTTTTGAGTTTTTTTGCCATCATTTTTTCGATAATGGCATTTTCACAACAGCAGGGAAAACTGAGAAAGGTGGCTACTGTAGGTTTTTTGAATGTGGAAAACCTTTGGGACACCATTCAGTCAGCAGATTATATCGACGGAACTAAAGATATTAAAAATCCGGCTTTCCACAGAAGTATTCCTTTGGATTCCGTTAAGTTTTTGGAAGCTGAAAAATACGACGGACCATGGAGCGATGGCGCTTTAATCGGTAAAAAAGTAGTAAGATACCAAGGCGGCTCGGAAGAATTTACTCCAAAAAGTGCTAAAAACTACAATACGAAAGTGTATAAGGCGAAACTTGCCAACGAAGCCAAAGTAATTTCTGAAATGGGAGCACAATACACTAAAACGGCTCCTGCAGTCATAGGTTTAATTGAGGTTGAAAACAGACAGGTTATTCAGGATCTTATTAATGAACCGGCACTGAAAAAATATGATTACGGAATTATTCATTACAATTCTTATGATTACAGAGGTATTGATGTGGCTTTGATTTATCAGAAAAGAAGATTTACCCCTACCAATTCTCTCAAAAAAGAACTGAAAGTTTTCGGTGACGAAGGAAAAAGAGAATATACCAGAGATATCTTGGTGGTTACTGGTTTCCTTGATAATGAAAAGGTAGCATTCTTTATGAATCACTGGCCTTCAAGAAGAGGGGGTGAAGCCGTTTCTCTTCCTAAGAGAAATGCAGCAGCAGCTTTACTGAAACAACAAATGGACAGTGTAAGAGCAGCAGATCCTTCAACAAAATTATTTGCAATGGGAGATTTTAATGATGATCCTGTAAGTGCAAGTTTAAAAAATCACCTGAAAGCACAGCCAAGCCCAAAAGATTTAAGTGATGCCAATCCTTATCTTAACTTAATGTACCCTTTGTATAAAAAAGGAGTTGCTTCATTAGCGTATCAGGATGCACCAAACTTATTTGACCAGATTATTGTTTCTAAAAATTTAGTTTCAGATCAGGTAACAAAAGATTATTCGGTTTATAAGGCTGAAATTTTTGCTCCTGCTTACTTAGTGAATAAAGAAGGAAATTACAAAGGCTACCCTTTCCGATCATGGAACGGCGATCAGTTTACCGGCGGTTACAGCGACCACTTTCCGGCATTTGTAGTTCTCCAGAAAGAACCATAAAAGTACAAGACACTCCGATTGAGTGTCTTTTTTTTGTAACTTTATAAGATGAAAAATTTAGTTCTGCTGTTAATACTTTCTTTATTTTCTTTCAATTGTTCTGCGCAGAGCAATGTTAAAAATGAAAAAGAAAAATCGGAAATGAAACCATCAAAGAATGATGATGGAGAATGGGATCTTACGGTAATCGATACTCAGTTTGATTATTTTCTGAATGCGGTTGCAAAGCCAATCAGCCAGTATTCTGAATCTTATCTGAAGAACAGAAATACTTTTCTGGTCACAGAATGGAATTCGTATTACAATTCCGGAAGGTACAGAAACGTCATCGAATCCTCGATTGATTATGATCCGAAAGAAAAATACGGTATTAAATTCGAATACAAACTGTATCAGGTTTTTGCTTATGTAAACTGGAAATACGGTTTAAAAATGAACGGACTTTCGGGAAGTGATACCACAAGATACTAAAAAAGGTTCAGAGTAATTCTGAACCTTTCTTTTTTATGAATCGTTGAAAATTATTTGTTGAATAATTCTTCTACTTTATCCCAGTTTACCACTTCGAAGAATGCTGAAACATAATCAGGTCTTCTATTTTGGTAGTTTAAATAATAAGCGTGCTCCCAAACGTCAAGTCCTAAAACAGGAGTTCCTTTTACTTCTGCAACCGGCATTAACGGGTTATCCTGGTTTGGAGTTGAAGAAACGATAACAGAACCGTCAGCATTTTTTACCAACCAAGCCCATCCTGAACCGAATCTTGTTTTAGCAGCATCAGAAAAATCGGTCTTGAATTTTTCAAAACCTCCGTAAGCTTCGATAGCAGCTTTTACATTTCCTACAGGCTCTTTGCTTCCGCCCGGAGTTAAAATTTCCCAGAATAAAGTATGGTTAAAGTGTCCTCCTCCATTGTTTCTTACTGCTGGTTTATCAGTTCCTGTCTGGCAGATTTCTTCAATAGATTTTCCTTCAAGATCAGTTCCTTTAATCGCATTATTTAAATTGTCTACGTATGCTTGATGATGTTTTGTATGGTGGATTTCCATTGTTTTTGCATCAATTGTCGGCTCCAATGCATCGTAAGCATATCCTAGTTTTGGTAATTCAAATGACATAATTTTATTTTTAATGTTATTACCCAAATTTAGCCATTATTTAATCTATATTCAAAAAATGGGGATTACTTTAATAAATCTTTAACATTGATATATTGATTTAGAATGAATTAAATTTTCATGGTAAGAAAGTCTAATCACGAAAGCTTATCAATTTTGAAAAATTTATTTTTGAATTAAAGCTGATAACAAACCAAAGGGTTCAAACAAGAATTTTTTCAGACTTTATTTTAATGCTATATTGAACTCTTTCAGGATCACAAATTTTGTGGATCCAATGAAGTATTGAAATATCAGACAAAAACCCTAGCCTCGATTGCAGCAATTGTCTGAGCTCATTTTAGGATTTCGGCGGCGGCTTCGCCGCCGCAACCCTAAATATTAGAAACAGCGAGTGCGGAAAGCCGGAAAAAGCTCCTGATCCATCAATAAAAAAAACGCACCAAAATCAATTGATGCGTTTTCTTATTATTTTTACAAAATTTACTTTTTGTCTTTAGATCTCTGTAAAACTTCGTCTACCATTCCGTATCCTTTTGCTTCTTCGGAAGTCATCCAGTAATCTCTGTCAGAAGCTTTTTCTACCCAGTCATACGTTTGTCCTGAGTGCTCGGAAATGATCTCGTAAAGCTCTTTTTTAAGCTTTAACATCTCTCTTAAATTGATCTCCATATCAGAAGCCACCCCTTGCGCACCTCCGGAAGGTTGGTGAATCATTACTCTTGAGTGCTTTAAAGCAGAACGCTTACCGCTTTCTCCGGCAACCAAAAGAACAGCTCCCATTGAAGCTGCAATACCTGTACAGATTGTTGCTACATCAGGCTTAATGATCTGCATCGTGTCGTAAATTCCTAAACCGGCGTAAACACTTCCACCCGGAGAATTGATATAAATCTGAATATCTTTTGAAGGATCTGCACTCTCTAAGAAAAGAAGCTGAGCGGTTACGATATTCGCCACCTGATCATCAATTCCTGTTCCTAAGAAAATAATTCTGTCCATCATCAAACGGGAGAAAACATCCATTTGTGCAACGTTTAATCTTCTTTCCTCCATGATGTACGGCGTAAGACCTGTAGGACCATACATTCCCATATACTGATCGGTTGCCAAACCGTTATTTCCCAGATGTTTTACAGAGAAATCTCTGAATTCTTTTTTAATGTCCATATGCTTGTTTTGTGTATTACATTTTACGAGGTTGAATTTACAACTTTTATTCCTAAAATTTTATAAGACTTTTTGTCATAAAGTTTCAATAATTAACAGATTATTTCCTCTTATCTGTCAGTATAAATACCTGTAATTGCAGAATAATTTAAAATTTTAGCCAATTCCTTGGAAACCATCGTGAGCATCTGAATTTTCTTAAGCTGTTCAAAATATTTAGATTCATCGGATTCTGCATATTCTGCCAATTCTCCTTTTGCTTTTGATATCAGGAAATTAACATATCTGAATTTATGAATCAGAATATCTCCTGCCACCTGCTCCGGAATTTTATCTCCGTAATTGGGTGAAAAAATATTTCTTGTGGTCCAGTCGTTCAGCTCGCTATAAATGTTCATGGAATTAACGGCTGCCTTACTGAGCTCCTCATCCATTAATCCGAAAAAGAAATTTCCTTTTCGGAGTTCCTCTTTTTCAATTCCTTCTTTTATATATTCTACGATTCGTTTGTTCAGTTCCACCTGAAATTCGTAGTCGTCTTCTTCAAAATGGTGAAGAATTTCTTCAATCACCGTAATATCATATTGCTGCTGATCCGGCGCGGTTCTGTGAAGAACAACATCTCCGTAATTGAGCATATGATTGATAAGATCATTTTCAAGTTTCGTCACATTAAAAAGTACCGGATCAATATAATCTCTCGGATCATTTACTACTTCAAGCTTTGCAGGTTGTTGCGCTTCCGTTTTAATCTGTGCTTTATGCGTCTGATTTTGGGTGATCTGCTTCTGAACATCAAGCTCATTAAACAGACTTTGCTCAGAAAGTCCGAATTTTGTAGAAACCTGCTTCAGATACACTTCCCTTTTCAAAGCATTCTGAACAAAGGAAACCGACTTCACAATGTCTCTGATGGCTTCAGCTTTCTTAATCGGATCATCTCCAATTTCCTTGAAAAGAATTTCAGCTTTAAAATCAATAAAATCCATCGCTTCATTTTCGATGAATTTTTCCACATATTCCTGCGGATGTTTTCTGGCGAAAGAATCGGGATCGTCTCCGTCCGGAAACAGCATCACCCGAATATTCATCCCTTCCGTCAAAAGCATATCGATACTTCTGAAACTGGCTTTAATTCCTGCATTGTCCCCATCAAAAAGAATGGTTACATTCTCCGTTAATCTTTTGATAAGCTTAATCTGCTCCGTAGTTAAAGAAGTTCCGGAACTTGCCACCACATTTTCGATTCCCGACATGTGAAGCGAAATAACGTCCATATAACCTTCTACCAAAAGACAGACATTCTTACGCGAAATTGCCTGTTTGCTTTGGTTTAAACCATAAAGAACGTTAGATTTATGATAAATTTCCGTTTCCGGAGAGTTGAGATATTTGGCTGTTTTTACGTTATTTTTAAGAATTCTTGCTCCGAATCCTAAAACCCTGCCCGAAAAACTATGGATCGGAAAGATTACTCTTTCACGAAAACGGTCGATTCCGGCAGGAGAATTTTCAGGGAAAATCGAAAGTCCCGATTTCTCCAGAATTTCTTTTGAATAGCCTTTTTCCAAAGCATATTCTGTAAAAGCGTTCTTTTTTTCAGGCGAATATCCGAGCTGGAATTTTTTAATGATATCATCACGAAGTTCACGCTCTTTAAAATAAGAAAGACCGATTGATCTCCCCTCCTCCACTTCCCAAAGAAAATTCTGAAAAAAATCGTTCGCTACTTCATGGATTTTGTACAATAAATCTCTTTCCGACTGTGCATTTTTTGCTTCTTCGGAAAAATCCTTCTGATCTTCCTCAATTTCAATTCCGTATTTTTTTGCCGCGTGACGAAGTGCTTCAGGATACGTGAAATTTTCGATTTCCATTAAGAAAGAGATCGCTGTTCCTCCTTTTCCGGTAGAGAAATCTTTCCAGATCTGTTTGCTTGCCGAAACAACGAAACTCGGTGTTTTCTCGTCATGAAAAGGACTTAACCCTTTGAAATTAGACCCTGCTCTTTTGAGCTGTACATATTCTCCAACGATTTCTTCTACCCGAATCGTGGAAAATATTTTATCTATGGTCTGTTTGGAAATCATGCTGCAAAAATATACAAAAAAATCTATAGAGAACAGTATAAATTTAGTATAAAAACATCTTAAAATTATCCTGAAAAGTTTTATAAATTTAATTGATTTGAATGACCGCAAAAATTGAAAATACAATTATTTGATCTAATTTTACACCTGAATTTTTTACCGTAATTCATTATCTTTGTTTAAAAATATGCAATTCACGATTCAACATATGGAAGACTGGCAGAATATTGCCGAAACCGTCATTTCAAAATTAGAGCATAACATTTTACTTTTAAAAGGAAATCTGGGCGCCGGAAAAACAACTTTCACCCAATTTCTCCTTAAAAATCTTGGAAGTACAGATGAAGTAAACTCACCCACCTATTCCATTGTTAACGAATACAATACCCCAAAAGGAAAAGTATATCATTTCGATTTATACCGTTTAAAAAACATTGAAGAAGTGTATGATATCGGAATGGAAGAATATTTAGACCATTCATTTCTCTGCATTATTGAATGGCCTGAAGTGTACGAAGAAGATCTTTACGGTCTTAAATACCACGAAATGAGCATCATTAATACCGGAGAAAACAGAGAAATTTCATTCGAGTAAATATTATGTATCTTTGCTCCTGAATTTGAATGTAAAATAACGATCTGTAAGAACCTAATTATTTAAAAGGATGAGTACTACAAACATTTTTACTCCTTTTACCGAAGAGGAACTGATGCCGAAAGAAGAAAAACTGGAGGTCATTAAAAAAGGAAAACAATTCAGCATAGGAATTCCGAAGGAAACTTCCCTGAATGAAAGAAGAACTTGCATAACGCCCGATGCGGTACAGGTTTTGGTAGAAAGTGGTCATGAAATAATCATAGAATCCGGAGCCGGACAAGGTTCGTTCTTTACAGATCTGCAATATTCTGAATCGGGAGCGAGAATTACAAACGATCCGAAAGAAGCTTTCGGGCAGGATTTAATTTTAAAAGTCAATCCGCCTACAGACGAAGAAATCGATTATATGCGACCGAATACCTATCTTGTATCGGCACTTCAGATCAATTTGAGAGATAAAGACTATTTCTTAAAACTGGCAGAGAAAAAAGTAAATGCCATTGCATTCGAATTTATTGTAGACGAATACAAACAGTTAGCTTTAGTAAGACTGGTCGGCGAAATTGCAGGAACGGTTTCCATTCTTTATGCTTCCGAGCTTTTAGCTTTATCCAACGGCTTAATGTTGGGCGGAATTACAGGAGTAAGACCCGCTGAAGTGGTTATTTTGGGAGCAGGAATCGTTGGAGAATTTGCCACAAAAGCAGCCATCGGTTTAGGCGCAAGTGTAAGAGTTTTCGATAATTCACTTTCAAAATTAAGACGACTTCATACTTTGGTTGACAGCAGAGTTCCTACTTCTATTATCGATCCGAAAGAACTGAAAAAAGCTTTAAGGAGAGCCGATGTTGTAATAGGAGCCCTTCCAAGACTGAATATGACACCCATCGTTACCGAAGATATGGTAATGAAAATGAAAAAAGGAAGCGTAATTATTGACATCACCATCGACAACGGAAAAGTAATCGAGACTTCCGAACTTACCACCATGGAAGATCCATACATCATTAAGCACGGCGTAATCCACTGCGGACTTCCGAATCTTACTTCAAGAATGCCGAGAACCACAACAAAAGCGATCTCCAATTTCTTCCTTTCCTATATTTTAAATTACGATGAAGAAGGCGGTTTCGAAAATATGCTGGTTCGCAAAAACGAAATGAAACAGAGTCTTTATATGTACAAAGGCAGACACACGAAGAAAATCATCTGCGACCGTTTCGGACTTACTTATCACGATATCAATCTTTTAATTTTCTAATGAAAAAACTGAAATTCTATGCAATCGGTCTTGTACCGGGATGTATTATTGTATTTTTTATCTTAAACAAAAAAGGCGCAAGCTGCAGCGGTTATCTACCTAACAGCCGCGTTATTGCAGAAACCCTGTCTAAAGATTTTAAATATTCTGAAACAGCAAAAACAGAAATGGCAACATTAAAAGTTGATGAAAAATTTCTGAAAGACAGTATCATCACCAAAGGAAAGATTGATTTCGACAGAAGCCACGCACAGAAAAAACCCTGTCCTGATTATCTTCTCACCTATCCCGAAGAAAAAGCAACTTTCGAAATTACTTTCGAAAAATGCGAGGAAAGCGTAACGGTAAATTCTTTGAAGAAATTGAAATAAATTATCAGTCTGCTTTGCGAAGCATTTATACCTTTGCTTCTTTTAAATTTAGAATTATCTTTATTAAAACTTTGCGTTTAAATAAAAAATAAAGATGCTTCGACAAGCTCAGCATGACATGTCGCAAATACCGAGTGTTTGGTTTAAAATAGAAAATAAAAAGAAGTAAATAAATTTTCAATCCATGGAAGGCAATTACTACATGATTCATGATTATTGGATATTCATCGGAGTATTTGCGGTTTTCTTTTTTTTAACGGTAAGCATTTATTTATTCAGCCAAAATCATAAATTTAAAGTAAAAAATGCCAAGCTTTCGACTGCCAATAAAATGATTCAGGAAAGACTGAATGAAGTACAGCTTGAACATATCGGAACAAAACTGAACCCACATCTATTCAAAAACATACTGAATTCGGTACAGTCTCACGCTTATCAGACGTACATGTCGCTCGATAAACTTGCGAATGTTTTAGACTATATTTTATACGAAAGCAATAACAAATTCGTAAGCCCGAAAGAAGAATTAAATTTTGCTTTAAGTTTAATTGAGATCAACAAAATTAAAGTAAATCCGCTTTTTGATTTCAGAATTAAATCGAAAATCAATAAATCGGATGAAATTTACGAAGAGAAAGTTTTTGCCCCTCTTCTTTCGGTAGATTTGATTGAAAATGCCTTTAAACACACCGATTTCCTTGCTTCAGACTCTTTTATTTCCATTCAGCTTGAACTTGAAAAAAGAATTTTCACGATGAAAGTAATCAATAAAGCTTCTCTGAAAAATGTTCTCGAAAAGGAAAAAAGCGGCTTCGGAAGCCAGTCTCTGGATCAAAGGCTGAAAATGATTTACAATAATTTTTACACGCTTCAGAAAAGTTCAAAAAACGGTATCTTCACGGCAGAATTAACAATCAATTTGGGAGATTTCTATGATAAAATGCGTTATTCTTGATGATGAATTACTGGCAATCAGCTATTTAAAACTTCTATGCGAACAGATTGAAAATGTAGAAGTTGTAAAAGCATTTAATGATCCTAAAATTTTTCTGAACGAAATTGAAAACATCGACTGCAACGTCTGCATTTTAGACATCGAAATGCCCGGAATAAACGGATTGCAGGTTGCAGAAGCCATTTCAGGCTCAAAAAAAATCATTTTTACCACCGCTTACAAAGAATATGCAGCCGAAGCTTTCGACCTGAATGTTGTGGATTATGTAAGAAAACCCATCAAAAAAGAAAGGTTAACCCAGGCTTTCGAAAAAGCAGCGGAACTACTCCAAAAGACCAATAAAAAAGATTTTATCGAATGGAATACCAACATCGGCAAAACCGTAATTTTTACATACCAGATCGCCTACATCAAAACTTCGGAAATAGACAGTCGGGATAAGGAAATCCTTCTTAAAGACGGAACCAATATTGTTCTAAAAAACCTGAATTTCAAAAATCTGCTGGAAATGCTTCCTGCAAAAGATTTTGCGCAGGTCAACAAAAAAGAAATCATCTCTTTATCTGCTGTAAAAGTATTTTCCACCAACGAAATTATTACTACTGTTTCTCTGGGAAATGACCGCTTTTTAAAGCTTCAGATCGGGGAAACCTACAGGAAATCTCTTTCCGATTTATTGGGACATTAGATTTCACTGCAAAATTCTTTCTTTTCATTACATTTGATTAAAAATCATCTTTTTTTTCCGATTTTCTTAGCAATTTTGTCTAAAATTTGGAATCATGAATTGGGGAAAATACAGAAACATTATCTTTTATATTTCCACCATTATTGTTTTTTCATCACTGATGTATTTTTTCATCATTGAAGGGCAGACTTTGGAAATCGGAGAAAAGATCATTACAAAAACAAACAACAGTTCCAGCTGGGACAATTTTTTAGAATCATTCAAGACCAATCTTCACCATCCTTTAGCTTTATTACTGGCACAAATCGTTACCATTATTCTTGTCGCAAGGCTTTTCGGCTGGATTTGTATGAAGATCAAGCAGCCTTCCGTGATCGGTGAAATGATCGCGGGAATTGTTCTGGGACCTTCCCTTGTAGGAATGTACTTCCCGGAATTTTCGGCATTTCTTTTCCCGAAAGAATCTTTAGGAAATCTGCAGTTTTTAAGCCAGATCGGGCTTATCCTTTTCATGTACATTGTAGGAATGGAACTGGATTTAAGCGTTTTAAGAAAAAAAGCACACGATGCGGTAGTCATAAGTCATGCAAGTATCATTATCCCTTTTGCGTTGGGAATTGGTCTGTCTTATTTCATTTATAAAGAATTTGCGCCGGAAGGAATTCAGTTTACCTCATTCGCGCTTTTCATCGCTATTGCCATGAGTATTACCGCTTTTCCTGTTTTGGCAAGAATCGTTCAGGAAAGAAATCTTCAGAAAACCAAACTGGGAACTGTGGTTATTACCTGTGCTGCAGCCGATGATATTACGGCATGGTGTATTTTGGCAGCCGTAATTGCTATCGTAAAAGCCGGATCGTTTGAAAGCTCCCTGTATGTAATTTTGATGGCAATTGCCTATGTATTTTTTATGATTAAGATTGTAAGACCGTTCCTGAAAAGAATCGGAGACTTACAGGCAGGAAAAAGCACCATCAACAAACCCATGGTTGCGATTTTCTTTTTAACCTTGATTCTTTCGGCTTATGCTACGGAAGTTATTGGGATTCATGCGCTTTTCGGAGCTTTTATGGCAGGAGCGATCATGCCGGAAAATGCAAAATTCAGAACTTTGTTTATTGATAAAGTAGAAGATGTCGCTTTAGTGCTTCTTCTGCCTCTTTTCTTTGTATTTACAGGACTTCGTACCCAGATCGGATTACTGAATGACAGTCATCTCTGGATTACAGCAGGATTTATCATTTTGACCGCAGTGATCGGAAAATTTGCAGGAAGTGCCTTAACCGCAAAATTTTTAGGCATCAACTGGAAAGAAAGTTTAACGATCGGAGCGTTGATGAACACCAGAGGTTTAATGGAACTTATTGTCCTGAATATCGGTTATGATCTGGGCGTTTTAAGTCCTCAGATATTTGCGATGATGGTAATTATGGCGCTCTTTACAACTTTCATGACGGGACCTGCGCTGGATTTCATCAATTTTCTATTTAAATCTAAAAAAGATGAAGACGAATCTCCTGAAAATGATGCAAAATACAGGGTATTATTGTCTTTTGATCATCCTGAATCCGGAAGCACGCTGCTGAAACTGGCTCATGATTTTACCAATAAAATGAACGGCAACAAAAGCATAACCGCCATGAATATTGCTCCCGTGAACGAAATGCACGCTTACGATATCAATGAATACGAAAATGAGCAGTTTAAAAATGTAATAGAAACGTCCAACGATCTGAATCTTGAAGTCACAACGCTTTTCAAAGCCTCCAATGATATTGAAAACGATCTTACGCACATTACCAACAAAGGAAATTACGATCTTCTTCTGATTATGCTCGGAAAATCGATGTATGAAGGAAGTTTACTGGGAAGACTGCTTGGTTTCACGACAAAAATTATTAATCCTGAAAAACTTTTAAATACGGTAAAAGGGAAAGGAAATATTTTCAACAACTCTCCTTTTGACGATTTTACATTACAGATTCTGGATAAAACCCAGATTCCTGTTGGTATTCTGGTGGAAAAAGAATTTACTTCCGCAGACAAAGTTTTTGTCCCGATCTTTAATTTAAGTGATTTTTATCTGCTTGAATATGCCAAAAGACTCATCAATAATAACAATTCCCAGATTATTATCTTAGATGTTGCAGGACAGATCCGGAATAATATTGAAGTGAAAGAACTCATCCGAAGCATCGAACAGGTTGCGCCCAATCACATCACTTTATACAATGAGAAAAAAATTGAGAAAGAATTTCTGAACTCGCAGGATTTAATGCTCATCAGCAGCAAAAGCTGGAAAAACCTCATTGATACGAAAAGCATATGGTTATCGGATATTCCGTCAACATTGATTATCAGCAATCCTTAATTTGTAAATAGTGAATTTTGATACGTAAGCGATTGTAAATTCTTAAATTCACAATGAAATAAATTGACAGCAAAGCGAATTGGCAACGAAGTTAATTGACCTGTAAAAAACTTGACTCGTGAAGCGAAATTCACAATTCACTTTTTAATCCTGATTAAAAAAAATTATTTACCTTTGTCTCGTGATTACAAACAACGGAACATATTATTACGGAATTTTTAACTCAGATCTGGGATAAGGATTTCATATAGATAAAACAAAACCTCGTCCTTGGGCGGGGTTTTTTATTTTAAAATTTAAACGATGAAAATAAGTATTATTGGTGTAGGATTAATCGGGGGCTCGATTGCATTAAAATTAAGACAAAAAGGAATTGCAGATTTCATTTACGGTATTGATAACAGCAATGAGCATCTGAATGAAGCATTAGAACTCAAAATAATCGATGCAAAAGTAGATCTGGAATACGGAATTAAAAACTCTGATCTGGTGATTCTTGCCATTCCTGTAGATGCCGCAAGAAAATTACTGCCGAATGTTTTAGACCTGATTTCAGAACATCAGACGGTAATGGATGCAGGATCTACCAAAGCAGGAATTGTAAATGCGGTAAAAAATCATCCGAAAAGATCGAGATTTGTGGCTTTCCATCCGATGTGGGGAACGGAAAACAACGGCCCGAAATCGGCAGTTTCAGAAAGTTTTTCAGGAAAAGCAGGAGTTATCTGCGATAAGGAAGAATCCGCAGAAGATGCTTTACAACTGGTTGAAAAAATTGTAGAAAGTCTTGATATGCATCTGATTTACATGAATGCGGAAGATCATGATGTTCACACCGCTTATATTTCGCATATTTCCCACATCACCTCTTACGCTTTGGCAAATACGGTTTTAGAAAAGGAGAAAGAAGAAGAAACTATTTTTCAACTGGCTAGTTCCGGTTTTTCCAGCACTGTTCGTCTGGCAAAGTCTCATCCTGAAATGTGGGTTCCGATTTTCAGACAAAATAAAGAAAATGTTCTGGATGTATTGAATGAACACATTGCTCAGCTAAGAAAGTTTAAAGCCGCTCTGGAAAAAGAGAATTTCGAATATCTTGGAGAACTGATTTCCAATGCGAATAAAATCAGGGGAATCTTAGATAAATAGATAAAAATAGGGTTAAAGATTTTAAATATGGGTTTAATAGTCAAAAATAGTTGGTAAAATTCATCGTACTGCCGATTGTTACTGATGATATATAAAGTTTATTGAACTTTGTTTCAATAAACTTTTTTTATGGCTGAAAATTCAAAAAAAATCGTTGCTGGAGTTGCAAAAGTCTGGATGTGATTTCTTGGGGAAAGCAAAACGGAAAGCGTCGTTTTAAATGTAAAAACTGTGGAATTTATTTTACTTCGGAGAATAAGTCTGTGGGGCTAAAAAACAAAGAAATTTGGTTCAAAAAATGGATTGTTGGGAAACAGACTTATGAGCAGATTTCAGCAGAATCTGGATATTCGGTAAGTACTCTTCAACGGTATTTTAACGTGATGCTTAGTAAAGCTCCAAAACTCAGTTACAACCAGAACAAGGAGGTTTATTTACTGATTGACGGCACTTATTTCTCCAATGAAATCTGTTTGGTGATTTACAAAGATAATGTTTTTAAGCTACCCCAACTTTACAGAATTACGGACGGTGAGCATTATGAGGAACTGAAAGAGGATTTGGAAAACATCTTGAATTTAGGAATAAAAATTGGCGGGATAACCTGCGATGGCGACAAATCTCTACTGAAAGCTATCCGTAAAGTTTGTCCGAAAGTTCCTGTCCAGAGATGTTTGGTGCATATTCAGAGAATGTGCAAAATATGGCTTTCGGCTTATCCAAAGTCTGCAGCGGGTTTTGAGTTGCGAGAAATTGTCTGCAAGATTCATTTTATCGACAATGAAGTTAAAAAGCAGTATTGGATCAAAGAATTTTTAGATTGGTCTGAGAAGCATCACGAATTTTTGAATGAAAAATCATACAGTCAGGAAACCGGAAGATATTGGCACACGCACAAGATGGTAAGAAGATGTTTTTCGGTTATCAGGAAGGCTTTACCCAATATGTTTATGTTTCTACAAAATCCTAAAATACCTAAAACAACCAACGGCATAGAGTCTTTTTTCGGTCATCTGAAAGGCAATCTCAATATTCATCGGGGACTTACCAAAAGCCGAAGAAAGAAGTTCATCCAATGGTATCTTTTCTATAAAAATCTAAAGTCGTAAAAGTTTTTTTAAGCCATAGAGCTGTTCCAATAATTTGCAAAAAAGGATGGCAAAGCCATCCTCTAAACTATTGTTTACAGCGTTGATTGTATTGCTGATGAGTTGCTCTTTAGCATTGCTCATTTCCTCTTCCAATCAACTGCCAAATATTACGAATTATTTCTGACAAAAACACCAACTATTTTTGACCACATTACCTTAATATGTCTTTAACCCTAATATTTTGATTACTTCTAAAACTTCATCACATCTTTCACCACTCCATTGTTCTGAGTATGCTGCAAGAGTTCGGCTTCAATGAAAGATTTTATTTTTTCTTCTGAACCATCGTTCGGGAACAGAAGGTGAACGTTGGCTCCTGCGTCTAACGTAAAAAACAGCGGCAAACCGGTTTCTCTTCTGAAATCCCAGATTTTATTGATGACTTCCAAAGTGCCTGTTTTCATTAAAATAAATGCAGGATCACTCATCATCATCATGGCATGAAGTGTTAATGCTTCGTGTTCTACCAGTTTAATAAAACGCTGCAAATCTCCGTTGGCTAAAATTTCTTTCATGGGACCGAAATTTTCCCTTGCTTCCTGAAATCTTCTGTCTGCGTAAGAATTGGTATTCATCAAACCATGACCAACAGTGGAAGAAACGCTTTTCTGACCTTCATGAATGAGTAAAACCCAGTCGTTAAAATCTTTAAAAATTTCATGAATTTCATCGTTTGGGTATTGTACTGCAAAAAGATCAGAACTTCCTTTTACCTGAGATTCGCCCCACACAACCAGCCCATTATAAAGACTTCGACAGGCGCTTCCGCTTCCCAATCTTGCTAAAAAAGAGGCTTTTCTCAACGATTCTTCATCCGAAGTTTTGCCTGAAAATGTTTCGTCAAGACTCATCAGACATTTGGCAATGGCTCCGAAACCGGAAGCAGAACTTGCAATTCCTGAGCTGTGAGGAAAAGTATTTTCGGTTCTGATGATATATTTTCCCTGTAAAATCCATGGAAGATACTGTTCGATATTTCTGAAATATTTTTCAATTTTTTCTGCAAATTTTACTTCTTCATTTCCGGCAAGAAAAGTCTGCACAGAAAAAGGTTCATTGGCAGAAAACTCCATCGAAGTATTCGTTCTGCAATGATTTAATGTAAAACTGATGCTTGGATTGGCGGGAATCTGATTGTCGTATTTCCCCCAATATTTAATTAAGGCAATATTGGAAGGACAGCTTTCTGAAACTGTCTGATTGTTTATTGTAAAATCTTTTTTTCCTAAAAATTCCTGTGTTGTCATAATTTCAATTTTTGCAAGGTGAGATCTTGCTTAATGTACAGTTGTTACAGCTCAATCTTCAACTCAGCCTTAAAAATTTAATACATCTTCTCAATAAGATCTGCATATTTTTTAAGCACTACATTTCTTTTTACCTTCAATGTCGGAGTAATTTCTCCTGTATTGATATCAAATTCCGAAGGCATCAAAGTGAATTTTTTCACTTTTTCGTAATCGGATAAATGGCTTTGCAGTTCTTTAATTTTGTCTTTGTAAAAATCGTGTATCTTTTCGTTTTTTACAATTTCCTCCCAATTGGTAAAAGGAATATTATTTTTTTTGAGATATTCTTTTAAAAATTCAAAGTTCGGAACAACCAACGCGGAAACAAACTGTTTTCCTTCGGCAATCAGGACAATCTGCTGAATGAAATTATTGTTTGTTAGGATATTTTCAATCTGCTGCGGTGCGATGTATTTTCCGTTGGAAGTCTTCATCAGATCTTTCAATCGGTCTGTAATGGTAAGATTCCCTTTGCTGTCGATGGTTCCGGCATCTCCGGTTTTAAACCAGCCGTCTTCGGTGAAAACTTTCTGCGTTTCTTCAGGTTTTTTGTAATATCCCTTCATGATTCCGTTTCCTTTTGCCTGAATTTCGTCGTTTTCCCCGATCCTGATTTCTACTCCGGGAAGAGGTTTTCCGCAGCTTCCATGTTCAAAATTCGTCAAAGGAAAAGCGGTTAAAGTTGCCGTAGTTTCCGTTAAACCGTAGCCAACCGTTACATGAATTCCAACCGACTCAAAAAACTTTGTCACTTCCGGAGATAATGAAGCTCCTCCACAAGGCAGAAACCACAATCTTCCGCCCATTTTTTCTTTAATTTTACTGAAAACCAAAGATTCGGCAATGTTTTCTTTTATTTTTAATCCAAACGGAACCGGCTGTTCTCTTCTTCTTAATTCTGCGGTCTGCGAACCGGTTTCCAATGCCCATTTGAAGATTTTTTTCTTCAGTGATGAACCTTCTTCTGCCTTTTCCAAAACTCCGGCGTAGACTTTCTGGAAAAATCTCGGCACCGCGCACATCATGGTCGGTTTTACCTCTTCCAAAGCATTGGCGATATTCTTCGGATCTTCGAGGAAATACACTCTTGCGCCTCCGTAAAGACATAATAAACTCCAGCTTCTTTCGAAAACGTGGGTTAAAGGTAAAAATGCCAGAGAAAGCTCTTCTTCAAAGTTTTTAAACTTGAAAAATTCAAAATGCGCATCAAAGGCTTTTATGAAATTTCCGTGCGTAAGCATGACTCCTTTCGGCGTTCCTGTAGTTCCGGAAGTGTAGATAAGCGTGGCAATATCTTCGTACTCTTTCTTGCAGAATTCTAATTTGGGAGAACTTTTAGCAATGAAATCCTCCAGATAAAAACTGCTGAATTCTTTCTTGATCCAGACTGCTTTTTTAGAAATGATAATCGTTTGCAGACCCGTACTTTCTTTCTTCAAAATTTCCAGACACGCATCATACTGAGCCTGATCTCCCACTAAAATTGCCTTCGCTTCCGAATCGTTGATGATGTATTCTGCCTGTTCTGCATTGTTGGTAGAATAAATTGGAACCGTGATGGCTCCGATTGCCAACACCGCGAGATCAAAAATCATCCATTCGGAAGAGTTATCCGAATAAATGGCTACTTTATCATTTTCCTGAATTCCTGCATTTTTAAGCGCATTGGCTGTTTTATACACAATTTCGCCGAATTTTTTCCAGCTCAGTTCTTTCCAGCCTGCATCTTTCTTTTTAAATCCGATAGCAGATTTTATGGGATGCTTTTCTGTATTTTTTAAGATAATTGCCTCTGCAAGATTCATTGCTTTATCTTTTTATCGTTGATATAATTATTTAAATGAAAATCAATACTTTCCGAAAGAGGAATAAACTGATAATTCAATCTGCTTTTTATTTTTTCGTTGGAAACGGTGTTCATTTCTGAAATTGATTTCACATTGGATCTTGTTGCCATTCTTAAAGCCGGAATCAACCAGCCGAATAATGTATTTGCCAAAACTCCGATATTGAGCTGAAAGTCTGAAAGAATTTTAGCTTCTTTTAAATTTAATCTGGATCTGATTTGTTTTCCTAATTCTGCGTACCTTCTGTTTTCTGCAATTACAATAAAACGTTCTCCAAAAATGTTTTTTTCCATTAATTTTATGGAAATTTCTGCAACATCTCTTACATCCACATAACTAGATCCGCCAGAAAATGTAAAGCTGTTTTTTTCGAAGGTAGGAAAAACATCTCCGCTGCTGTTTCCCCAGTTTCCGCTTCCGATGATGATTCCGGGATTTACAATAACAACGTTTAAACCTTCTGCTGAAGCTCTCCACACTTCCATTTCGGAAAGGTGTTTGGAAAGTGCGTATGCAGAATGATCCAGTTTAGGATTGAAATCAGATTCTTCGTCCAATTCTCCTTTTTCGTTAAAATTATCAAGGACAGCAATTGAGCTCACGTGAAGAAATTTCTTCACACCGGAGTCTTCGCAGGCGTACATGAGATTTTCTGTACCTTTTATATTGGTACGATACATTTCTTTTTCGTCATGAGGATGAAAGCTTACTTTGGCAGCGCAGTGATATACTTCGTCCACGTCTTTCAAAGCTTCCTGAAGAGAATATATATCATTAAAATCTACATCAACCCATTCTATTCTATTGAAGAAATCATTGGGATTTTCCGTATAAAATGTATAGGAATGCCTTACTTCGTTTAAATTGCTCGTCGGTCTTTTTGCTGCACGAACGTTTTTTCCCTTTTTCAGAAGTTCCAAAACGATTACTCTGCCTAAAATTCCGGTTGCTCCCGTTACAAAAACCATCAATTTTTTTTACTTGATTGCTGACTAAATTATGATAATATTCTACGTTATGCAAATTTGCGATTTTTAAGGGAGATTTCTGTTTTTTAAATGGATAAAAACGTCAAAAGTTTTGATGTTTCTGTTTTGAGCACTAGATAAGATGATCATTAAATTAACCTGAGTTCGGAATAAGTCTTCTTAAACGCAAGGTAAAACAAAGAGATTCAATTATCAGGAATTCATTTTTTAAGATATACAAAGGCGTAAAACTTATTAAAGTAATACCATTTTTGTGTTTTTTGAATAAACGAAGTGCCTTTGTTTAGCTTACAAACTTTCAATAAGTAAAAAATCTTTTGTTTTTATTTGCGATCAACTAATATAATGCTATAAATCAATTTTTTAAATTTATTTCTTATCCCGAACTGAGGATAAATTAAAAAAAACGGACTTTAGCCCGTTTTCTGTATTATCGTGTGTTAGAAGAATTTTAGACCAAAACCATATTGTTTCTTCTTGGAGCTTTATCACATAAGATATCGGCAATACTTTTAGAAATAAGGTTTCCTTCGGTGAGATTATCCAGCCAGAAGAATTCTCCGGCACAATTGATCTCAATGAAATAATATTCGTCTTCGGGTGAAACGATCATATCTATTGCTCCGTAATCGATATTGTAAACATCCAGAAGTTCCAGCAATTTTGCTTCGATGTCTGTTGGAAGATCCGTCGGAATCCATTTATCAATAAGATTTACGCCGTCTTTTCTCCAGTCTATTTTTGCGGCTTCCGATTGTTGAGAATCGATTTCGAAAGCATAAACATCTCTTCCGACAATGGTAATTCTAAGTTCTTTTTTCTTTTCAATTTTTTTCTGGAACTGCATCGGACAATACAAAAGCGTATCCAGTTCCTCCAGTTTATCTTCCTTTACCACATTGGTGAAGACCACACTTTCTACACCGTCTTCATAAATGGCAAATCCTGTCTGCATTTTGGCAACCACATTTTTATGTTTTACAATGAATTGTTTTGCCTCTTCCGGATTATTCGTAAGGCAGGATTCCGGAATCCTGAGTCCAATTTTATGAGCTATTTTCAACTGTTCTTCCTTACTGTCTACTCTTCTGTAAACACTTGGTTTTCCGAATGCATAAACATCAATAGACTCTAAAAATCCAAATAGTGTCGTCCTGATCTCTCCCATCGCAGCTCCGTAAAATTTAGAATCCAGTTCTTCTTTCAGACCAGATCCAATATTGTAGGCTCTTCTGTACCAGACTGCGGAAATATCGTCTAAACGATGTTTTTTTTCTGGAGTTTCTAAAATACTGATCCACTTTCCTTCTTCAAAACGGGTAGATAATTTATTTTGCAAAGGGTATAAATCTACGTCGAAACGGATGACTTCACAATTATTCTCAGCAATATATTCTGTTACTTTTTCTATGGAAAAATTATCTCCTGTATGGGTAATTATTAAAATTTTATTCATTGGGTTTCATTCTTTTTATAAGGTTATCGGCAATTTTTTCCGCAATCGGGAAATTGAGTTTTTTTTGCAGCATTCCCCATTCTCCCTGCGGATTTACTTCGAGGAAATAATATTTTCCATCTCTACCTTTTATCATGTCGATTGCTCCGATGTACAATCCCATATCTTTCATCATTGAGGTAAGACTGGTTTTAATATTTTCGGGTAAGTTGTATTCTGACCAAAAATAATTTTCGTTGGCTATTCTCCAGTCTGCGTTTTCGCTGTTATTGATTTTTCCGGTAAAAAATTCTCCTTCAAGATACAGTATTCTCAATTCATATTCTTTTTCGATGTAGGGCTGAAAAATCATGGGACAGTATTCTATGTCTTCTATATTTTCGAGAGAATTTTCATCGATGATGTTGGTGGAAAGGAAATTTTCGCCGCTCATTGTTTTTGAAAGCGCACCATGAAGTTTTGCCACCATTTTTCCATTGCATTTCTGATAGAAAAACTCAGTTATTTGTTCTGAATTGTTCGAAAAAATAGTTTCGGGAATAGTAAGGTTGTTTTTTTGAGCGATCTTTAATTGATACATTTTGTTGCCATCAATCTTATTTTCATTCTCAAACGGATTGATCCACGGAATTTCTTCCAGCAAGGTGAAAAGATTGTATCTGAGAGCAGCGTATTCTTTCAGAAAAATTTTTGTGTAGGTTTCATCCAGTTCTTCAGGAACAGAAATTCCCCATGATTTTCTATGCCACACCGCTTTAATTTCATTTGAATTAACGGTATTTCCGAGTTCATCGGTTAATTCAAAAAAGTTTTCGCTGATGCTTATTTTCTGATAATGATTTATTTTATCAGAATTTAGTCTGAAAAAAGGAATATTTTTAGATTTTAAATATTCAAAAAAGATATCAATATTGTAAAAATCCTGAGAATGTGTAATGCAAAGAATCATCTGCCATTTTTATTAAAAAAGGAAACTTAGAGTGTAAGTTTCCTTTTAGTATGATTTTTTTAATGTGATCGAGATAAAAATCCATTAAATTGACGGAGAATCATCATCCCCATCAGAAGGATATTTCATTGTCTGCGCCATATCATAGATTGGCTTTGTCACAGTATCTACAGCAGGTTTTGTAACCGTATCCTGCGAAGCAATTGTTACATTTGCTCCTCCTTTAATTTTTTCAGGATCCTGTAATTGTTTCTCTAAAAATGAAGCGAAAAATGGCTTCTTCTTTGAATCTTTGTTTTTCATAGTTGTTTTATTTTGGGTTGTTCGTTTTTAGATTTCTGTACCTCCCTCATCGCCATCGGAAGGATATTTCATGGTAACATTATCATTGGAAGGTTTTGTAATGCTGTCCTGAAGCGCTGTTGTAACATTATCTTTTAACGGAGCTGTGGCAACAGTTTCAGATCCTCCTTTGATTTTTTCCGGTTCTGCGATTTGTTTTTCTAAAAATGATGCGAAGAACGGCTTTTTGTTTTTCTTATTTTCCATGATGTTAATATTTAGTGATTTAGCTTCGACTAAAATATTAAAAAATATCACACAAAGAAGAGTAAATTTAAAATTTAAGAAAATTTTAACAATTCAGCCAAAATAAACACTTTATGTTACATAATATTCAAAAATTCTTTGACGATTTTAGCAAAATCGACAGGATTTTCAGCCTGAACCCAATGTCCTGCATTTTTAACCGTTGAAAACTGAGCTTTTGGGAACTGCTGTTTGATGGCAAATTCGTCCTGAGGAAGAATATAGTTTGACTTTTCGCCCGCAATAAACAACGTTTCACCATCAAAAACGCCAAATTTAATGGCATTCGAGACAAACTGATTGTATTTTTCAGACAGAGTTTTTAGGTTAAATCTCCAGTTGAGTTTTTTATTATCGTCCCAATACAGATTTTTTGTAAGGAATTGTATGGTTGATCTTTCAGGAATATACTGGCTCAAAACCGCTTCCACATCATTTCTGGAATTTACAGTATTGAAGTCTACCGTTTCCAAAGCTTTGATAATTCCCTGATGATGTGGAGGATATGCTTTCGGAGAAATATCCACAACGATAAGCTTTTCAACTTTTTCAGGATATTTAATAGCAAACTGCATCACTGCTTTTCCGCCTAAAGAATGCCCCAGAATATGAGCTTTTTCTATGCCGTAATGATTCATATACCGAAGAATATCATCCGCTAAATCGTCGTGAGACATCTCATCGGAATGAAAACTTCTCCCGTGATTGCGGAGATCAATAAGGTGAGTCGGTACAAATTCTCCGAAATCTTTTCCGAAGGTTCCCCAGTTATCAAGCATTCCAAATAAACCGTGAAATACCAAAAGCGGTGTAAACGAAAGATTTTCGCCAAATATTTTTGAATTTAAAATTTCCATACGTTTTGTTTTTAGATAGAAGTGGGGTGACGGAAGCAGGAAGTTTAGAAAATATTTATCAAACCTTTAGCTTCACATATAACTTCCGATTTTTACCATTTTGCCAGTCTCTTCAGATAAGCCTGAACTGTATTTTCCATTCCCATATATAACGCCTCTGAAACCAAGGCGTGACCAATGGAAACTTCAAGCAAATTCGGAATGGTATCTGCGAAATATTTTAAATTTTCTAAACTTAAATCGTGCCCTGCATTAATTCCCAACCCGAAATCTGTGGCAACAACCGCCGTATCGTAGTAAGGTTTTATAGCAGATTCTTTATTTAGAGTATAATTTTTAGCATAAGCTTCAGTGTAGAGTTCAATTCTGTCGGTTCCTGTTTTGGCAGCATATTCTACCAGTTCGGGAGTCGGGTCTAAGAAAATTGAAGTACGGATTCCTGCATTTTTAAATTCTGCGATAATTTCCGTCAGAAAATCCAGATGTTTTTTGGTGTCCCAACCGGCGTTTGAAGTAATGGCATCATCTGCATCGGGAACCAGCGTTACCTGTTCCGGTTTTACCTCAAGAACCATATCGATAAAAGAACGGTGAGGATTTCCTTCGATATTGAATTCCGTAGTTACCAAAGGTTTCAGATCATAAACATCTTTTCTTGTGATGTGTCTTTCATCGGGTCTTGGATGGATGGTAATACCCTGTCCTCCAAACTCCTGAATTTTTACGGCCGCCTCCGTTACACTGGGTGTTTCTCCTCCTCTTGCATTTCTCAGCGTCGCAATTTTATTAATGTTTACACTTAGTTTTGTCATACTGCAAAAATAAAAAAACCCAACTTAAAAGTGGGTTTATAATCTTAAGATTTTTCCTATTTCTGTAAGGTAAGTCTTATAATAGTAAGAACTACATTTACGGCAAGTCCTATAAGCGCCATATTACATGCTGATTTCGCTGCAATAGGTTCTTTGTCTTTTTTTACGAAGTAAATAATTGCACCTGCCAAAGGAATACAGAATGATAAAATTTTTAATCCTATATGCAGGTCTTCATTAGACTGATTAGGCTTTTGGTAATTTTGATTAAAATCGCTCATAGTTTAAGTTATTAATGTTTCAATGAATTTATAAGTATGATAGGTAATTCTTTCACTAAGTCCGCTCATTCCTACTCCTGCGAGAATTCCGGTAAAACAACGGATAAAGTTGGTACTTTCTCTGTTGAGATAAGCCTGAGTTAAGCCATCAACAAACGTAGGAAGAACAAGCACAACACTTAACAGAATACTTATCTGATAAAACCATAATAAAGGAATCATGACAAAATATCCCAAATAAATACCGGTACATCTTGCACACACCGGAAACTGCTTATTCTTGTAAAAAAATGATCTTGAGGGCATTCTGTGACAATCCACCCATTGTATTTTAGTCATAAAGCTAAAATACAAAAAAAATTCTGCGGGAAAATATTTTTTTGATATATGAAAAATATAAAGTGATGAAATCAATTTGGGGTATTCATTACACCTTTACACTGATCTGCATTACCTGAAGATCAAATTCTTTAGAAGCAACCAGTAAATGATCAAAAATATCTGCCTGAATCTGCTCAAAATGTTCCCAACGCGAATCATTAGCGAAACAGTAAATTTCTAAAGGCAGACCTTGCGGAGTAATATCCAACTGACGAACCATCATTGCACCATCCTGATCAACATCGGGATCATTCTGGAGGTATTTTTCTGCATAATATCTGAAAACGCCAATGTTGGTAAGCTGTCTTCCGTTCACTATTTTATCACTGTGCTTCAAAGTTTCTTTTTCTTTTCTCAGCTCAATGCTTTTTCCTTCAAGATATTCTGAGATCAGATTGATGTCTTTCAGGCGATCAATGTCTTCTTCCGTTAAAAATTTAAAGGAATTGATATTAAAGTAGATTGATTTTTTAATTCTTCTGGTGTTGGATTCTGACATCACCTGAAGATTTTTAATTTCAGTGGTTAAAAGATCATAGGTTGGAATTGAAGAAATGGTTTTATCAAAATTCATGATCTTCGTCGTTAAAAGACTGATGTCTGAAATATTTCCTTCGATATTGTATTTAGGAATACTGATCCAGTCCCCTACTTTAAGACTTTTAGAAGTTGAAACATGGATTCCGGTTACAAATCCGAGAATGGTATCGCGGAAAACCAGTACCAGAACTGCTGTAATTGCTCCTAAACTTCCAACAATGGTAGCTCCTTTAATCCCGAAAATCACACAGATCCCTACAATGGAGAAAATGAAGATTCCTAAAATTTTCATTGTTTCAGAAATCGCATTCAATGCCATGATTTTGTAATAATCCTGTTTAATGGCGAAATAGTTTCTGAAAGCAGTAAGACCACGATAGAGCATGCCGGCAAGAATTAATACAAGTCCTAAATTAATGGAACGTATAATAAAGATATTGGTTCTGGGAATTGCTTTAGGCGGAAATATAGAGGTCTGAATTCCCAGTACAATTGCCAAAGCAAAAAGATGTGCAACAGAATTTGTTATTCTTGACTGATAAATTGATTTTATTACGGGGTATTTTTCTTCATTATGAAAAAAGCGGAAGATAAGATTGATTACAGGTTTTACAAGAAAGTCTATCAGCAAAAATACAATAACAAGAATCGCAAGTTTTGTAAAGGCATGAAAAACCCAATCCAGACCTGCCGGAGAAATTTTGGTAATGTATAAATAAAGCTGTTCGCTTAAATCCTGTATGAAATTTTTGGTTTCCTGTAACTGATCATTCATTCTAACAAATTTAGTAAAAAAATTAAATTCACTCAATATCGATTAAATAAGGATTTTTCATAAAATATTTCAATTTAAATTAACGATTATTTAAAATTATTCTAAAATTAAGATATTTATAATAATAAAATTGTTAATTTAGTGATGTAATTAAACGCTAAAACTTATGAAAAAACTAAACCTCATTTTTATTTTTATTATCTTATTGTCTGTGGGTTCCTGTCGCTCGGATTCTCCATCTACGGAAGCTACGGTAGATAATACGGTAAAAACCGGAAAAATAACCGGAAAAGTAATGTCACAAAACGGAGCCAAAGCCATTGGCGGCGCGTCTGTTTTTACTTTCGACGATAAATATAAGATCTACTACACAACTTCTGATGCGGATGGTAATTTTACACTAGACGCTCCGGTAGGCAATCACACCATTCACATTCAGACCGGGAATGGAAGCAATTTCCGTACAGAAGTTGCTGCAACGGTAAAAAATAACGAAACTTTAACGTTGGATCTGTCTCAGACCAAACTGAATCAGGTGGCTAAAATTGCTTATGTAAAAGGTTCGTATGATAAAATTGAAGATATTATTCTTACTTTGGGATATACCGCTACGGAAATCACGAATAATGATCTTACAAATTTAAATACTATTGCACAGTATGATATTATTTTCCTGAACTGCGGTTCCAGAAAATACTCTACCAATCAGGCACTTTTCCCTGCAATCGATGCAAACCTAGCAATCTTCGTTGCTAATGGCGGAAGTATTTATGCTTCAGATTGGGATGTTTCTTATTTAGTGGGCGGTACAGACAATACTTCAGGCTGCGCTCCTGCGGGAGGATTTGTTCCCGATTCAAAACTTTGTTCTGTGAACAACGGAAGCTCGGGCATTGTTCCGGCTGTGGTAAGCAACGCAGGATTGTCTTCGGCACTTGGTTTCAATAATCTGAATATCGATTTTGATTTGGGATCCTGGCAAAAAATTACCAATTATGACCCTTCTTACTGGGAAGTTCTGGTAAAAGACGGTGCTAATCAGGCATTGATGTTGAGAACGAATCATTTTACAGCTACAGGAATTCCGGTAACGCCTATTGGAAATGCTCCGAACACAACTTTTGTTCCGGTTTGCATTACTATTCCGGGAAGCAGTATTCAGATCACGATTTCGGTTCCGCAGACTTTGGTTCCTTATCTTGTTGCATTGGGTGCAACTGTAGGTCCTTGCTCCGGTTCTTCAAACAGCGGATATATCTATTATACAAGTTTCCATAATCATGCTGCAGGAAACATCGGAAATGCGGGTGTGATTTTACAGTACGTGATCCTGAATCTTTAATCATATTTTTTTCATTACTATATAAAGTGGCTCTTTTTGGAGTCACTTTTGTTATATATTGCAAATAAATTTCAAACTATGGACACGACATTAATTAATATCCTTTGTCTTATTCTTTTGTTTCTGGGGATTTTAGGAACGTTTCTTCCTGTTTTGCCAGGATTATTGCTAAGTATTTGCGGACTTTTGATTTACAAATTCGGAACAGATGCAGATCTTCCTATGATTTATGTTTGGGCATTCGGAATTCTTACAGTAGCTTCAGTGGTCTTAAACTATGTAATTCCGGCAAAAACCAATCAGAAATACGGAGGAACGCGTTGGGGAAGCATCGGTTCGATTATCGGAACCATTGTCGGAATATTTTTACCCATTCCTTTGGGTTTTCTGGTGGGTATGTTTGCGGGAGTATTTATCGGGGAACTTCTTCACGACAGCAAGGATGTGAATAAAGCCCTGAAATCAACAAAAGGGGCTTTTATAGGATTTATCTACGGAACAGGTTTCAGCTTAGTTGTAGGTGTGGCAATGTTTTTGGTGGTATTATTAGATATGCTTAATATTATATAAAAAAAATTATGCTACATAAAATGCTTATCCTGAGTTTAGGCTCATTGTTTTTAATGAACTGCAATGCTCAAAAAGAAAATAAATTAAAAGTGAACACGGATAAAAAAGGCGTTACCAAAGTAACCAGCAAAGATGGCGGAATGATCTATTTCAATGAGGGTGAGAACAAATTCCTTGAAGAATATCAGATGAATGTAACCTTTAAAGGAATTTCCGAAGACAGCCGTTGCCCAAAAGATGTAAACTGCATTTGGGCAGGTGTTGCTGTGGCACAGGTTGAAGTAATGGGAACTGCAACCCGACCGGTGGTTCTGAATTTAGCCAGTATGGACAATGAAGGCAGAAACTATCATCAGTCGGCTGCATTTAACGGATATACTATTTCTTTAACGGATGTTCAGCCTTATCCTGCTTCGGCAGACGGAGCGAAGGCTTTGAACGGAAAGTATAAAATAGGAATTACCATTAAAAAAGGAGGAGAAAATCCTACCATGAAATAGGTTTCTTCCCTCTTGAAACCAGATATTCATTAATTTTTGAAAAAGGTCTGCTTCCGAAAAATCCCCTGTAAACAGAAAACGGAGAAGGATGCGCAGATTTTAAGATAAAATGTTTAGCCGGATCGATGAGTTCGGCTTTTTTTTGTGCAAAAGCGCCCCAAAGAACAAAAACCACGTTTTCTTTTTTATCTGAAATTTCCTTGATGATGAAATCTGTAAATTTTTCCCATCCCAAATCTTTGTGTGAATTCGGAGAATGCGCACGAACGGTTAAAGTTGCATTCAACAGTAAAACCCCTTGTTTTCCCCAATCGTCCAATTCTTTTGAAGTTCTTTCAACACCAAGATCATCTTTTAATTCGATAAAAATATTTTTCAGAGAAGGCGGCGCGGCAACCTGTTCAGAAACGGAAAAGCACAAACCATTCGCTTGATAATCATTATGATAAGGATCCTGCCCTATGATCACTACTTCGATATCTTCAAAAGGCGTAATTTCCAACGCTCTGAAAATCTGATTTTTTGGTGGAAAAACTTTAGTGGCTGCATATTCCTGCTTTACTTTTTCCCATAAATTGGTAAAGTATTCTGTCTTTTTTATCGGGGCTAATATTTCTGTCCAGGTCATTTTTTAAAATTTAAACATTATAATTTATTCTCAATTCAAAAGTACTTGGTTTTTTATTTCTAATTTTAATATAAAATGGATCATTTCTAAAATTTTCAATTAAACTTTCATGTTCATTTTCATTATATATTAAATCACGCTCATTGAGAGAAACATAATTTCCATATTTTGAATCACATCTTATAGTATCAAATAACATTTCGAATCGAATTTCTATTGTCTCATCTGTATCATCATTAAATTTGAAAGAACGCATAAATGAAAAATGCAAATTGCTTTTATAATCTCCAAAAAGACTAATATATAAACTATCGGAGGAGAGAAGAAATGTTTCTTTAGGGTATAAATTCAAATAAAAATCCACCATTTTAACTTCTTTATAATGGCATATCATCGCATTAAGAGCATCTTCAGCTGTAAAATCTACTTTGGAAGCAAATAGATCTAGATAATTTTCAACAGATTCTATTAAAAAATCACTAGCTTTATATAAATCTGAATACATAATTATCTTCGATTCAAGCTAAAAACCAGATTCTCCGGAAAATCTTCATCCTTTCTATCTTCCTGCAATACAAAATCATGTTTTAAAAGAAGTCCTTTTGAATTTTCGTTGAGCTTGTGCGTCATCGCAATAATTTCCTGCAAATGTAAATTTTTAAATGCAAAATCCACGACTGCCGCCAAAGCTTCCGACATGATGCCTTTTCTGTGATACTCCGGTAATAATTCATAACCGACTTCTGCTTCTTTCCGGTCTTCGGAAAAATTCCAGAGACAGATAGTTCCGATCAGATTCGGCTGGTCTTTTAACGAAATTCCCCAATAAAAAGATGTCTGATTTCGGGTATTTTCTTTAATGGTTAAAATAAACTGAAGCGCATCATAATTGTTTTTAGGAGGATTTCGGTGTACGAACTGGTTGATGGTTTCATTGCTTCTGATCTTTAGAATGTCTTCCGTATAACTTTCGTCGATGGGTTTCAGAATTAATCTTTCGGTTTCTAGCTTCATAGTTCAAACTTACATAAATTTAGTAATTAAACTTATTAGTTTCGACCAAAAAAATCACACAAAATTTTACTAAAAGAAATTGTAAAATTCAAAAATTAAATCTAGTTGTTAAACAGTGGCAAACCTCACAGGTTTCGGAAACCTGTGAGGTTTTAAAATTAAATCAGCCATTACTTAATTATACAGCATACTAATGATTTCAGAAAACTTTTCATTCCGAATATAATCGAAGCGTTAAAAGCATAGACTGAACTTGCCGAAGCTTATATTAATAAAAGAGATCAAATCAATAAATCATTTTCAAATTCTCAAATTATTTCATTTTCAAATTAATTATCTTTGCACTGTGTATATAAATAAAGAAGATTTAAACGAATTAGAGTTTCCGCAATTGCTCGCGGAAATTTCTCCCTTTGCGTATTCTCCGAAAACAAGAGAAAAAATTCTTCAACTTCGTCCGATGGAAATAGACGAGGCAGAACTTTCATTGAAAAAAACTTCCGAGTATCTTTCGAGTTTTGAAAGTTCAAATGCAATTCCGTTTGATGAATATGAAGATATCGAAAGTGAGCTGAAGCTAATGCTGATCGAAAATTACCGACTGGAAAACAGCGCTTTCATCAAAATCAAAACCATCACGGAGCAAATCGGGAAACTGCAGAAGTTCTTTCCGACCATGCCGGAAACCTTCCCGACTCTCATGGAAGATGTTTCTGTTCTGGAATTCAGAAAAGAGATTATTGATAAAGTTGATAAAGTGTTCAACCGTTTTGGTGAGGTTAAAAGTGAAGCTTCTCCTGTTTTAAAAGGATTAAGAAGTGAAATTCAGCACGCCAAAAAAGCGATTCAGGAAAACTTTAACCGTGCGTTAACGACTTACGGACAGAGTGATTTTCTGGATGATATCCGCGAAACGATTATTGATGACCAAAGAGTTTTAGCGGTAAAATCGGGATTCAAAAGAAGAGTTCCGGGAAGGGTTTTAGGACTTTCAAAAACAGGTTCCATCACTTATATTCAGCCGGATTCCGTAGTAAAGCATTATTTTAAGCTTCGTGAAAGCGAGGAGGAAGAGAAAAAGGAAATTGATAAGATTTTAAGACAGCTTACCGCAGAACTGGCGGAATTTCAACCTCAGCTCTGGAGATATCAGAAGTATATTTTCGACCTTGATTTAACGAGAGCGAAGGCTAAATTTGCTGAACTTATCAACGGTGTTTTACCAAAAATCAACCGCCACAAAACGCTGCGATTAAGAGAAGCGTTCCATCCTTTACTGTTTTTAAGGAATAAAGCGGAAAATAAAACGATCTATCCTCAAACGCTGAGTTTAACGGAACACAACAGAATCATCTGTATTTCCGGACCGAATGCGGGAGGAAAATCCATTACGCTGAAAACGGTAGGATTGCTTCAACTAATGATCCAGAGCGGAATTCTGGTTCCAACCCATCCAAAATCGGAAATGTTTTTCTTTGATAAGATCATGACCGATATTGGGGATAATCAGTCGATTGAAAACCATCTTTCGACGTATTCATCAAGATTGAAGAAAATGTCGGGAATCATTCGTGAAGCTGAAGCGAATACGCTTTTACTGATTGATGAATTCGGTACAGGTTCCGATCCTGAACTGGGAGGTGCTTTAGCAGAAAGTTTCCTTGAGTTTTTCTATGACAAAAAAAGTTTTGCGATCATTACGACGCACTACACCAATATTAAACTTGTTGTGGAACAGCTTCCGAATGCTCAGAATGCCGCAATGTTATTCAATGAAGAAACGCTGGAACCGATGTATAAACTGGAAGTGGGACAAGCGGGAAGTTCATTTACTTTTGAGGTGGCGGAAAAGAATAAAATACCGAGATTCATTATTCATTCTGCCAAGAAAAAAGTGGAGCATGATATTGTAAATTTGGATAAAACGATTGTAAAACTTCAGCAGGAAAAATATGAAGTGGAAAAGCTTAAAACCGATCTTGCCGAAAGAAAGGAATCTGTAGAAGATAAGCGCGATAACCTTCAGAAACTGAATGAACAGCTTCAGCAGAAGCTATTCAATTTCCAGAAATTATATGAAGAAGAGCACCGTAAACTGCAGTTCGGGAACAAAATTGAGGCTTTTATCGACAGCTATGTAAAAGGAAAATCCAGAAAAGATGTGGTAAAAGATTTTGTAAAAATTCTTGAGCAGGAAAAATTCAGAAAACTGGGTGCGGATAAAGATGAATCTAAACGTCTTCAGGTTGTAAAAAGAAAGATTACCCAACAGCTTAAAAAGGAAGAAGTGATTGAAAAAATTACGGAAACCAATGAAAAACTGGAGGAAAAACGCAAAACCGACCGCGCTCTTTGGATGAAAGTCGGGCAACGTGTCCGTATTTCCGGCAGTACGAGTGTAGGAACCATTGAAAAAATTTCGAGGAATAAAGTGATCGTGAATTACGGAACATTTAAAACGACGATTGACGCAGACGAACTGGAAAGAATTTAAATGATAACGGTAAAAACTCATATCAGTTTTAAGGATTTTCTGATGTTTCATCTCAAAAGTTCTTTAATAAGGCTTATTGCTTTTCCTTTGCTGATTGTGCTTTTCTTTATTGTAAAACTGTTTGCAGATGGCAATTCTGAACAGGAAATTTTGCTTTCAGCTTCAATGTGGCTCGGAATCATGTTTGTATTTATCGTAATCCGGTCTTTTTTAAGGTTGAGATTTGCTTTCAGTTCAAATAAAAAGATTCAGGAAAATATTACATATATTTTTACGGAAGAGAAAATCCGTACAGAAGGAGAAACTTTTGATGCAGAATTTGCATGGAATATGGTTTATAAAGTGAAGGAAAATAAAGAATGGTTTCTGATCTACCAAAGCGCACAGACGATGAATATGGTTCCGAAAAAGTATTTTACGAAAGATGAGATTACCGGATTGCGAAGAATGATTACAGAAAATAATGTAAAAGCAAAACTCAGAAAAGAGTAATTTAAAATAAAAAAAGTGTTCTATGACGGAGCACTTTTTTCGTTTATTTTTATGAATTTAATGGTCTCTTATTTTACAATACAATTTCTGATCTACACAAAAATCACAAATTTTCTAACATTGCTTTTAAGTTCGTAGGGTAATCCGCTCAACAATGAGCTTTAAAATTTTCATCGATGATAAATTAAAGACCATTCCAAAATTTTACTACATTTGAAATATGGTTAAAAATATAAGGATTCTCTGGATTTTTTATGTAAAATTATTGATTCATGCTGTTCTATTTTCTTTGTTGATGAATGCCATACTTGGTTTCACTGCTGACAATTTCGGATTGTGTTTTTTGGTATTTTTTCCGGCTTTTCATTATCTGATTTATGAATTAAGATTTAAAAATGAATATTTTTTCTTTGCCAATTTCGGGTTTTCAAGGTCTTTTCTTTGGATCTTTACTTTTTCATCGGGAATTACTATTAATATGATTACAAAATTCATATGAGCCGACTGCATGTTGACAGTGTTACAAAGTCTTTCAACGAAAAAAAAATTCTGAGAGATATCTATATTGGTTGTGAAACAGGAAAGATTATCGGATTGCTGGGAAGAAACGGTACGGGAAAATCTACTCTTTTAAAAATTATTTTCGGAACAGAGAAAGGCGATTCTCAGTTTGTAAGAGTGGATGATAAAATTTTACAAAACCAAATGGACAGGAAAGGAAGGATTGCTTATTTACCTCAGCATTCTTTTCTTCCGAGAGGTGTAAAAATTAAAAAACTGATCTCACTTTTCTGTAATAAAGAAAATGCAGATCAGCTTATTGGATCAGATTTATTAAAAACTTTTTTAAATGAAACTTCTGGAAGTCTTTCCGGCGGTGAGAAGAAAATTGTTGAGGTTCTTTTAATTTTATATTCCGATTCAAAGTTTATTCTTCTGGATGAACCTTTTAACGCTTTATCTCCAAAAATGATTGTTGAAATTCAGAGGATGATTAAGGATCAATCGCGAGAGAAAGGAATTATCCTCTCAGATCATCGCTATAAGGAAGTGTTGGAAGTTTCAGATGAAATTTATCTTCTTTCTGATTCTTATTTAAGGCAGATTAAAGATTTAAAAGAATTGCAACGGCACGGTTATCTTCCGGTCTCTTATTCAGATTAATTCAGAAGAATATTTTTTTCCATTTCCCTACCGTATTTCTGCTCATTTTAAACTTAATAGCCAGTTCAGTATTGTTTAAATTATATTTTTTCTGATAATCCAGAATTTTTAAAATAGTAGATTTATCATATGATTTTAAATTCTGATCTGCCTTATTGGGTTTTAAAATATTATTAACTTCTAAAACATCCAGAAAACCCAGCTCTTTTTTTCTAAGTATATGTTCGCACTGCTGAAGTTTTTCAGGATATTTCATTGTAATAAGATCCTGATATATCTGTTTATAGTCCGGAGTTGTTTTCTTTATTTTTTTCTCTTTGATATCCATTTGTATAGTGTTGTGCTTGGAATTTTATATTTTTCGTAAATTTCATGTCTTGACAGTTTTTTTTCTTCCATCAATTCGAGAATAAAATCAATAATTTCCTGAGTATAAATATTTTTTCTGAAGTTTGATTTCAATACTTTATGTTTAGTCTGTGACTGCGGTTTCAGATTTGAAGACGGAGGCGAGTAAAATATTAAATGCTGAGTATAAAGTCTAAAGAAGTCATAATTAAGAAGTTTACTCCAGTTCAGCAGAACAGTACAGTCTATATGCGACGAGCTGAACATTTTGTATATATCTTCTTCTTTCAAATTAAAATAATTACAGATGTGGGAAATTTCCATCCCACATTCTGTAACCTTAATTTCAATAAACTTACCAATATGGATGTCCTTGAAATTCATTTTTCATCAATGTGTATTATATTTACTATTGTCCTGTAATCTGTTCGATTTTAATAAAAACTTTTTGTTTGGTTACCTCTGTTGCAGTAGCCGAAGGATCCATCCCTGCCATTACAGTTGCAGTGTAAGCTACTTTGGAGGTTGTGGAAGTATCAATCCAGGAATAGTATCGATATTCCGGTCCGCTATTAAATGCGTTATAAATCCCCGGATTTCCCCAAGCGCCTGCATTAGAAGTGGATAATGATCTCCATGTATTTCCGTCTCCACCACCCGGAGTTTGTGACGGAACTACTAAACTTCCTACGGCATCAGTAATCTGTCCTCCATAAAATGTAGAGTAATTCCACATAATGGTTTTGGATGTACTGGAGTTATTTCGCAACAGTACGTTGTTTTCTGCCCCACTTGCAGTAGAAGTTGTGTTATTGGTAGCAGTAGCGGTAGCATTCTGAATAGAGTGTCTCATAAAAACTTTTACTGTGTAAAGACCATCCGGTGTCTTTGCTTCTACTACAAATCCTTTTACTCCCGTGTCCGGATCTGTTACAAATTTCATATAATCCATAACCGCTACTGTTTTAATATCAGCATTCACCTGAGTTCCTACAGTAACAGAGCTACAGCCTGTAAGTCCGGAATTTGCGGTAATAAAAGGAGTCAGATCAAATGTAATTCCCACCGGTGACGTTTGCGAAGCAATAGGAGTTCCCTGTACTGCAAATGCTAAAGATCCGGATCCAACCTCAAGCTTTCCGCCGGTAATGGTTGCCGTAACTCCCGGATTTCCTACTGAATATAATGTAATTCCACTATACTGACCGCCGTTTGCTCCGGAGTATGGAATTTTCATCACAGTTCCTGAAGTAATTGCAGTAGGCGTATTTCCATCAATTAACTGCGATGGATCCAATGCAGCAGCATTACAGTTTAAAACAGCAACTGCACCTACCGGAGAAGTGTCTTCCATAAGACGCCACTCGCTTCCGTTCCAGTAAACATACCCGGAATAGCTAAATCCTGAATTTGTTCCTAAATTATACACCAATAATCCTGTTGCCGGATTCGGAATTGTTGTAATATCCGTTCTGGATGTTAAAGCCATTCTTGGAATAAGAAGACCTTTTTTGCTTCCTGAAGAAAGCTGATCCACATTCATATCCAGTATAGCGGAACCATCTGGAGTTACTGTACCAATACCTACACTTCCATTGCTCTTAACAACAAAGTCGTCGGAAGACTGTAAAGCTGTTGGTGCGTTATCCGGATCATTGGTTGTGGTAGAAGAAGATTTTCCGTCTACATGGAATACACCTTGCGGTTTTGTGGTATTAATACCAACCTGAGCGAAAGATTTAAATCCCAAAACAGAAATCGCAATGAGAAGAAATAATTTTTTTTTGTTCGTCATAATATATGTTTTTAAAGGGGGTTATCAGATATTTATATTATCAATATTTAAAGATTAAATTTTTATTGTAATTTTGCTAACTGAAAAACACATTGCAAATATAGAGTCACATTTTTGAGTAGAAAACAAGAAATAAATGATAAATGACTTTTCATTGCAACTAATATAAAAAACTGATAATCAACGTATTTAATAAATGATTTTCTGAATTTTATTATATTAGAACATTATGGGGAAAAAAAATACTGAAATTGAAGTGCTGGATCTGAAAAGAGAACTTGCTAACCGATATATTTATGTACTGGCTGTAACTTTTATTACATGCATCCTGATTTTTTCATTTTACATGAAAGATCCGATAATGGTTTACTACCTCATCGGAGGTTTTTTTTCATTACTCCTTCCTTTTTACATATTGGGAAATCATTACGACCTTCTTAAAGTCGTGAAGGTTTTCATTCTTGTAATGCCGCTTTACAACTTGTTTATAGTATTCAGGTTCTGGAATATTTCAGTCTGCAGTTTAATATGGATTGTAGCTCTTCCCTTTTGGGCAAATATCTTTTTTTCGAAAAAAGAAGTGGTTATCTTCACGGTATATGCTATTTTTCTCATAAGTTTTTGCTGCATATTTGCCGGAAACGACTACTTCGGGTATCCTTTTAATGATCTTAAGAAAGGAAACCTTACAGACGCTTTTATATTTACTGTTAACCTTATACAGATATTTTTAGGAACATATTATAAAAGCCTGATTCAAAATATAAAGAGTAAAGAGGTAATTATTGAGAAAAAGGTTTCTCAGCCTGCTGCTCCTGTTGCCGATAAAGATTTGCAACTTGCAGAAAATATTTTTGAGAAAATAGACCAGGAAGTTATTGGTAATAAGTTATTCAGAAATGCAGATTTAACGATTTCCGAGCTCAGCAGTACAATTAAAGTGAATAACAATTATATTTCCAAAGCCATAAAAATCAACGGATTCGATAATTTTAATCATTACATCAACACACATCGTGTGATATACGTAAAGAATAAACTTCATAGTGATGAACTGAAAACGATGACTTTGATGCATATCTACTCTGAAGCAGGATTTAAGAATCAGTCAACTTTTAATAAAGTATTTAAAAAAATAGAAGGGGTAACTCCAAGTGAATATATACAGAAAACCAGTACAAAGGTTTCATGACGGCTTTTTAAGTTTAAATTAATCAGTTTACTTTTATATTTTTGAAAAGTTTAAACAAATTTTAATTTATATATTTGAAGCGTCAAAAAATTTCATGATGATGTCTCTACGTAAAGCATTTTATCTTTCAGTTTTCAGTGTTTTTTCTTTTGCATTGGCGAAAGGTCAGAATAAAGTTCCTTTTGGTGTTGTAAAAGCTGAGGAAGGTTATGCCATGGTGCGTGTTCATAAAGACGATTACCGAAAAATCGTTGATAAGATCCGTATGAAAACAGGAGATGTTTTTATTTATGAAAAACCGGCTCCGGGAGAAACAGAATGGATCTGGATAAAATATCCTGAAAAAGAGGATACAGAAAAACCTTTCGTACGATACGACAGCATCACCAAAGAAGGAATGGTAAATAAAAACCGCGTGGTTTTTGTTGATAATTTACCAAAATTTACACCTTCAAAATCGAAAAACGGAAAATCTCTGATCTTTACAGACGACACCAATCCTAAAATTCCCGGAAACCAAAGAACAAAGGTTATTATTGACGTTTACCCTTCTTATGCACACATTAAGAAACAGGAAAAAGACGCCAATGGAAACATTACTAAAGTTGACAAAGTAAAAGCCTGGGGCGTAGGAAAGGAATTGCCTGAAGGTTTAACCGAAATAAAATCTGTACGCGTTCAGCAACCGGGAAGAGGTTCTGTTTTTGTAAGAGATGCTATTAAAAATATGTTTCAGCCAACGATGGATTTCAATAATGTGGGTGTAACCGCCATCGATAACGATCATATTTTTCTTTATATGATAAATGGCTCCGGTGAAAACCGCTATACAACAATCTGGACGATCAAACAGGGAAAAGCTGAAAGCCAGATCATTTATAAAACTCCCGAATAATTCATTAATTATCATTATTTTTGTACCCGAAAAGCATGAGTATGGACTCTTTTCCAGGCTGTGACTTTTCAGGAAACTGGTTTTGCTTAACTGCAGATTAAAAGGGAATCGTGTGAAAATCACGAACTGTCGCGCAACTGTAAGTAACTAAAGTCTTTATAAAAAAAATCCACTGTGTAATTCATGGGAAGGGAATAAAGATGTTACAAGTCAGGAGACCTGCCTTTTTCTTCATAACAAAAAACTTTCGCGATTTGAAGTTTGTTGATCTAATGGATACTCAGAGATTTCTGTCTCTGCTTTTTCTATTGTTCTTCTATTTTTCATTTCGCTTTAATTAATAATGATATATGACTACAGAAGAAAGAATTGAAGCATCTGAAACCCGAATTTTCAAAGCGGTTTTCCCGAACACAACCAATCATTACGATACGCTTTTCGGAGGTACAGCCATGCAACTGATGGATGAAGTGGCTTTTATTGCTGCCACCAGATTTGCAAGAAAACGCGTGGTAACCGTAAGCAGCGATAAAATTGATTTTAAAAGGTCTATTCCTGCCGGAACCATTGTTGAACTGATTGGAAAAGTGGTTCATGTCGGAAAAACGAGTATGAAAGTAAATGTGGAAATTTTCACAGAACAGATGTATTCGTATGAAAGAGAAAGAGCAATCGTAGGAGATTTTACTTTTGTAGCGATTGATGAATTCAAGAAGCCAATTCAAATATTATAAAAAGGTTCCGGCGACCTTCGGTCGCCGGAATCCAATATTTTCAATGTTCTTTAAAGCTGTTTCGGCGGGCTTTTCCCGCCGAAACCTTTCTATTTCAATACCTTTTCAGTTTCCAGATTTTTCAGCAAGAGTAATTGAAAAGCCTCTCCCAGTTCATCGGAAGCTCTTACAATGGCATTTTCCAACATATTTCTGATTTGCTTTTCTGTAACGCCGGCTTCTGTCCAGCTCTTTCCTGAAGTGTGGGAATTTAAAATAAAAGGCATAATGCGGTCGATCGCGCAGGCGAAAATTGCATCAGGAGTCTGCTCTTCCTCAAATTCCAGCCAAAGATTAAAAAATTCAGAACGAAGCGGCTCATCTAAAATTCCGAAGATTTTCTGAGCTGAAACTTTTTCTCTTTCAAATTTACCTGCCATTGCTGCTTCATCAAATAAGAAAGTATCTCCTGCTTCAATTTCTACCAGATCATGGATAGACAACATTCTGATTACTCTTAATAAATCGATATCTGCTCTGTTCTTTGCATATGGGAAAAGGATCTGCGCCAGAATAATAATCTGCCATGAATGTTCCGCCGTATTTTCTCTTCGTGAATCGTCTGCATTGTAATTTCTTCTTTGTACATTTTTCAGGGCATCAACAGCCAGAATAAAATCGATTTCCTTTTGTATTTTCATTGTATATAATTATTTCGAGACCATTTATTTCTCAATCACTTAAAAAAAGTTTTGACAATTTTTCATTTAAAAGATTCACATTTCTAAAAAAATATCAATTAAAAAGATCCCAGACTTTTATGCTTATTAGAATACTATTTATTTTGATAATGAGTTTATGATAAATCTTTCGGCTGCTTTATGGTTAAAATTTAAAAAAGCATAAAATTAAAGCGAGTAAAATGGCAATACAAAAATAAGACTTTTAGCTTTAAACCTATTCTAATTCACAGATTAGTATTACTTTTATTATAAATATTCTACATGACTCCAAATTACAATTATCCTACAGAAATTAAAGGAAAAAGAAAACTGTACTCTCTTTTTTATGGTGTAAATAATCCCTTAAAAGTCATCAGCGGAAATCATAACATTGCCGGAGACACTTTCCATCTAAAAGCCAGTGTAACAAATACTGATTTTATCTTTTCTCAGGATAAGGAATTTATTGAATATGTTCTAAAACAAAACCATAAAAACTATTCTAAATCTGATATACAATCGGTTGTGTTAGGAAAATATCTCGGAAAAGGACTTCTTACCAATAACGGAAAAGACTGGCTGAAACAGAGACGACTCATCCAGCCGGGATTCAGTAAGATCAAAATCTCCAATTTGGTTGGCATTATGGAGACTGAAATTGATAAAGCATTTCTGGCTTTTCCACAGGAACCGGAGACTGATTTGTACGACCTCTTTCATACACTGGCTTTCAACATTGTTGCGAAAACACTTTTCAGCTCGGATATTGATGAAGAAAGCGTAAAAGAATTAGGAAAAATCATTACCGAAGTTCAGGAAGTCTTTGCGAAAGAAGTAAGAATTCCTTTGTATAGCCAGATGATAAAAAGTCTTGGGATAATTGATAAAGTGATGAGAAAAAGCAATGAGGGAAAAAATATAATTAAAAATGTTCTGGATAAAAGAAGGAGCTCAGGTGAAGAAAAAAATGATTTGCTGGATATGCTTATTCAGGCACGTTACGAAGATACACAGCTTCCAATGTCTGATGAACAGCTAATTGATGAAATGCTCATTCTTTTTATTGCAGGACACGAAACCACTGCCAATGCTTTAAGTTTTATCTTTTTCGAGATCAGCCAAAATCCTGAGGCCGAAGAAAAACTAAGAGCTGAAATTGCAGCAGAAGGTGAAAATGCTTTTGGTACAGAAAGCTTAATGAAAAAATCTTACACCACAAATATCATTAAAGAAGCAATGAGACTGCATTCTCCGGCATGGGCAATCGACCGGCAGGCTCTGGAAGACGACAGCTTTAGAAATTACTCTTGGAAAAAAGGAACTTTAATAATCCTCTATATTACAGGGCTGCACAGAAACCCGAAGTACTGGAATGATCCCGATTCTTTTATTCCTGAACGTTTTGATCATGAAAATGCCAAGAACTTCGCCTACTACCCTTTCGGAGCAGGACCTAGACTCTGCATAGGAGAACACTTTGCCATGATGGAAATGGCTCTTATCGTCCGTAGATTCTACAAAAACTACAGCTTCGTATCATATCAGAAAGAATTAAAGAAAAAAGCTTTGGTTACTTTAAGAACATTGAGCCTAAAAGGTAAAATTGTTAAAAATATGATCTGATTTTCATAAAATTCTCATTACATAAAATTTCTCATTAAAAATAATTAAACTGATTATCAATTAGTTAAAATATTTATTTGTATTTTTTCACTACTTTGTATTGCATAATACCATTTTAATTACATATCTTTGTAATGTAAAATCGAAACAGGTACAACTAGCTAGGTTCCGGGTTTCGAAAATTATGTAACTAATTAACAAAACTTATTAAAGATGAATACTGAAAATACCAAAGCGCAAATGCGAAAAGGGATTCTGGAATTCTGTATTTTAAGTCTCATCAATCATCGCGAAATGTACGTTTCCGACTTAATAGATGAACTGAAAAAAGGAAAACTGGATGTCGTAGAAGGAACACTCTACCCTCTTTTAACAAGATTAAAAAATGGAGAGTTTCTTTCATACAGATGGGAAGAATCTACAGGAGGACCTCCGAGAAAATATTACCAGATTACCGAAAAAGGTAAATTATTTTTAGATGAACTTCAAAACACCTGGAACGAATTAACCAATTCAGTTAACCAAATCACTCAAAAAAATTAAAAACAAAGCTATGAACAAGACACTCTCAATAGGACTCGCAGGTTTTTCTTTTACCATAGAAGAACACGCATACATAAAACTTAGCGATTACCTGAATGCTCTGAGAAGCTCTCTGGATGCTTCGGAAGCAGATGAGGTAATGCATGACATAGAAATCAGAATGGTAGAAATCTTCAAAGATTCTATGGCAAAACGTGAGGTAATTAACGACTCGGATGTAGAAAGAGTAATTGCACAGATCGGAAGCCCTGAAAAAATCGAAGAACAGGAAGAAGCTTATTATTCTGAAAAAAATACCAAAAGAACAAACACTTCAGGAACCGAATATTCTGATAAAAAGCAACTGTTCCGTGATCCTGAAAGACAAAAAATCGCCGGTGTTTGTGCAGGTTTAGCGCATTACGTAGGAATGGACATTACTGCCATGAGAGCGATCTGGCTTGGCGTTTTCATCCTTGGAATCTTTACGGCGGCCGTTTCTTCAACATTGGTTTTCCTACTTTACATCATTCTTTGGGCAGTTTTGCCAAAAGCAGAAACCGCAGCAGATTTCCTGAAAATGAAGGGAAAGCCTATGAACTTCGACAATCTTAAGAATGAGTCTAATAAATTGGTACAGTTTGCCAATGAATCTACTCAGAGGGTCGGAGAGATCTATATTGAAAACAAACCCTACATCAACAACGCCGGAAGCGGGCTTTGGAATGTATTACGATATATTTTAGGAGGTATTTTCGGATTCATGTCTTTGTCTTGTCTCATCGGAGTATTTGTAGTATTCGGTTTTATGGGAGCAGACAGCGATTTTCCTCCGGTAAGCCAGATGAATTTCTATTTTGATAACGACAATATGAAATACATTCTTATGGCACTGATTACTTTAGGAAGTTTATTGCCTGCCATGTTATTCGGATTATTAAGCATCAAATTAATTTCTCCTAAAACAAAACTGAGAAATACAGGTTGGGTAATCGGAGCTTTATTCCTTGCACTCATCACTTTAGGTACTTATTTCGGATTCAGCATGGCGAAAAGAGAAATGTTCCTGAAAGGTCATAAAGAGGATACGGAAGAAATTGCGATCAACACCCAATCAGACAGTATCTATGTAGATTTCAAGCAGGTTTCCATTCCGCAAAACTTTAAAGGATACGATGATGATCTTTATTCAGACAAAGTTTCCGTATACGAAAGAGACTGGATGCATGTGGATGTAACGAGAAAAGCAGACATCAAAACGCCTTATTTAATCATCAAAAAAGAAGCTAAAGGCTATAACCTTCCATTAAATGTAAGCGTTCCTGTAGAAGTGGTAAACAATAAAATTGTTCTTCCGAACTACATCAAATATCCATACGAACACCGTTTCAGAGATTACAGCATAGATTATGAACTGGTACTTCCTTTGAAAACCGTAGTGATCCCTGTAAAAAAAGACGGAATCAGCTTCGACGGAGATCTTAACGCAGATGGAATTAATGATGACGATCAGGAAAGAGACGAAGACGGAAACATCAAAATCGAAAAAAATAAAATCACGGTAAATGGTTCTACGATTGAATACAACTCTGATGATGAAGACAGCATTATCGTTAACGGAAAAAAAGTTCCGAGCAATAAGGCAGATCAGGTAATCGACTCCATGAAAAGCAGCATCAAAAAGATGAAAGGAGCCAACATCGACTTCAAAGTAGACGAAGGTAAAAACGAAATTTCCATACAAACCAAATAACTAAACTGCAGAGAGTGGCAGAAGGTGTGAATGAATAACACAACCGTTTGAAATTCACACTCTTCTTCTCTCACTGAAAACAAAAAAATATAAAGATTTTGTTCGCTGTTTCAATAAAAATCTTTACATTTGTGTAGTAAAAAATTAAAACCAAAACACTCAATAAAAATTCAATAATCATGGTACAACTGGCACTAGAAATTGTAATGAAAATTGTTGATTTAATCAGCAGTCTGTTTTAAGAGCGATAATATTTCAATATATTTGTAAAGTATAACCACTTTGGTTATACTTTTTTGTTTTTAATCTAAAACTATATGAGAAAGCTGATCGGCAAACTGCTGCTAAAATTAATGGGCTGGAAAGTCGTTCTTCAGGGCGACGAAAACGTTCTGAACAGATGTATTCTTGTAGTCGCGCCACACACGCACAACATGGAATATATTTTAGGAAATCTTTCCTACTGGTCTCTGAAAAAACCATTAAAAATCATCATCAAAGATGCACATACCAAAGCTTGGTACGGAAGCGTTGTAAAAGGTCTGGGCGGAATCGGGATCGACAGAAGCCAGAAGAATGATCTCGTGAATTTCGTAGCCAAACAGTTTGAAAAAGACGATTTCAGTCTGGTCATCACTCCCGAAGGAACAAGAAGCTGGGTTCCGAAATGGAGAAAAGGCTTTTATCATATGGCTTTAGCGGCAAAAGTTCCTATCGTTCTCGCGGCGGGAGATTTTAAAAGAAAAATCATTTATCTTGGGTATACCATTCCCTACGAAAGAATTGCATCTGCACCGTTTACAGAAATTATGCAGGAAATTCAGGATTACTACATAAAAAATGATATAGTTCCTAAAATCCCTGAAAACTGGAACCCGAATATCATGGGAAATGATACTCAGGCTGGAAGCTAGAAGTTAGAAGCTGGAAGCTATCAAAATTACTCATTACCAATTACTTATTATTCATTATTAAAAAATATGTTCATAAAAGATAAAAGCAAGGAAGAAATATTAGAATTCATCAACAACTGGGGCGGAGAAACATTTGCAAAAACTCTGGATATCAAATTCACGGATATTGATGTTGACAATGAAACATTAACGGCCACGATGCCTGTTTCACCAAAAATTCATCAGCCTTTCGGAATTATGCACGGTGGCGCAAGCTGTGTTTTGGCAGAAACCATGGGTTCAAGCCTGTCTAATATTTTTATTGATGGTACAAAATATTTCGGAGTGGGAACCAACATCAATTCCAACCATTTAAGAAGCAAAAAAGACGGAATCGTAACAGCCGTTGCAAGATTCATCCGAAAAGGAAAAACGATGCATGTTTCAGAAATTGAGATCCGCGATGAAAAAGGTCAGCTCATCAATCATACCACGATGACGAACAATATCATCAACCGATAAGATTTAATTTTCACTAAAAAATACCAAGCTCAAAAAAAATTTGAGCTTTTTTTATTTTCCTGCTGCAACCTTTTATTTTTTCTGCATCTTATAAGAAAATAATAACCATGAAAACTTTAAATTTATTTTTTACCGGCACTGCTCATTTATATAAAGATTTAACTTTATCTTGAAAAGGTCAAAATTTTATATATTGCCCGTAATTGGTCATAATTGAAAATCTTTGAGTTCTTTGCTTAGTGAATAGTTTATGCTGAGCTTGTCGAAGCACCTTTGCGAACTTAAAAACAGTTGGTATATAAAAGAATCTTAGCGATCCTTTGCGTAAAAATTAAGCATTATGATTAATAACGGATAATTAAAAAATTTTAATAATACTTCCGGTAAATAAAACCTACTATTTGCCGCGAATTAAATTATGAAGCAAAACAGCAACTTCAACTGGCAGAAAATCTATCTCGATTATTCCCCGAAACTTCTGGGAATATGCAGAAGATATATAGACGATATTTACACAGCAGAAGACATCGTGCAGGACAGCTTTATTACCGCAATCCAGAAAAACGATCAGTTGAATGATGAAAAGGCTCTCTTTGCCTGGCTGAAAAAAATTGTGGTAAACAATGCGCTGCAACACATCCGCAAACACAGCAAAGACACTTTTGTAACCACAGAACCTTCGGAAATCCCAGATACCTATTCAGAAATGGACCATCATTTATCAGAAGAAAAAAACGTTTTCGTTTACGACTTCACCAGTGAAGAACTGCTGTCTTCCATCGACAGTCTTCCATCCCATCATAAATCCGTTTTCAATCTGTATTTTATTGAAAATCATTCTCATGCAGAAATTTCCGGTTTATTGGGAATTACCGTAAACACATCAAAATCTCACCTTTTAAGAGCTAAAAAAGCGGTTCAGAATTATCTGATGAAGAATTTCGTCAATCAAAATACTCCGAAGAAAAAAATGGCTCAACTGTTTGTTATTTTCGGACTTGGCGGATTGCTTTGGGCGCAGACTTTTAAAAGCAAATTTGCTGATTTTACCATTCAGCCATCAAAAAAATTGCAGATTCCTTCCTATCTTAAAATTAATAATGTTGCATTTTCATCATCCGGTAAAAGCCTGAAAAAGAAAATAATAATTGGAGGAACATTTTTAATCATTATTGTTCTGTCCGTTTTTTTCCTAAATCCGAAGAATTCGTTTTTCACAACCGATCATGATTCAGTTTCATCAACTTTTAAAAACAAAGGTGAAATAAAAAATAAAGAGACTAAAGAATATTTAGAAACTATCAATTTCGATAAAAAAGAAAAATCAGACAATGATGCTGTAAATCAGTCAGCAACAAATATAATTGAAGAGAAAAACACTTCAAAAACAAAAATAAATGACGATGAAACAGGATTGAAAAGCAGACCGGTTTTAAAAAAAACGGCTGCAAACGACACCATTGAAGAAGCTCCGCAGAAAGTAATTGTCGTTAAAAAAATCATTAAAAGAGACACCGTATTTATTGAAAAATAAATTGAAAACCAGAATATGTCCTTCCAAAAAATAATACTTCTTTTTCTCATCGCCTGTGTCAACTTTTCGTTTGCACAGAAAATCAGGAAAAAGAAAATTGATACGGTTTACGTCTACGAAAAAGTAGTCGTTTATGATACCGTATATCTTATGAAGCCTTTAAAATTCAGGTTGAATGATATTGTAATGAAAACACCAACCGTTCAGGAAACGAAATTTGTTACGGATGCTTACAAACAGGAAATCGACAAACAGAGGGCTTCAAGAAGAGCAAGATTGCGAAAACCGGCGACCTTTCAGTACGGAATTGAAGGCGGATTTGGCATAAAAAGTGCAAACTGGTCTTTAGAAAATAAACCGCAGTTCGGGGAAAATCTCGGAATCTGGGCTTCCAAAAGTTTCTTTGATTCTCAGTTTTTAGTCTGGGTTTCTGCCAATGCGTATCACTGGAATTCATCCTTCGATCTTGATGCCAACAAAGAAGACACCTTTCTGAACGGATATTATTTTACCGAAGATAATCAGCCGCTTCTATTTCATAAGTTTAATAATGAACATTTTGAGTTTGCACTTCAGCTTAAACTGATGTATAACTGGAAAAACTTCCATCCGTTTGCAGGAATTTTACTAAATAATCAGACTTATAAAATGCAGTTTCTGAATCCTGAAAATGACGCTTTAACCAAACTGGAGGATTTTAAAAGCACACAGACCAATCTCGGACTTTCTTTGGGGCTTCAGTACAGATTGCTGCGACGTTTCATCATTTCTGCGGAATATCAGCATTACAGCATCAAAAATATTTCCTTAAAAAAACCTGACTTTGATTTTGAGATTTTTAAGACTAATAATACCTTTGCAGAAAGAAAAATCAATGTTGGAATTTCTTATATTATTTCCCGACTCTGATTTTCTAAAAAGCTTCAAACAATGATTTATTTCAAATTTCCATTCGACGAAAAACTGTATTCCACAGATGAAAATTCCGGCGAAAACCCTATCAGTTTTTATTCTTTTGATGGATTGGAACGATTGGATTTTGGAGGAAAAATTATTGAATTAAATCCTGAAAATTTTAATCAGACAGCAATTTCAAGTGAGATTTTACCTGAAGACAAAAGCGGATTTGAAGCCGAAACCAAGGAAGAATATTTAAAAAATCTTGAAAAAGTAATTGCGGTTATCAAAGAGCATCAGCTTCCGAAACTGGTCTATTCAAGAAGAAAAATTTTCACAGATTTTGAAGAAATTAATCTGAAAGAAAGCTTTAATCATCTTTGTCAATCCTATCCGAATGCATTCAGATATATTTTTATCGATGACGAAAATTCATGGATGGGTGCTTTCTCGGAAGTTTTAGGAAAATTCAGTAAAAAAACACACGAATTTGAAACGATGAGTCTCGCAGGAACGCTTCCCGTTTCTGAAAACTGGTCGGAAAAGGAAATTGAGGAACAAAAACCTGTAACGTCCTACATCAGAAATATTTTAAATCAGTATTCTGAAAACGTAACGGAATCTGAAACCTACGATCATATTTCAGGAAATATCAAGCATCTCCGAACCGATTTTAAAGCCCAAATTAAGCCTGAAAACTTAGATCAGATTATTCAGGAATTACACCCCACTCCTGCTGTTTGCGGAATTCCGAAAGATTTTTGTAAAGAAGAAATTCAGAAAATTGAAAAATTTCCTCGCGAACTCTACGCCGGATATATAAAAATTGAGACTGATGAAACGGTACAGTATTTTGTTAATCTTCGCTGTTCAAAACTGTATAAAAATGCGGTTCATTTGTTTGTAGGTGGCGGAATTACCGCACAAAGCAATCCCGAAAAAGAATGGACAGAAACTGAACTGAAATCTGAAGCTGTTCTGAAAAATCTGGCGATTTTAAAATAATAAACTTCTTTAAATTTTATTTGACCGAAAAAGAGGCAAAAGATTCAAGATTTTGTCTAAAGTAAAACGCTAGAAAACTCTATGGAGTTTTATCTGTGTAGAAATCATATTGAATAGACGTTCGGCGTTCCGTAGGAACGCTATCTTTAGAAAATGTATCGTATCATAGATATCAATCCTACGGATTGATTAATAGATATATTCTTATTTCTACACAGATTCTGCTCCTAAAGGAGCAAGACTCTTTACTTTAGAGTTTTATTATTTGAGAGTTAAAATGCAATAAGAAGCAGACATAAAAAAGCCTCCTTCAAACTGAAAGAGGCTTTATATAAATTGTAATTCAATTATTTTCTTACTCCGATCTTGCTCCATGTATTCATTACAAAAAGCAAAATAAGACCTATCGCCGCTGAAGCTATTGAGAAAACAAACTTCAGGTTATCCTCAGACAAAATATCCGATTGCCAGTCTAAAGCATAAAGATTAATTGCGATAAACACGATGAACAGTACCAAAAATACTTTATAAAACTTCTGCATAACTCTTAAAAATTAATGTAATTCTGCACCAGTTGCGCAAAATTCGCGGTGAATAATTTAATTGAAATCGCCAACAGGATAATTCCGAAAACTTTCTGTAAAATAGCGAGTGTTGCATCGCCCATTTTCTTCTCCAGCCACGTTGCAGATTTCAGCACCAAATATACGAAAATTGTGTTGAGAATAATTCCAAAAATAATGTTAATATCATGAAACTCCGCCTTGAGAGAAAGTGTAGTTGTTAGAGTTCCGGCTCCTGCAACCAGCGGAAACGCGATGGGAACGATGGATGCAGCCTTTGCTTCAGACGTTTTATTGATCTCAATCCCCAGAATCATTTCCAGGGCTATGATAAATATCACAAAAGCTCCTGCAATGGCAAAAGAATTAACATCTACACCTATAAATTTCAGAATTTTGTTTCCCACGAAAAGGAAAACAAGCATAATCGCTCCTGCGGTAATCGTTGCTTTTTCAGCTTCTATCTGTCCGAATTTCTGCTGTAAACTTACCACGATCGGGATTGAACCGATGATATCAATTACTGCGAAAAGAACCATAAAACAGGTAACAATCTCTTTAATCGAAAAATCATTAAATATTTCCATTTCCTTGCAATTAATAATTTCGCAAAAATATGAAAATAAATTAATTATTTGCTAATCTTAGAATACAAATTAACGATTGCTGATAAAAGTTCGTCCATTCCTTCGGAAGATTTTATCGGGGCATACTTTTCAACCTGCACTTTTTGAATAAGATTCCTGTATTCTTCGGCAATTGACGAGCCTTTTTCTTTTTCCAGCAGCTCAGCGAAATGATCAGCCGGATTTACAGAATATTGGCTTTTCACTTCCTCATCAAGCTCATCGAAGGTTTGAAAAAACTTTTGATAATCTTCATTATCTTTAAGATTTTCCAAATACCCGAAGTAATCATTGATGTCTGTTTTAAACTTTTCACGGATTTCATTTTCTGTTTCAGCAACAGAACCTAAAGCCATCGGAGTCTTCGTTTCTTTAGATAATTTATTCTTTTTCTGCCACGTTTTAAACAGTAGATACATCCCGAATAACGAAAGTAAAATCGCAATATTGATGAAAAGAATATTCCAGTGGAATTTCTTTTTTTCTTTTACTTTAAATGAAGTTGTTTTTAAAACCGGCGTATTTACCGTTTCTAAAAAAGTATTGGTATACTCATTCACTTTCTCAACCGCAGTGCGGGATTCAAGGATCTGATCATGAGAAAAAGCATTTACTGCTAAAGACTGTTCTCCAAGATCTACATACTCCTTGTTCGAAGGATCGAAAAATGCGAAATGCTCTGTTTTAATCGTAATTTCTCCCGCTTTTTTAGGAATAACAAGATAATTTGCCAAAACCTCCCCTTTCATTCCTTCCGTTCCCACCGTGACACGTGAAGTAATTTTGGGTGCAAAAACTTCATAATCCGGAGATTCCGCAATTTTGGGAAGCTCCATGCTTTTAAGATTACCTTCACCGCTTACTTTTATAAGAACATTCATTGGTTTTTTAACCTCAACTTTTTCTTTTGAAGTATTGGCAACCGTTACATTGAAGTTTCCTACCGCATTTTTAAAGCATTCCGGAGAACCTTCAGGAAGTTTTTTAACGTTAATTTTTACTTTATTGGAAACGAGTTTGTTTTTGTGCGCGTAGGAATTCAGCGAAGCCGAAACTCCCGGAATATCCACATACCCCGCTTCATTCGGGAAAACCATAAATACAGCCAGAATCTGGGATGCCATATTTCCCGCGTCGGAAGGATCAATCTCAGATTTGGTAAAACTTACCGGAAAAACATCCAGATTGTCCTGCTCGGGAAGATGAATGTTTCTTACTCTTCTAAAGTTATCCATGTTTTTTGAATAGACTTTCAGAACGGCAATGGTGGGCTGATCCTGATACACTTCACGGTCGTCAATCTCCATATTGAGATAAACATCTTTTGAAGCATTATTGGCTGCAACCGGTTTCTTTTCTACATCCTTAATAAAAATGTCAAAAGGTTCCGTCTTATAAATTTTATTGTTGATGGTAATCAGGAAAGATCCGATCTTTACTTTTCCTTTCTGTTTGGGCTCAAGAGCAAGTCTTGTGATGGTTTGGGAAACCGCAACGTTACTTTCAGGATCTATAAATCCATTGCTCAGTGAGCCTGTTCCGATAAGATTGAATTTGGAAAAATCCGGAAGACGAAGTTTTGTCTGCTGATTGTATTCAGCGCCTTCTACCTCAAGAACAATACTGAGATTGACAACTTCTTTGGAGCTATATGTGGTTTTATCCGGAGTTACAGAAAGATTTACCTGTCCGTAAGAAATTACGGAAGACATAAAGAGTAATATGTAGATAATTCTGTTCTGCATCACCAATCTTTCTCGTTGCTCTCGGGCATCGAATAAGAATTTTTATTCAAAATTCTTCTGGCGGTTTCTTTTTCCTTGTCGCTTACTTTGTTGAGTATTTGATTTTCGAGACCTTTAGGGATTTTGCCTTCATTATTCTGGTTCCGGTTGGGATCATTTCCCTGTCCGTCTCCTTTATTCTGCTGACCTTGTCCCTGATCCTGCTTTTGATCTTTTCCTTTTTGATCATCATTTTGCTGTTGGTCTTTACCACCGCCTCCTTTACCGGAGTTATTTTGCTGTTGTTTTTTCTGTTGGTTTTCCTTATCCTTCAGCTTGGCAATTTCGTAATTTTTTCTTGTTACTTCGCTGTACGGATTTTGCTTCAGGGACTGTCTGTAAAATTCCGCTGCCTTTTCAGGCTTGTTCATCTGCATATAGGTGTTCCCCAAATTATGAAGAGCGGCTGCTTTATCCGGAAGCGTCTGAGAAAGTTTCTGAGCCGTTTCAAATTCTGCTTTTGCCTCTTCGTATTTTTTGCTTTTATATAATGCGTTTCCTAAATTGTAGTGCGCCGTAAAATCTTTACTGTTGGTTCTTATCGCTTCCAGATACTTTACAGACGCTCCATCATAATCTTTACCGTTGAATTTTTCATTGCCTTCATAGACTAAAGTCCTGTAATTTTTCTGCCCGAAAAGATTTCCCGGAAAGATGAAAGCAATTATAAACGATAAAAAAATGATTTTAGTATTCATTATGTGCAAAATTATTCCTTTAAATGTTAATAAACAGTGTCTTATTTGTTAAAATTGGGTTAAAGTAATGGTCTGATTCTGAGACAATGTATCCGGATTATTATAAATTAAAGTCTCTTTTAGGATTAAATAAATAAATCAGAAAGAAGAAAAACAGAGAAACTGCCAGAAAATACTGGTAATAATGATTGGCATTTTGTGATTTCACCATCGTTTCAGATGAACCGGTTTTCTTTCTTAATGCGTCTAAAATTCTGTCCGGTGCTTCGTTGATATTATTTCCGTCGATATAACTTCCTCCGGTTGCATCAGACATTTTTTTAAGTGCTTCCGTTTGTCTTTTGGAGATAACGGTCTGTCCGTTAATGTCACTTTTATACCCCATTAACTGTCCGAAAACATATTCCGGAACCGGAGCTCCCTCTTCTGTTCCTATTCCGACGGACGTAATCATTATTCCCTCTTTTTTAGCCAGTCGTATCGCTGCTTCGTCATTTCCTTCGTTGTCTTCCCCATCACTCAGCAAAACAACTTTTCTTCCGTCTTTGCTTACATTTTTGAATTTTTCGGCAGCAATTTTCATCCCGTTCAGAAAATCTGTCCCCTGAATCTGCATGGAGTTTGTTTCGATTCCGCTGATGTAGGTTTCTGCCGAGCTGTAATCTGTGGTTAAAGGCATGATGGAGGTTGCCTGTCCTGCAAAAATCACCATTCCTACCTTATCACTTTTCATCTTCTGCATCGTCTGAAGCATGAGATTCTTTGCTTCCGTTAAACGGCTCGGGTTAATATCTTCAGCATTCATCGAGTTGGAAACATCCAGCATGAAAATGACATTATTTAATTTCTGACTGGTTTTAATTTCTTCTGAACCGCTTAACAAATCGATAATCGAAAATATTAAAAACAATGTTCCGAAAAGATACAGAGCCGGAAAAAACTTGGTAAAACCGGATTTTTTCTCGAATAACTGCTCATGAAACTGGCTGTCTGCAAAAATTTCTCTTTTCTTTTTTTTCCATTTCAGAAAACGGATCAAAAAGGAAGCTAACAGCGGCAAAAGCAACAGCAATAATAAAAACCAATAATTTCCTAAATACCAATCCATTAACTTAAAATTTTATAAAACACCCATCTCAGTAAAGCGTCTAAAAACAGCATACCCAAAGCAATCCACAGGAAAATTTTAAAATATTCCTGATAATTGAAAAGCTTTGCCACCTTTACATCAGATTTTTCCAGTTGGTTAATTTCGTCATACACTTCTTCAAGACTGCTGTTTGATGTGGCTCTGAAATATTTTCCGCCCGTCATTTGTGCGACTTCTTTTAAAACAGGCTCATCAATTTTCACTTCGGTTTCCGTAAAAACAAGATCTCCGAAAATATCGGTCTGTGTAGGCATTAAAGCATATCCGTTCGTTCCGATTCCGATGGAATATACTTTAATTCCGTTATTTTTAGCCAGTTCCGCAGCAATTGCAGGAGGCATTGCATTTTCAATGGTATTCACACCATCCGTCATCAGAATGATGATTTTACTTTTCGCCTTGCTGTTTTTCAAATGGTTAACCGCAACGGAAAGTCCTTCTCCGATGGCTGTTCCCGGCTGTAATTCCAGAGGATTAAGATTGTTCAGTTCATCCACAACAACCTGATGATCGGACGTTACCGGAACTTTGGTAAATGCTTCGCCGGAATAGGCAACCAGACCAATTCTGTCATTCGGTCTTTTATTAACGAATTTAATCGCAATATCCTTTAAAGCCGTTAAACGGTCGGGCGTTAAATCTTTTGCCAGCATACTCAGGGAAACATCCACAGAAAGCATGATATCGATTCCTTTGGTGTCGTCTCTGTCCTGAGAAACCGTAAAAGTTCTCGGTCTTGCCATCGCAATTATGAGTGCAGAAAGAATAATATACTTCGAAATTCGCAGGATAAACATAATGAAATGAATTCCACCGCTTTCCCCCATATTTTTTACCGTGGGAACTTTTATTCCTTTTCTTTTCTGTCGGCTTGCATCCCTGAATAACAAAGGGATAAACAGCGCGAAAAGCAACAGAAACCACGGACTGTAAAATTCAAAATCAGGCATCCTTTCTCAAGTTTTCAAATTCAAGATCTTTTGAGGATCTTTTTACAAAATCTCTGATGTCGGCAAAATCTTTTTCCATGGTTGCCTGATCCGGGAATGTTTTCGCAAATTTCACCAGATCGCCTCTTAAAAATACGTCTTCCACTATTTTTTCATTTTCCTGAGAAATGGTATTGTTCTTCTTCATCACATCAATAAGGTCATCCGTTAGTAAAACATCTGCCGGAACGCGGTATTGTTTTGCGATGAATTTTCGGGAAATATCGATCAGTTCAACATAAAATGAACGATAATTTCCACTTTCCACATATTTTTTCTTTTTGAGAGAATCCAGTTCCTTCAGGGTCTGATTTGTGGCGACAACCGGCGAATCTTTTGGTTTTCGTCCGTATTTTATGAACATGATGACCGCAATGATGAGGCAAATCACCGCAATGGCGGCTAATATGTAAAATTTATACAGTTCCCAGTAATCGGTAGCTTCAAGTTTTACTTCTTTGTTGTTCATAATGTCATTAATCTGGTCAGTCTTCTGAGCCGTATTAATGACATCAATTTCGTAAGGAATTGTTTTCAGAACTTTTCCGTTGACTTTGAATTCCAGTTCGGGAATGGTAAATTTTCCTTCATCAAAAACAGCAAATTCAATCCTTCTGTAATAAACATCCTGAGTCTGCGCAATACTGTCCTTAATTTCTTCGAAATGAAAAGGCAGCAACTCATTCTCGCGAGCTGCAGAAACTTTTTCATTGTTCAGATTATTTATCGTGATCACAATATGGTTCACTTCTCCCAAAGCAATGGTTTTCTTCTCAACACTGGAAGAAAGGATCTGCGAAAACGCATTTGCACAGATTAAAAAACAAAATATAAATAATAGTTTTTTCAATTTTATTATTAAATTTTAACGTCGTTTTTGTCATTCTGACGAAGGAAGAATCTGTATTAAAAAAGATTGCTTCGTCGTTCCTCCTCTCAATGACAAAAAGTGTCTATTTTTATTTCTTCTGAAAATAATTATACAGTAATCTCGAATAATCCGAACCTGTACTAATATTCATAAAACTCGCCGAACTGTTGGCAAAATCTTCTTCTAAAGATTTCAGCTTCTGCTTTTTGGCTTCGGCAAAATTGTATCTCCATCTTGCACTTGAGGTATTTACCCAAATTTGCTTTCCGGTTTCTGCATCATATAATAAGGTATATCCCACATCCGGAATTTCATTGTCTTTTTCATCATAAATTCTCATTCCCAACAACTGATGTTTTTTGGAAGCGACTCTCAGCATTTTAGTGTCATATTCATCTTCAAAATCAGAAAACAGGAAGACCAGAGATTTTCGTTTGAAAATTCCCATCATGTATTCCATCGCTTTATCCATTTTTGAAATGGCAGGAATATAATCTGCTGTTAAGATGGTACTGATTATCGATAAAATATGTTTTCTTCCTTTCTGTGGCGGAATTACTTTGTACACTTTATCCGCAAACAGAATTAAACCTACCTTATCATTATTTCCGGCTGCTGAAAAACCTAAACTTGCTGCAATTTCTGCAACGTATTCTCTTTTCAGCTGATTTTTAGTTCCGTAATCCATTGAAGCGGAAATATCCACAACCAGCATCATCGTCAGTTCACGCTCCTCCTCCATTACTTTTACGAAAGGTTCGCGGAAACGTGCCGTTTTGTTCCAGTCGATCCTGCGGATCTCATCTCCAAACTGATAGGGACGAACTTCCGAAAACGTCATTCCCTGTCCTTTAAAAGCACTGTGATATTGCCCCATTAAAGTAGCTTCCGTCTTCTTTCGGGTTCGGATTTCTATCTGCTTTACTTTTTTTACAATATCTTTTATCTGCATTTCCTTTGTCTGAGTGTTTTAGTGTATAAGCGTTTTTTTGAGATTTTGTAAACTTCCATCATCATGCTTCCAACTCCTATCCTATTTAAATTCAATAGATACATTCAGCCATTCGTCATCAAATTTCGGGCTGTATTTTTTGTAGAAATTAATCGCTGGTTCATTCCAGTTGAGCACCTGAAAAACCATTCCGCTGTACTGGTTAGATTTTCCGTATTCCAAGGTGGCTTCAAATAATTTCTTGCCGATCTGTTTTCCTCTCAGATTTTCCGTCACCACAAGATCTTCCAGATACAATCTTCTTCCCTTCCAGGTCGAATATCTGTCGTAATACAAAGAGATCCCGACAATTTCACCATTGAATTCTGCTACAAAAGCTCCCCAAACTGGAGATTTTCCAAATCCGTCTTCAATAAACCGATCTAAAGTTAAGGTAACTTCATGCAAAGCCTTTTCATAATCCGCCAGTTCTTTAATTAATTCCAGCATCGGTTCACAATCTTCCTGAACTGCCTTTCTAATAATTACCTCACTCATTATGGCGCCTGAATTTTTGCTAAGATTCTGTTGATGATCTCTTCTGAAGAAATTTCCTCCGCTTCAGCCTCGAAAGTTAATCCGATTCTGTGTCTCAGAACATCTTTTGCCAGCGATTTTACATCTTCCGGAATTACAAATGCTCTTCCTTTTAAGAAAGCATACGCTCTGGAAGCAATCGCAAGATTTATTGATGCTCTCGGAGAAGCCCCGAAACTGATGTAATTTTTAAGTTCAGACAGTCCGTAATCTTCAGGGAAACGGGTGGCAAAAACCATGTCCAGAATATATTTTTCAATCTTTTCATCAAGATAGATCTGATTGATCAATTCTTTCGCCGCAACAATATGTTCAAGTGAAATCACAGGTTTTACAGTTGGCTGATGTGAAGTGGAAACCATTCTCATTACGGTTCTTTCGTCTTCCAGTTTTGGATAATCAATCGTGCATTTCAGCATGAAACGGTCGCTTTGTGCTTCCGGTAAAAGATAAGTACCTTCCTGATCGATCGGGTTTTGCGTTGCCAATACCAAAAACGGTTTTGGAAGCTTCATGGTTTCGTCTCCGATGGTTACCTGCTTTTCCTGCATCACCTCCAAAAGAGCCGACTGCACTTTCGCAGGCGCTCGGTTGATCTCATCCGCCAAAACGAAATTCGCAAAAACAGGACCTTTTTTTATGGAAAAATCATTGTCTTTTACATTGTAGATCATTGTTCCCACAACATCCGCAGGAAGAAGATCCGGCGTAAACTGAATTCTGGAAAATTCTCCGTGAACCGCTTCAGCCAGAGTTTTTATCGCCAGAGTTTTTGCCAGTCCCGGAACACCTTCCAAAAGAACGTGACCATTGCCTAAAAGACCGATCAGAAGACGGTCTATCATATATTCCTGTCCAATAATAACCTTGTTGATTTCCTGTCTCAAAAGAGAAAAAAAGTAGTTTGCTTCTTTTACCTGCTCCGTCAATTGACGAATATCTTCAGCTTGATTGATCTCTGACATATCTTGATTTAAAATAATGGGTAAATTTCCAATAAATACTTGCATTAATCAACACAAAAAATGCCATTTTTGAGTTAAAGTTTGTTAAATATTCCGGCATTAATGCAGGATCCTGAATAGATGAAGGCTTAAAACTCAATACAATCAATATTATTTTTCTTAAAAATATATAAATTTTGCTTTAATCCACCGTTCAAAAATTGTCATTTCCAGTTTATTAAACTATTTTTGGAGATTAAAATTTTTGCAAAATGAATTATCATTTTCAAGCACACAGACAAGTAAGAAAAAACCTTCTGGATATTCTGCAAAACACTTCTCATGAAGATCTTTTACTGATTCCGGACGGTTTCAACAATAATCTTTACTGGAACATTGCTCATACGGTTGCTACACAACAGTTGCTACACTATTATCTAAGCGGAAATCCTTTCAGAATTGATAAATACTGGATTGAGACCTACAAAAAAGGAACGCTTCCGAATCTGGATGTGCAGAAATCTGAAGTGGAAGATCTGGAGTTTTTACTAACCGAAACTTCAAAAATCCTGATGAAAGATTACGACAGCGATTTCTTTTCAGATTATACACCTTACACCACAAGTTTTGGGCTGGATCTGAAAAGCATTCAGGATGCCATTATTTTTAACAATATGCACGAAGGTCTGCATTATGGCTATGCTTTGGCGCAGAAGAGAGCTATTTTAGGGGAAAAGTATTAGAGTTTCAAGGTTTTTAGTTTAAAGTTTAAGGTTCATGGCAACAGTAAATAGATTCGAAGATTTAGAAATTTGGAAATTATCGCGCGAATTGTGTAAAGAAATTTACGGAATTATTGAATCTACTAATCTTAAAAATAATTTTAAACTCTGCAATCAGATTGATAGTTCTTCGGGTTCAGTGATGGATAATATCGCTGAAGGTTTTGAAAGAAACGGAAACAGAGAATTTATTCAGTTTCTTTCAATAGTAAAAGCTTCTTGTGGCGAAACAAGGTCACAGTTATACCGGGTTTTTGACAGAAATTTTATCTCTGAGGAAAAATTTGAAACATTAAGAGAACAGACTGAAGTATTAAGCCGAAAGATTGGCTCATTTATTAAATATTTAAATATAACAGATTTAAAAGGAACAAAGTACAAAACATAATTGTTTCTGGTTTAAAGTTTAAAATTCTTGATGTGAACCGGATTCACTTTAAAACAGAGAACTCAAAACATTAAACTTTAAACATAAAACTTTGAACTTTGAACCTTTAACATAAAATTTATTCAATGAAAGACGATTTTATTTTCGGGCTGCGTCCCGTAATTGAAGCTATAGAAGCGGGAAAAACAATTGACAAGGTTTTTGTGCAGAATGCATTGCAGGGACCTATTTATGCTGAACTTAAAGCCATTCTGGCGAAAAATAAAATCCGTCCCAATTACGTTCCGGTAGAAAAGCTGAATCGTTTTACGAGAAAAAATCATCAGGGAGTGGTTGCTTTTATTTCGGATGTTCCTTTTCATAAAGTGGAAGATGTGGTTCCTCAATTGTTTGAGGACGGAAAAACTCCTTTTTTATTGATTCTGGACAGATTAACAGACGTCAGAAACTTTGGCGCCATCTGCAGAACCGCAGAATGTGTGGGAGTAGATGCGGTGATTATTCCCGAAAAAGGAGCAGCGCCGATTAATTCCGATGCGATAAAAACTTCAGCAGGAGCTCTTTATAATGTAAAAATCTGTAAAGCTCCGAATCTTGCTCATGTGGTAGATTTTCTTCAGCAAAGCGGCATTTCCGTATTTGCAGCAAGCGAAAAGGCTGAAAAATTAATTTATGATATTGATTTTACAGAACCTTGTGCAATCGTTATGGGAAATGAAGAAACAGGAATTTCCAAAGAGGTTCTTCACCATTCTGATGAAAAAATAAAACTTCCGATCGAGGGAAAAACACAGTCTTTAAATGTTTCTGTTGCGTGTGGAGCAATTTTATATGAAGCGGTGAGACAGAAATTTATGAAAGCCAATTAATTCGATTAACATTTAAAAATTTACAATGAAAAACATAGCAGCGTTAGCGCTCATTTCAACCATAGCCATTGTTTCGTGCAACAAAAAAGAAACGGCAAAAATTACAAAAGTAGATCCTAAAACCGGAAAAACGATTACGGTGGAAGTTCCGGCAGATTCTGTAGCGAAAGTAGAGGAAAATCCGGCGATTAAAGATTCAGCGGGAGTGTATACGCAGACTTTTAAACTGGAAAAAGGAAAAACTTATCCTTTAACAACGTATCAGAGAGATACGAAAACCATGACTGATCCTCAAGGGAAAACTTTGAACGGAACGAGTGAATCTACCGACGAAATGTCTTTTACGGTGAATGATATTAAAGGGAATGTTTACGATATTACCTTAAATTTAATCGCAAAAAGAAGCTCTCAGACGGCACAGGGAAAAACTATCGTAGTAGATACGAAACTGCCGATCCCGAAAGAGGATGACCTGAAGATGATCTGGAATATCAACAGAGCATTGACCGGAAATAAGCTGAACATGAAGATGGACACCAAAGGAAATGTAATTTCTATTACAGGTTTTGATGCTGTTTACAGTAAAGTTGCCAATTCTGTAGGATCGCTGATTAAAGATAAAAACCAGAAAGAAAGCGTAGTTGCAAGTCTTAAGGAATCTTTCAACGAAAAAGTTCTTAGAGATCAGTTCAACAAAAATTTGACGATTATCCCTAAAAAAGGTGCAAAAATCGGCGAAAAATGGACAAACAGCGAAAATGCTGATGCACAGGGAAGAATTAAAGTGACGTCTAACTATATTCTGAAAAGTGTAGGAAACGGAGTGGCTGAAATTTCTGTAACCGGAGGAATTCCTAAGAAAGTTAATAAGGAAAATCAGGGTGATGTTACGCACAGCTTAAGCACGGAACTTACACAAAACGGAACGATTACGTTTGACCAGAATACAGGATGGATCAAAAACCAGAATATTTCTGTAAAAACGACACAGATTGAAAGTATTTCCAGAGGAAAAGAATCTCAGTCTATGACGAGTGTTTCCAATTCTTCTGTAATGGTAAATCCTTCTGCGAAATAAAGCAGATCGTTTAAAGTTGAAATGTCAAAGCGTTACAGAGGCTTTGAGCATTAAACCTTAAATATTTTTATTATGATGAAACATATTTTTGAGTTTGTACTCGCAACGATTATCATCTATTTTGTGTGGAATATCCTGAAGAGAATCTTTTTCAGAAAATTCCACAGCTATCTGTCTAACCAGAACAGAAACGAAAACAGAAAGGAGCAGGACATCAGAAACTCAGACAATACGAAGAAAAAAATCAACTGGGATGCAGAAACCGTTGATTATGAAGAGGTAAAAGAAAACAACAGCAAAAGATAACAATTCCGAAAAATATTTAGATAATAACCATCAACATGGCGAAAAATAAAAACCTGATTTATATTGCAATTTCATTAGTTGTATTTATCGTTTTAGCATTTTTATACTCCACTCCTGTTTTCACGGGAAAGCAGCTTTTTCAGCATGATATCGTGCAATATCGAGGCGGTGCAAAAGAGCTTCTCGATTACAGAGCCGATACCGGAAAGGAAACCTACTGGAGCGATTCCATGTTTGGAGGAATGCCGACGTATCAGATGGGAAGTCAGTTTAACGGAGACATCATCAAAAAAATCGATTCCAAACTGAATTTTCTGCCAAGACCGGTTAATTATCTTTTTCTTCTTTCCGCAGGATTTTTTCTTTTGGGAATGGTTGTGGTAAGAAACTGGAAATACGCCCTTTTAGGAGCTACTTTTTTCGGACTTTCCACCTATTTTTATATTGCCATTGCTGCGGGACACAACGGAAAAATCAATACCATTGAATATTTCGCACCGCTCTTAGCCGGAATTTTACTCGTTTACATCCGGAAACAATACGTTTGGGGATTCATCGTCACGACTTTGTTTATGGGGCTTCAGATCGCTGCAAACCACCCACAGATGACGTATTATCTTTTCTTAGCGTTAGGATTTTTATTCCTTTCTGAGCTGATAAGAGGTATTCTGAAAAAAACACCAATGAAACACTTCCTGATTTCGTCCGGAATTGTTGCCGCTTCATGTTTAATCGGAGTCGGAATGAATTCTCAGAGAATCATGGCGAATTCAGAGTACATCAAAGAAACCGTTCGTGGAAAACAGATCCTTACGAACAGCAGCAATACAGGCGGAGATTCCGGAATGGATAAAGAAAGTATGCTGATGTGGAGCTACGGAAAACTGGAAACCTTAAACCTGTTCATCCCGAGATTGATGGGAGGCGGAAGTCAGGAACCGGAAGGAAAAGAAATGATGGCTAAAATTCAGGAATTGGTTCAGGAAAACGTAAGCTCACAAGCTGAATATGACAGAATTTCCAAAGGTTTCGGGAATCTAACCTATTGGGGAGATCAGCCGGGAACTTCGGGACCTGCTTATCAGGGAGCTATTGTTTGTTTTCTTGCGCTTTTAGGATTCTTCATCGCATGGAAAAAATACCGCTACTGGATTTTAGGAGCTTCTATTCTTACCGTATTTTTAGCTTGGGGAAGTAATTTCATGGCACTTTCCGACTTTTTCATCGATTTTGTGCCTTTTTATAATAAATTCAGAGCACCTTCTTCTATTTTGGTGGTTGTAGAATTATTATTTCCTTTAATTGCGATCATCGGATTATACAGATTCTTCACAGATAAAACACTCACACAGGAATACAAACAAAAAACACTTCTTTACGTAGGCGGCGGAACTTTAGGATTTGTATTGATTTTACTGGTTTTCGGAAAATCTTTATTAGGATTTCATACCGATAATGAAAAGACCTATCTTCCTCCTTTCTTACTGGATTATCTTATAGACGAAAGATTTAAATTATTCAGAATCGATGCCATTAAAGCATTCATTTATGTTGCTATTGCAGTTGCTGCTTTATTCCTTGTCTTAAAGCAAAAGCTGAATCAGAACATTGCTTTGGTCATTATTGGAGTAGTCAGTTTATTCGATCTTTGGACGGTTAACAAACGTTATCTGAACGATGATAATTATGTTGATAAAATCTTTGCTGAAAATCCCTTCCAGACGGAAAGCTCAGATCTGATGGCTGAAAAAGTTCAGGGAAATCCAAATCTGGAACCTATTTTAGCAAATGTAAATGTGAACAAAACATTAGAAACCATCGCCGAAAAAGACAAAACGCATTACAGAATTTTCAACAATATTTTAGGAACATTCAGCGAAACAAATACTTCTTATTTCAAATCTTCTATTGGAGGTTATCATGCGGTAAAACTGAGAAGATACGATGATGTAATCAACGAATATTTCCAGATCATGGATTCCGTAAAAGTTCCGAATATCCTGAATCTTCTGAATGCAAAATATTTGGTTTTAGGAGGTCCGGAACAACCTCAGGCAATGCCGAATCCAAAAGCCAACGGAAACGCATGGTTTGTAAGCGATCTTAAATTCGTAGAATCTCCGAATCAGGAAATCAAAGCAATCGGAACCATCAACAGCAAAAGAACCGCTGTTATTTCCGCAGATGATAAGAAATATTTTGATGGAAAACCTGTTCAGGCAGACTCAACAGCCTTCATCAATTTAACGAAATATCAACCCAACGAACTGGAATTTAAATCTCAGTCCAAAACGCCGCAATTGGCAGTTTTTTCTGAAATTTACTATCCTCACGGATGGAAATTCTTCATCGACGAAAAAGAAGTTCCTTACATTAAGGCAGATTATCTTCTTCGTGCCGTTCACGTTCCTGCGGGAAATCATAGTGTGAGAATGGTCTTCGAACCGGAAGTTATCGAAAAAGGAAAATGGATTTCATTAATCTGCTTCGGTTTATTTATTGTTTTGAGTGGCGCTGGAATTTATTTTCTTTACCGCAAAAGAGACAAAAGACAAATGGAAAAGATTTAGAAATTCAAAAGTTTGAAAAAGCGTTGAGCTTATGATTACTCAAAAATACATTACAGATCTTACCTATAGAATTAATGGAGCTTGTATAGAAGTTCACAAGATTTTAGGCGCAGGTTTGGCAGAAATTGTATATCATAAAGCTTTAGAAAAAGAGTTTAAATTAAGGAATATCGAATACAAATCTGAGTTTCAAATTCCTGTAATTTATAAAGATGAGTATTTAAATTGTGATTTCAAATGCGACTTCCTGATTGAAGATTTAATTGTTTTGGAAATAAAAGCTGTATCTTCTCTTTTGGAAATTCACAAATCTCAAATTCTAAATTATATGAATCTACTAAAAGTACCAAAAGGTGTTTTAGTAAATTTTAATGTAAAAAATATTTATCACTTTGGTCAAGAGACATTTATTAATAAATATTTTGATCAATACGATTAAAATAGTGAATTACATTTTGTCACCTTTTGAATATCTAAAAAAGCATCATCATCTTTTGCCCCTTTTGCGGTTAAAATAATTATCAATGAATTCTCAAAAAAAAATACTCATCATCACCTATTACTGGCCTCCTGCAGGAGGTCCCGGTGTGCAGAGATGGCTGAAATTTGCAAAATATTTACCTGAATTCGGATGGAAACCTGTGATTTATACACCGGAAAACCCGAGTTATCCTTTGCTGGATGAAAGTTTGATGAAAGATGTTCCGAAAGATCTGGAAATTGTAAAAACAAAAATCTGGGAGCCTTATCAACTGGCTGAAAAACTGAACAAAAGCAATAAAAAATTTAAAGCGGGGCAGTTTGATGTCGGTAAAAATCAAAGCTGGAAATCAAAGCTTTCGATTTGGGTGAGAGGCAATTTTTTCATTCCCGATGCGAGAGTTTTCTGGGTAAAACCTTCCGTGAAATTTCTGGAACAATATTTAACAGAAAATCAGATTGAGGTTGTGGTAACTTCAGGGCCGCCGCATTCTCTGCATTTGATTGGTTTGAATTTAAAAAAGAAACTTCCTAACCTAAAGTGGATTGCCGATTTCCGTGATCCGTGGACAGAAATCTCTTATTACAAACACTTAAAACTGACCAAAAGTTCCGACCAAAAGCACCGTCAACTGGAAAGCGAAGTTTTCAGAAATGCAGATATTACTTTGGCAACAAGTTACACCGATGCTGAAAATTTCCGTAAAAACGGAGCTAATGCACTTTGTATTACGAATGGTTTTGACGAGTCAGACTCAAATTCTCAAACACTTAAATTCTCCGACACTCAAACAAAATTCACATTAAGTTACATCGGTGTTCTGGAACAGTTGAGAAACCCTGAAAATCTATGGAAAGCTCTGAATGATCTGGTTACAGAAAATGAAGAATTCGCTGAAAAGTTTACTTTGAAATTTGCAGGAAGAATTGATGATAAAATTCTGAATTCAATAGAACATTCAAACCTGAAAAATCATATTCTGAATTTAGGATATCTTTCCCACGACAAAGCGATTGAAGAAATGCAGACTTCGGAAATACTGCTCATCACCAACTTTCCGAACGATTCTTCCAAAGGAATCATCCCCGGAAAAATATTTGAATATCTGGCAACAGGAAAACAAATTATTTCTTTTGGACCTAAAGATGCAGATGTTTCGAAAATTTTAAATGAAACACAAGCCGGAAAACATTTCAGTTATGATGATTCCGTGAAAATTAAAGAATTTATTTTAGAAAAATTTGAACTTTGGAAAGACGGAAATCTTTCAGAAAACACTCAGAATATTGAACAGTTTTCAAGAAAAAATTTAACTAAAAAATTAGCGGAAATTTTATAATCACGAAGATTTTACATATTAACGCTACTGTATAGACATCATATTATGTTAGTATTAGAGGTGTCACCCTGAGCTTGTCGAAGGGTCTCTACCGGAATAAGTTATTAACAATTCAGTTACTTATAAAACAAATATTTATGAGATTCTTCCTTCGTCAGAATGACATAGGATCGTCAAACTCCTGTCTCAATGAAAATCATCTTTAACAATCATATATTGTTTAAATATTGCAGTTAGTATTAGAGATGTCACCCTGAGCTTGTCGAAGGGTCTCTACCGGAATAAGTTATTAACAATTCAGTTACTTACAAAACAACTATTTATGAGATTCTTCCTTCGTCAGAATGACATAAGATCGTTGAACTTCTTTATGAATGAAAACACATTTAACAATGATACATTGTTTAAATATTACACTGAGTATTCACAACATCGAACTAGATCTGTCGAAGTTTTTTTAATTTATTCTAAATCGTCCACTGATCGTTAACAACACCAATCAGATAATATTTTCCCTGAAATTCTTCAAAAATCAGACGAAGGCATTTCCAGTCCATTCCGGAGTTGGCTTCTGAGCCTTTCATGAAATTTTCCGTAAAATCTGCATTTGGATAAATTTCCTTTACATTATTCAGAGAATTTCCTTTTCCCTGAAACTCATTTAAAGAAACCTGCGCTGTCGCAAAATCTTTGGAGTACACCCAGTCTGCTAAATAATCATGGATATTCGCTCTGTACAGATCTCCGGTACCGTCCATTGTTCCCCAAATGAAAAGTGTTTTGGTAGGTTGATATCTGATAAAATCTGCTTTTGAAAATTTTTTGTCTTCTTTTGGATTCACGAAAGCGTACATCGAAAAACGGACTCCTTTTTCAGGGTGAATAAATTCCGCAAACTTCTTAAAGTTTTTATCCTTTAAAGCCTGTATAATATCCTCATTGATCTTTTTTAAAGCCTGATCTTTGGTAATTTTCGTTCTACTACTGATTGAACTATCCGTAATGGTTTTGCCTTTAGCATTAACCTCATCATTAACGAATTTTTCAGGGTTCTTCTTACACGCAACCGCAGATAAAACCAGCAAGGAAATGATTATTTTTTTCATGTTTTTAATGTCTGATTATCATTTACCAAAATAAATGCCATGCTTTTAGAATCGTTTTGAAAGTTTACTGTTGAAGGAATTTCATATTTTTCGAATAGATGGTCATTATGAAAAGAATAGTTTTTTGCTTTTACTGAAAAAGTCTTTGTTGATGGCTTTTCCTTACATTTGTTCTATGGAAATTTTAGATATTCTTATCATCGGAGGCGGACCGATCGGGCTGAACTGTGCACTGGAAGCGCAGAAAAACAATCTTTCTTATCGGGTTATCGAAAAAGGAACCATCGTTAATTCTCTGTACAATTATCCTTTGTATATGCGTTTTTTCTCGACTGCCGAAAAACTGGAAATTGATGGAATTCCTTTTATTTCAACGGCTCCAAAACCGGGAAGACAGGAAGCATTGGAATATTATCAGGGAATTGCAAGACAGCGGAATATCAAAATCAATTTATATGAAAAGGTAGAAAAAGTTTCCAAAGAGAATGAAATTTTCACCATTGAAACATCGAAAGGAAAATATTTAGCGAAAAACGTCATTATTTCAACGGGATTCTATGATATTCCGAATCTGATGAATATTCCCGGAGAAGATTTACCCAAAGTAAAACATTATTATACAGAACCTTATCCTTACGCAAAACAGAAAATCGTTGTGGTAGGTTCGAGCAATTCGGCAGTCGATGCTGCTTTGGAAACTTACAGAAAAGGCGCGGAAGTCACCATGATTATCCGACATTCCGAGATTTCAAAAAGTGTAAAATACTGGGTGAAACCGGACATTGAAAACAGAATTGCGGAAGGAAGTATTGCTGCTTATTTCAATGCCGAATTAATGGAAATTAAACAACATTCCGTTGTTTTTAAAGATGAAAAAGGTGAACTGCAGGAAATTGAAAATGATTTTGTTCTTGCAATGACCGGCTATCTTCCTGATTTTGATTTTTTAAAAAATTCCGGAATCGAATTGCAGGGCGATTGTTTGAACCCGCTTTATCATCCTGAAACCATGGAAACCAATGTTCCGAATCTGTATTTGGCGGGTGTGGTTTGCGGAGGAAAAGATACACATCTCTGGTTTATTGAAAATTCGAGAATTCATGCGGAAATGATTGTGAAAAACATTCTTTCGAAATAATGTCATTGCGAGGAACAAACGTGACGAAGCAATCTTTATCTATTTTTATTGTTTATTTTTAACTAAGCATCTGTTTAGTTTTAGACAAACTCAGTATAAACTTTTCACTCAGCAAAGAATCCAAAATTTTTTAATGATTACAAATTGCGGACAACAACACGAGATTGCTTCGTCGCTTCGCTTCTCGCAATGACATTAAAAATCAACCTTCATCCCCAACACAAAATTTCTTTTGGCAGCCGGATTGTAATAACGGTTTCCGAAAGCATTAATATCGAAGCCTAAAACGTACTCTTCATTATATAAGTTTTGAATCTGAAGATATAAACTGACTCTCGTTTTTTCAAAATGTACAGGAAATCTGAACTGAATATTCCCAACCAAACTTGGTTCCGACCATACTGAATTGGCATCATTCAAAGGAATTTTTGACGTGTAAAAATGGGAATAATCTACCGAAAGTTTTCTGAAAAACGTAAAATTCAGCAAACTGTTGATTGTTGTTTTGGGAACTCCGGTGATTTCATTTCCTGAAAAATCATTTACGCTCTGCTGATAATTTTTAAATGTAAAATCGTAAAAACTTCCCGAAAACCTGAATTTAAAATGGCTTAAAAAGTTGTTTTTCAGATTAAAATTCTTCGATTCCATTAAAATTTCAATACCTTTTTGAACGGTTTCTCCGGAATTGACGAAGTATTCCTGTCCTGCTTCGTTCTGCCTTCTCACAATTGCATCTTTCATCCGGAAATCAAAATAACTTCCTTCCACAAAAATATAGTTGCCGAATTGTTTTCGAATCCCGATTTCCTTGTTCCAACCGAATTCGGGTTTTAAATTTGTATTAAACTGCTGATTCGAAGAGCGGATTTCCTCATTCGTGGGTGCAGAATTCCCCTTCCCTATTTTTCCGCGCACAGAAAAACCTTTTCCCAAAAGATAGGTAAACCCAAAATTGGGCAGCCATTGATTTTTAAAATGAACTTTTCCTTCTTCATTTCGGGGATATATCCGGTTCCAGTCGTAAGAATTTGAATTTAAACTGATGGAAAGATCGGTGAATAATTTTTCGCTGACATTCAGTTTTTGAGAAAGAAAGAAAAATCCTGAAGTATTTTTAATCTGATCGAAATTCTGCGGGTTTCCTTCTGTCCCTCTATTATTATCGTAATTTCTGACCAAAATATCATTAATTCCGACTTCAAATCCCAATCGGTAGGCTAATGAAACAGTATTCCAGTTTTTTTCGTAATTGAGATGCGTTCTTAGTGCAAAATTCTTTTCAAAACGGTTTTCATAATTGGTGATAAACGGATTTTCAAAATCTACGTAAGAACCCTGAATTAAAATGAAATGGGAGAAATCCGGACTGAAGTTATAATCATTTGAAACTCCTGCTAAAATCATTTTATTGCGGATTCCGGCATCCTGTTCTTTTGCACCCGGAACTGTTTTGGTTGCCGGTCTTGCCTGTTTCCGGTTGATCTGCATCTGTTCTAACGTGAGTCCTCCCGGAGTCTGATAATCGAGATCAGCGTACAAAATCATGGCTTTGAGCAATCCATTTTCTAAATATTGAAAATGGTCTTTTACAAAAATCTGCTTTCGCTGAACCTTCGACTGTTCCCGATAAGAATCGGTTTGATAATAGTTCTGAAAAACCTGAAAAGAGTGCTTCCCAATGTGTTTGGAAAGATCAAAACTCTGGTTAAAGGTTCCATAACTTCCAATTGCCAGATTTGCGGAAATCTGGTCTGATTTTCTGGTCTGAAGCAAAACAGTTCCGCCCGTTACGGCGCCATAATCTCCGCTTTCAGGGCCTTTATATATTTCTATCCGGTTGATGAGTTCAGGAGAAACAACATTAAAATAGGTGTTTCCCGAAGCATCGGACAGAATAAAATCATCAAGATAAACTTTCACATTCCGAACGCCAAAAGGGGATCGCAAAGTGCTTCCGCGAAGGGAAATCCTGTAGCTTCCGGGAGAACGTTCTTCCATTCTGGCTCCTGCAATCTGATTGATGGATTCGAGCATTCTTTCGGGTGTATTCTGGTTAAGCAGATTTTCTGAAACCACAGCAACCGATTTTGTGGACGAAATAAAAGTTGTGGGTTTCTTGTAGGCATCGATTCTGACTTCTGAAATCAGTGCTGCAGAATCTCTTTCTTGAGAAAACAGCAGGGAAACGGAACATAATGAAAATAGAAAGCAGAGTTTTGTCATTGAATGAAGGGAAGCAAAAACTGTACTTTTCTGTGTGGAAAATATAAATTCGCAGAAGATTTGTTTAAAATAATGTGAGTTGGGCTTCAGACGAAATTGATGATAACATTTTCTGTGACGGACTGAAATTTCTATGAACTACTTCGTTCGCGTGAGGGATGCGGCGGGCGGCGACGAAGGCGCCGGTGCGAGTGAGGAACGAACGAGTACGGAAGCGAAGCGAACCCCAAAGCAGCCCGACCCGAATTGTAAGGGGAAACCTCATAGGTTTTAAAAACCTATGAGGTTTAGCTCCGGAATGAGGGACACGCCCAAAATATTTAAGATTCTGCCTGTTTTCTGTCGCCAATCATCCACGGAACAATGTAATAAAACGCAATGGCAATGATTGTGGATAAAACTCCTGTCCCGATCCATAATATGGTAAATCCGAATCTTTCGGCGATGAACGTTCCCAAAGTAGGTGTTACAATAAAGGCGATGGAGAATGAAATTCCGTTCAAGCCCATGTAAGCTCCTTTGTTGTTTTTTCCGGAGCGTAATGCCGTGATGGTTGACATAAACGGCAAAGCCCAAATTTCTCCTACGCAGAGAAGGCTCATGGATACAACCAAAGTCACGATACTGTAATCAAAACCAAGCATGGCATAAGCAAATCCACAGATGAAGGTTCCCAAAAGCATGGTTACAGCAAGACTGAAATATTTTTCGGCAACCTGTACCAATCCCATTTCGAGTAAAACGACTAAAAAGCCGCTGTATCCCAAAATATATCCTATACTTTGCTGACTCAGATGTGCTGTGTCTTTATAAAAAATAGTCAGCGTACTGAATAACTGGAAGAAACAGATTGAAAACAGCATGCAGAAAAAACAGTAAACCAGAAATTTACCATCGCGGTAAGGTGAATTTTCTTTTTTAATTTCTATGGATTCCTGCACTTTTCGGGCTTTTAATTTTGCCAGAATGTTTCGTTTTCTGAAAAAGACGATGTATAAAATTCCCGCCACCAAAGCTGTAAAAGCATTGCTGAAAAATAAAAATTCGTAGGAAATTGCCGATAAAATACCGCCCAAAGCAGGACCAATGGAAAAGCCTAAATTTATTGCCATCCGGTTTAAGGAAAATGCTCTGGTGATATTTTCGGGTTTCGCATATTTTGTAATGGCAACCGAATTTGCAGGACGGAAGGAATCGCTTACAATGCTTTGCAGCAAAATAATGGTCGCCACTCCTATTTCTGTCTTAAATAGAGGAATCATACAAAATAAAGGCACACTGAGCAATAAACTGAGATACTGAACTCTGTATTCCCCGATTCTGTCTGTAATAAATCCGCCCAGCCAGGAACCGATTACCGAACCGATTCCGAAAAAGCTGAGTACAATTCCTGTATTTTCGATACTGAATTTCAAATGATCGGTCATGTAAACTCCCAGAAAAGGAAGCACCATGGAACCTGCCCGATTGATGAGCATGACCAAAGCAAGCATCCAGCTTTCTTTGGAAAGCCCTTTGAATGAGTTGGTGTATAGATATATAAGTTTCACAATTTTTAATTTTAATTACTGTTTTTAAACACGAATGACACAAATACTTTTCACGGATAACCTTATTTTTTGGTTATCATTTTTGTTTCGTTAGGGTTAAAAACAAAAAACAGGGCTTAAAAATTAAGCCCTGTTTTATTTATATGTATAATAAATTTTTACTCCGGCTTATAAGAGTCTTTTAACGTCACAGTTCTGTTGAATACAAAGTTTGTATCCGTAGAATCCTGATCTTTCGTGAAATAGCCAATTCTCTGGAATTGAAGAGGTTCTCCAACTGCCACATCTTTTAAGCTTGGTTCAGCAAATCCCTGAATGGTAGTTACAGAATCCTGATTGATAAAGTTTAGGAAATCGACATCTTTCTCTGCATCTGGCTGTTCCACAGTGAATAATTTGTCGTAATTTCTTACTTCCACAGGAATTGCGTGTTTCGCAGACACCCAATGAATGGTTCCTTTTACTTTTCTTAAGCTTTCTTCTGTTCCGCTTCCTGACTTGGATTTTTCGTCGTAGGTTGCGTAAATGGTCGTAATGTTTCCGTTTTCGTCTTTTTCTACTCTTTCACCTTTAATGATGTAAGCAGATTTCAGACGAACTTCTCCGCCTAACTTTAGTCTGAAGAATTTGTTGTTTGCTTCTTCTTTAAAGTCTTCACGCTCAATATATAATTCTCTGGAGAACGGAATTTCTCTTGTTCCTGCATTTTCCTGTTCAGGATTGTTTTCTGTTTCCAGCCATTCTTCTTTTCCTTCCGGATAGTTTTCAATGACTAATTTGACAGGATCCACAACCGTCATTACACGTTTTGCGACTTTATTAAGGTCTTCACGAACGCAGAATTCCAGTAACTGAAGCTCAATAAGATTTTCTCTTTTGGCAACTCCTACTTTTTCAATAAAATTTCTGATGGAAGCAGGCGTAAATCCTTTTCTTCTCATTCCGGAAATCGTAGGCATTCTCGGATCATCCCAACCGTTTACTACATTTTCGGCAATCAGCCTCTGCAGTTTTCTTTTGGAAGTAATCATGTAAGAAACGTTCATTCTCGCAAATTCTCTCTGCTTGTTTTTCACTTTTCCTTCTTCGTACACCTGATCTAAGTACCAGTTGTATAAAGGTCTGTGGTTTTCAAACTCTAAAGAACACAGCGAGTGAGAAATTTGTTCAATATAATCAGATTCACCATGCGCCCAGTCGTACATTGGGTAAATTTTCCAATCGGTTCCTGTTCTGTGGTGAGGTTTGTTCAGAATTCTGTACATCACAGGATCACGCATGTTCATATTCGGTGAAGTCATGTCGATTTTTGCACGAAGAGACATAGAACCGCTTTCGAACTCACCGTTTTTCATTCTTTCGAATAAATCTAAAGATTCTTCAACAGGACGGTTTCTGAAAGGAGATTCCACACCCGGTTCTGCCGGATTTTTTCTCTGCTCGGTAATCACTTCAGACGGCTGCTCATCTACGTAAGCTTTCCCTTCTTTTATCAACTGAACTGCCCAATCGTAAAGCTGCTGGAAGTAATCGGAGGCGTACAAAACTTTATCCCATTTGAAACCTAGCCATTCAACGTCTTTCATAATAGAATCTACAAATTCCTGTTCTTCTTTTTCAGGGTTCGTATCGTCGAAACGAAGGTTTACGGGAGCATTGTATTTTTCACCCAAACCGAAGTTGATGCAGATCGCTTTTGTATGACCTACATGTAGATAACCGTTTGGTTCAGGCGGAAAACGGAAACGGAGCTGATCTTTTCCCAGACCGTTTGCCAAATCATCTTCGATAATTTGCTCAATAAAATTGAGTGATTTTTTTTCTTCTTCCATTAAATTTCGCTTTTAATTGCTGTATAATACGGCAATTTGCAAATTTATGAAATTTTGAGGGTTTATGGAAATAATAATGCAAAAGAGTAATAGTGGATTTGCATTTCTTTTGGGTTACATTTTTTGCAGATATCAAAATTTCAAATAAAAATAACATCAATACTTTCTAAAAATTAACAAAATAAAAGAAATTTATACCTGTAAAAGTAAAAATAAAAGAAAAAAAACTCCAAACAGCTATTATACAACAGTTTACAATTTATTAAAGAAAAATGTTAAAAAAATAAAAATTATGCATTGACTTTTGGCATAAAGATTGTAAATTTATTACCACAAAAATATTAACATTTTATATTATGAAAAAGGTTAAAAGTAAGTTTTCTTTATTTTTGGAATACATTAAGAAAGCGATTTTTGTAAAAGATGTTATCTAATCGCCAATCACCTAATTATAAACACTAAGATTATACGACTGAAAACTACAAATTAAAAATCTCAAAACAATTTCCGAAAGTTACACAAAGTTCTGATGTACTTTGGATGTATTCTATATACTTTAACTTATATTATTCACTTTAATGTGTGTTAATATAAGTTAAAGTTGTTGTACATTAAATAAAAGAAATTCATATTTACATTACAAAACCAAAAAAATGTTTCTATGAAAAA